>REDD01000242.1 GCA_007693725.1 Phycisphaeraceae bacterium
CTCCCGCGGCGGAGAAGGCCGCCACCGCTGCGGCGGTCTCGCCCTTCTCCGCGAGGGCGCGGGCGCGCTGCAGGTTCGCCTGACGCTGCTGCTCTCTCATGGATCGTCCTACTCCTCCACGATCTGCGACGCCAACTTGCGCAGATGCTCCGGAGACTTGGCCACCTTCAGGGCATCGTCCATGTCGATCAACCCCATCCGAAGATACTGATAGAGGCAGACGTCAAGACCGAGGCCCTGCTCACCTCGACCGTCCGCCGTGGCGAGAATGGCATCCAGCTGGTGCACCTTGTCCTCGCGGATCATGTGCGCCACCGCGTGATTGTGCAGCAGGATCTCGCAGACCGCAATACGCCCCTCGCCCGTGGACCGACGCACGAGGTGCTGGGCCACGATCCCCTTGACCAGCACCGAAAGCGTCGCCCGAATCTGATCTCGGCTCTCCTCCGGCGTCGTGTCGATGATGCGGTCGATCGCCGTCGCCGCCGTATTGGTGTGCAGCGTGCCCATCACAAGCGTCCCGGTCTCCGCCGCGTTGATCGCGAGCTGGATCGTCTCCAGATCGCGCATCTCGCCGACGACGATCACGTCCGGCGCTTCGCGGAGCGCCGAGCGCAGGGCCCCGGCGAACGAGTCCACGTGCATCCCGACCTGGCGCTGCGTCACCAGACTCCGCTCCGGCTTGAAGATGTACTCGATCGGGTCCTCGATCGTCAGCACGTGGGCCTGCCGCGTCCGGTTGATTTCGTGGACCATGGCAGCCAGGGTCGTCGTCTTGCCCGAACCGGTCGGCCCGGTCACGAGCACGAGGCCGTTGCCGTGCTGGATGAGCTTGCCGACCGCGGGAGGCAACTCCAGCGCCTCCAAGGTGGGGACCGAGTTCGGGATCACACGGAAGACGGCCCCCACACCTCGGCTCTGCACGAAGTAATTCGCCCGAAACCGGCCGAGCTGCGGGATCGAATACACGAAATCGAGCTCGAGCTCCGCCTCGAAGCGTGCGCGCTGGGTCGGCGTCAGGACCTCGTAGAGAAACCGGCGGGCCTCCGCGTCCGACATCGACCGAAACGGGAGCTTCATCAGCTCGCCGTCGTGCCGGATCGTCGGGGGGGTCCCCGCGCAGAAGTGGAGGTCGCTGGCACCCTGTGCCGAGACCAGTTCGAGAAAGGAATCCAGTCGCGCCATCGTGTTCCCCTTACTGCACGCCCGTGGAGGCCTTCGCCGCTTCCTCGGCGCCGCGCTCGAGGTAGTCGATCACATAGGACTCGAACTCCTTCTTGTTGAGGGCACGGAGATACGCCTCCTCCGGCGAGATCTCCCCGGCCCGCAGCAGCCGCAGCACCTCATGGTCCATGCTCTGCATCCCCATCTCGCGACCGGTCGCGATCACGCTCGTGAGCTGGAAGGTCTTGCCCTTGCGGATCAGGTTGGCCACCGCGTCGTTGTTGATCATGACCTCGACGGCCAGAGCCCGGCCCGTGCCGTCCGCCCGCGGGATGAGCTGCTGACAGCAGATCGCACGCAGGCTGTTCGCCAGGATCGAGCGGACCGCGGGCTGCTGTGCCGACGGGAACGCGTTGAGCAGACGGTCCACCGTCGTGTCCGCCGAGACCGTATGGACTGTCCCGAACACCAGGTGCCCCGTCTCCGCCGCCGTGATGGCAAAGGAGATCGTCGCCAGATCGCGCATCTCGCCCACCAGAATCACGTCCGGATCCTCCCGCAGGGTCGAGCGAAGCGCCTTCTCGAAGCTCTTCGTGTGGTGGCCCACCTCCCGCTGGTTGACCAGCGCCCGCTGCGGAGGATGGATGACCTCGATCGGATCCTCGAGGGTGACGATGTGCCGAGGATACTTGCGGTTGATGTGGTCGATCAGCGCGGCGAGCGTGGTCGACTTTCCGGAACCCGTCGGCCCGCCCACCAAAACAAGACCGTTCGAATAGTCCCCGAACTCCATGACCTTCGCCGGAAGGCCGAGATCTTCCATCCGGGGCAGATCCTCGCTGATCTGCCGAAAGACCGCTGCCACACCCGTCTGCTGGTAGAAGACATTGACCCGATAACGCCAGTTCTGTCCCTTCACCTCGTGGCTGAAGTCGATGTCCTTGAGGGCCGCGACCATCTCGCGCTGCGTGTCCGTCAGACACGGCAGGATCAGCGCCTCGATCTGTTCACCCGTCAGCACCGTTGTGTTCAGCGGCGTCACCGCCCCGAGCGCCTTGATGTAGGGCGGCCGACCCGCCGACAGGATCACGTCATCCGCACTCGCCTGGCGCGCGAGCAGCAGAATCTGGTCCAGGCTCGAAAGCCCCCCGGCCAGCGTCTTCTGCGCCTGAAACGCGCTCTCGAGAACCGACCACCGCAACAGGAGATCCGTCGCGAGCTGCCGCACGCGCTGATCGTCATCCTGAAGCAGCCCCTCCACCGAGTCGCTGTCCCCCGCCGTCCCGATCTTCGCCAGACACTCCAGCGTGCGCAGCCGAAGCACAGCATCTGCCTTGCACACCTCCTGCGACAGAAGGTGCGCCACATAGGCCGACGCGTCCGGCCCCCCGAGCTGCTCGAGCGCCTCCAGACCGATGAGCTGCATCTCAGGCACCTTCTGCATCAGGTCGATCACGTAGGGCACCGCCCGCCGATCGCCGAGCAACCCGATCGCCTCGACGCTCCGCTCACGCACCCACCAATCGTCGTCCGTCTGCGCCTGGCGAACCAGCCGACCGAGCGACGCCGGGTCCCGAAGCCGAATCAGCATATCCACCCCAAAACGCCGCAGCACAGGCGATTCCTCGTCCAGGAACGTGTAGGCATAGCGCGTCAACTGGGTCCCCGCCAGCTCGGCCAGAGCATCCGTGATCCGCTCGCGCACCCACCAGTCCTCGTCCCGGAGAAACGCCAGAAGTCGCGGCCAGAAGACCCCCGCCTCGTCCTTCACGCTGCGCGCCACCTCCGCCGCCAGACGGCGCACGTCCTGATCCCGACTGCGCAGCAGCCAGATCACCGTACGCGCCACATCGACCTCGCCACGCTTACTGAGCGCCTGGAGCACCTCCGCGGCCTTCATCCGAACGTTCAGGTGCTTCGCGTTCAACGCCTCCGCCAACAGGTCCAGGGACTCCTCCCCACCCACCCGCTGCAGCGTCTCCAGAACCGACAGCTTCACCGAACGCGGATTCGTCCGATACAACCCCCGGAGCTTGCGAAGCGCACGACCGCTGCGAAACCGCCCCATCCCCAGGATCGCCGTCCGCAAAACCGCGGGACGCAAACTGCCCTCCAGACGCTCCAGCGTCGCCAGATACTGATCCTCCTTCGCGATCTCGCTCACGACCCGCATCGCAGCCATCGAGATCGACTCGCGGGGATCCCGGATCAGAGACTCGAGCACATCGAACGTATCCGGCGGAACCGCCAGCTCCCCGTCCCGAAACAACCGGCGAAGGAGCCCCAGAGCGAACATCCGCTCTTCCTCCGAACCCGACTGCAGCACACCCAGGATCGCCGGAAGCGCCCGCGTGCCCCCCAACGCCGCCAACGCCTCCAGCGCTTCACGGCGACCGATGAAGTCCGCCCGACGGCACAACCGACCCAGCTCCTCGAACGTCGTCTGCGAACCGATCCGGCCGATCAACTCCGCAACCTGCCGACGCAACTCGAAGTCCGGCTCCTTCATCAGACCGACCAGCTGCCCGTGCTGACCCGGATCATTGACCAGCGGAAGAAGCTGCACCAGAATCTGCCGAACCCGTGTATCCCCCTGCCGCAAAGCCCGAATGTACGGAACGAACAACGAGCGATCTCCCACCCGCTCGGCCACCTTGCCGAAGACCGCCACCCGCAACGCGTGCGGCTTGCCCTCCGCCATCGCCTTGGGATCGACCAGCACCGAGAGCATCTGAACCAGATCCGCAGCCTGCGGAGCGCCGGCCGCCTGGATGAACGTCTGCACCGAATGGCTGTCCGGCCACGCCGAAGCCCGAAACGTCGCGACCAGATCCCTCCCCTGCAGCAGCGCCATGGCTCACTCCTTCCTCGATCCGGACACATCACCCACGTTGAACGCACGCCCCTCTTCCCCCCTGACCCACCGCACCCTAGCCTGTGGGTCCCCGGCGTGCAACGTCCGGGGCGACTTCGGCACACACCCAACCCCCCGCGCTGCCCCTCCGCTCACCGCACCCGCGACGGCGCCCCAACCTCCCCGCTCCTGCCCCGGCCCATGCTCAACCTCGACGCCTCCCCACCGCGCTACACGTTTCGCGTCCAAGGCGGAGAGCCCCAGGGCGGCTGTCTCGTCGTGATGCTCGCCCTGGCCGCCACCACCGTGGCCGTCGGCGCAAGCCTCCTCGCCGCCGGGACCACCGCCATACCCGGGCCCCTGCTCATGGCCGCCGCCTTCTCGATCAGCCTCGCCGCCTTCGCCCTCCTGCTCCGCATGCGGCGCGGCGGGCGATGGGCCCCCTGGACCGTCGTCCTCGACACCACCACCCAACAGCTCACCTGCCTCGACCGTCGCTCCGGGGAAGAACGCTGGAGCATCCCCGCCAACCCCGACCACCTCTACCTCTCCCGCCTGAAGCTCCGACGCCACGACGCCAGCGACCCGGTCATGGCCCTCGTCTATGGCAACGAACCCCACACCCCCGTCGAAGACACCCCCCCCGAGCCCCACCACACCGTGCTCGGCGTCGGCTCCCAGGCGCCCCTGTACGCACTCGCCAAGAAACTCCAGGAAGAGCTCGACCGCGCCGCGGTCGCCTCCGGCGCACCCGAACGGCCCGCACGGTAACCCGAAAACGCCGCGAACACGATGGTTCCACTCAGGCGGGCGCGCGCTCGATCC
This sequence comes from Phycisphaeraceae bacterium, assembly GCA_007693725.1. Lineage (GTDB taxonomy): Bacteria > Planctomycetota > Phycisphaerae > Phycisphaerales > UBA1924 > REDD01. Next base: position 4,844 of record REDD01000242.1, read on the forward strand.
GGGCGCCGAGGGCCTTGAGCTTCTCCTCCACGCGCTCGTAGCCGCGATCCACATGGCGAATGTTGTAGATCGTGCTCGTCCCCCGAGCGGTCAGCGCCGCCAGCACAAGCGCCATGCCCGCCCGGACATCCGGAGACTCCAGCGTCGCCCCCACCAGCGGTGCCGGCCCCGTCACCACCACCCGGTGGGGATCGCACAGGATGATCCGCGCTCCCATCCCGACCAGGCTGTCCGTGAAGAACATGCGGCCATCGAACATCTTCTCGAAGAAGATGACCGTGCCCTCCGCCTGCGTCGCGACCGTGATCGCGATCGACATCATGTCCGTCGGAAACATCGGCCACGGCGCATCGTCAATCCGCGGGATCTGGTTGAGCAGATCGTTCTGGATCAACAACGGACGGTCCCCATGCACCTGCACCGACCCCTCCCGGACGGTGAACTGCATGCCGAGCTTCCGAAAGACCAGGAAGATCATTCGCATGTCGTCCGGAACGATGTCGTGGATCACCAGCGAAGAGCGGGTCATCGCCGCCAGACCCATGAACGATCCGATCTCCAGATAGTCCGGACCGATCCGATGGCGGCCGCCCCACAGACCCTTCGTCCCGTCGATCACCAACGTGTTCGAGCCGATCCCCTCGATGCGTGCGCCCAACGTATTGAGCATCCGACACAGGCCCTGCACGTGCGGCTCGCACGCCGCGTTCCGAAGAACCGTCCGACCCCGCGCCAGAACCGCAGCCATCAGCACATTCTCCGTCCCCGTCACCGACGGCTCGTCCAGGAAGATGTCCGTGCCCTCCAGACCAGCGGTGCGAAGCTCGAAGTCCTCCTCCACCTCCACCGTGGCCCCGAGCGCCGCAAGTCCCAGAAAGTGCGTATCCAGACGGCGACGGCCGATGACATCCCCCCCTGGCGGAGGCAAACGAACATGCCCGAAACGGGCGAGCAGCGGCCCAGCCAGCAGAATCGAGGCCCGCAGACGACGTGACTGCTCCCGGGGAACCTGCCCCCCGCGAACACCGGACGTGTCGATCTCGAGCGTATTCTCTCCCTGCCAATGCGCGGTCGCCCCGAGCTCCACAAGGATGTCGATCATCACAAGGACATCCTCGATCCGCGGCACGTTCTCGAGCACCACCGGCTGCTCGGTCAGCAACGTGGCCGCAAGCACCGGCAGGACCTCGTTCTTCGAACCACCCGGGCGAACCTCGCCCTGCAGCGGGACGCCCCCCTCGATGACGAACTTTTCCATGTGGTGCACCAGCGCGGGGGTCGAGTGACAGGCCCACCGGCGACGCGTCGTGGCGCGCATGCAACGCCGGTGCCGCGGTTGTCGCGGTACGGCGATCGGCTGTCAAGACGCCGCAGCCCCCCCAACCGCGCACCCACCCGCGCGGCCCGTCGCAAAACACGGCGCGGGGACCGGCCGTCGACCAGGTCCCCGCGCGTCCTTCACCCGCGGCTTGACCCCAGCGGAAGCAACACCGCTGCCGAAGGTCAGCCGCTCGAAGCGGCTCAGTACATGTCGTCCATGCCGCCGCCCGACGAGCCACCGCCGTCCTTGTCGTCCTTCGCCTTCTCGACGATCGCGCACTCGGTGGTCAGCAGCAGTGCAGCCACGGACGCCGCGTTCTGAAGGGCGATGCGCACCACCTTGGCCGGGTCGATGACACCCATCTCGACCAGGTCACCGTAGGTGTCGGTCGCGGCATTGTAGCCGAAG
>REDD01000274.1 GCA_007693725.1 Phycisphaeraceae bacterium
CGAGCTCCTCGTCGTGATCGCGGTGATCGCTCTGCTGATCGGCGTACTCCTCCCGTCTCTGGGCTCGGCTCGAGCCGCCGCACGCCAAGCACAGGGGGCCAGTCTCCAGCGCCAGATGCTCATCGGCATGGCCACCTACACCGCCGAGAACAGCGACCGCATCCCCGGGCTCAACACCAGCGGGAGACGCCTTGAGCAGCAGCAGGGCGGCACCGAGGCACTGCGCCTCGACCGCTCCCCCGAGCTCCCCGTCCAGAACTTCGACTGGATCGCCCCCGCCCTCAACGGCGAGGGCATGTCCTCCGACCGCGCCCAGCGATTCATCGAGATCCTCAACGATTTCGCCGACCCCTCCCAGAGGGAGCAGATCGGCACCGATCGCGTCGAGAACGCCACCCAGCGGTTCAACGATGTCCTGAACGAGCGCGGCACCGTCCCCGCCCCCTCGTTCTTCATGCCCACCTCGTGGCAGTACGCGGGCGTCGAGGTTCCCGGCCCCAATACCCCCGGCTCGCTCAACCCGAACACCTTTGGCCAACTCACACAGATGGCCAACCTCGTCGAATTGCCCCAGTCCTGGAACAACCGGACCATCGCCATCGGCAGCGGCTCGGAGAAAGTCGCCATCGCGGACGGGTTCGTCGATCTCTCCGACGCCAATTACCGGGTCGATGTCGGCATCTGGGTCGCCCCCGCGATGCAGCGCTACGGCGCCTTCCTCGCCGAGCCCCCCATCCTGCAGAATTCCATCAACTATGGGAACTTCGAGGCATCCGGAGGCCTCTCAGACCGGCTCGCCTACCGCCACAGCGGTCGCATCAACGCGGGTTTCTGGGACGGCCATGTCGAGACCCTCGATCGTGAGCAGGTCCAGAACCCCGCCCTGTGGTACCCCACCGGCTCGATCTTCCGTGGAGCCGGTGCGACCGAAGTCTCGCTCCAGTACTACGACGCCGGCGACGCGATCAACTGACGATCTTCCCCATTTTTACAGGTCAACGCATCTTCACAAGGACACCCCGATTGGGTGTCCTTTTTTTCGTCCGGGCGGTTGTTTGGCCCCCACTCTAGGTGGTTTCCCCATGTTCTCATGGCCTTGGGCTTGCATCTCCGCCGGGGTGCGTCAAGGTATAGCGAAGCGCGAAGTTTTCGTGATATCGGCAGTCACGGGGGGGAGACCGCCCGAAGCGCTGCTAGTCTTTTCAGAGTGTTCGGGCCGCCGTTGCGGCCCGACAGAGCAAGATCGTTCACACTGATCGAGGAGAGCAAGACATGCTGCAGGTCTGGACTAAGCGGCTGACAGCCGCCGGCGTCATCGTCGCCCTCGCGGGCACCACGATGGCCGCGAAAATCGCCCCCGTTACCCCCAGCGCGAATCCCACCTTTGATGCACAGGCAACTGATGCCGCCGCCCAGGCGGGCACCTTCCGTCTCGACAAGTCGAGTTTCCTGCTCTACGGCTCGGGCTCGTTCCCGAATGTCGTTATCACCGCACCGGTGGTGAGCCACGCCGTCGCCGAGATCTTCAACGCCCCGGTCATCAACAGCGTCGACGGCGAGCCCGTCGGCGGCTTCTCGACCTTCCGCCCAGGAGGCGCGATCCCGGACCTCCAGCAAAACATTCGCGGCTACATCGCCACCTTCGGACGGAACAACAGCGGCCTCTCGAACAACATCTTTGTCGATGAGACATTCAGAGGTCGCATCGCGCTCTTCGGGACCCCCAGCTTCCCGTATGCGGACGCCGCACCGCCGGCTGACAACGGTCGCAGCAACACCTTCGGCGAGATCCTGAACAACGGCGTCGCCATCTGGCGGGCCAACTTCCGCAACAACGGCGAGCAGAACAACATCGAGTCGATCAACCTGCTCACCGGCCACGGCCCCGGCTATCCCAGCACGCCCAACGAGTCCTACCTCGTCCCCAATCAGACGAACATCGTCAATCCCTCCAACACCTCGAACCAGAACGAGGCCCGCTACGGCTCGGGCTTCGGTCTGCTGAAGGGCCCGAGCTTCGGCCCCGAGGGCATCGACGGACCCGGCAGCGCCTTCCTGTCAACCCCGACTGCCATCTCGCGCTCCAACGGACAACTCGTCTTCGCTCAGTCCACTTTCGACGGCGGCTCGGGCCTCATCGGCACTGGCGTCTTCGCATGGACCGCCGCGGGCGAGTATGGACCGCCGCAGAGCATCCTCTCCAAGTCCCACCAGTGGCCCGTCTCCAACACGCCCCGCCTCGCCGGTTCCACTGACGGCAACATCCGCTTCACCCCGCCGGTCCTCCAGGCCGTGACCGACGGCAGCACCAGCACCGAGCACATCGCCTACGGCGTCGGCTACAGCAGTGGCGCCTTCTCTTTCGGCGGCGGAGTCAATCCCCTCTACATCATCGTCGATCAGCTCGACTCCGCCGCGGCCGGTGGCAACGGCTACAGCAACGGCTATGTGATCATCACGGCCGATCCCGCCGGCACCGTCACCCCCTCCTCTCCGACCGACATCGTGAATGTCGGCGGTCAGGACTGGCGCTTTGTTGGGGGCACCGCGACCGGCAGCGGCTCCTTCCAGCCCCCCATGTTCGACATGAACAGCAACGGCGACATCGTCATCATCCGTCAGGACCGCAGCACTTCCATCCGTCGCTACGAGGTCGTCGTGTATCCCGCCATCAAGACCGGCAGCGCCATCACCGGCTACGGCGCACCGCAGATCATCGCCGAGACGGATGTCGACTACAACGGCACCACCTTCCCCACCTTCGTCACTTCCTTCTGCTCCGGCAGTTCCATCGGCGGCGTAGCCAACTTCATCCCCTTCTCCGCACCCTCGATCGATGACGACGGCAATGTCGCTTTCGTCGGCATCACCGAGGCCATTATTGATCAGAACGGCACGATCTTCTGCGGTGGCCAGCCCCAACCCGGCGCCGTCGTCCTCGTCGGCAGCGAGAACACGCTCTGCTTCTACCACGCCGCTTCTGATTCGCTCCACGGCCTCGCCGTCGGCGGACAGAACGCCGATGTCCTCCCCCGCGAGACCCTCACCGACGGTCGCACTCTGACCCCGGGCTTCTTCCCCACCGACGACAGCGCGCTCCGCTTCAACGGCAAGTCGCTCTCCGACTCCGGTCACTTCATGGCCGTGTACTTCTCCAACGGCAACCCCAACAACCCCAGCAACAACGGCTTCCTCAGCGGCATCCCCGGTGATCCCATCCTCGCCGATGATCAATCAGTCAAGGGCATCCTCCTCGTCGAAGCGGGCGAGTATCAGGAAGACACCGTCGACCCGACCGGCTCCTGCAGCTTCGCTTGCGACAATGGCGCGACGCTTCCCTGCTTCGAGGCGACCCAGGCCGACTGCTTAGCTGCGGGCGGCATCTACCAGGGCGACGGCACCGACTGCACCAGCAATCCCACCAGCAACCTCTGCGCAGGCGACATCAACGGCGACAACAAGACCAACCTCGACGACTTCATCGTCCTCGCCGGCAACTTCGGCGGTGTCGGCGCTCGTCCGCAGGGCGACCTGAACTGCGACGGCGCCGTCAACCTCGACGACTTCATCATCCTCGCGGGCGACTTCGGCTGCGACAAGACCGCCCTCTTCCAGCCGTAATCGGCAACATCTGAACAGGACCGCACGGTCCTGATCGCGACACTTCACCGGCGGCACGAATCTTCGTGTCGCCGGTTTTCGTTTTGCACGACGATCATCTCCTGTATCAATGTGGGCTTTAGCGCGACGCCGCGAGCTCGCGCATCACGGACAATTCCTATCTGCATGCAGGCAATCAGGGCGTCGTATGACGCGCAGTAATTCTCTACCGCGCGATAGGAGTATCTGCGCTGATCACGCACTCGAGTGCGCGTGCGCGCGACGATTCTCTACCTGAGAGTAGGAGAAAATCCTCGAAATCGGCCGACTTTTGCTCATTTTGGTCCACATGCGTGCATCGCTCAACGGCGCTCAAATCGCGCATCGAGAAAAATTTTCGGCTTGCATATCGCTGTTCGCATGCAGTGGCGTGGGAATTACCGCGATACACCGAGATATCGGCACCGAGTCTCGGCATTGCACCGGGAGTTTTCCTTGCAATCCGCATTTTTGCGGCGATAGTACAGATACGAATTGGGATATCTCGGTGTAGATCCATCGATCCTTCGCCGATTTCCCATAAATCACATGTGAATCTCGGGTAGTCGTCCGGGATCGCGAAGATTCGAGGGTTTCTCTCACATCAGGGCGCGAGCTGTCGCTCGTGTCTTGTGTATCTGAACTGAAAGGAGTGAGAGCAGTGAAGACCATGAAGGGTTCATGTATCACTTTGGCGGCGATCGCAGGTGCTGCACTTGCGATGTCGTCAGCGACTCTGGCCGAATCCGGCCTCACTGGGACTGGGGCGATCACGCGGAGTGCCCAGATCACCACAGCGAACACCGTTGAAATGCCTATCCGTCCGCAGGGCATTTCCCTCGACGCGCTCTCCGAGCTCGCCGTTGATTACAACGCCATGCGTGCTCAGGCGTACGCCAGCATCGTCGCCGGCCAGTCCGACGGCTACACGCTCGATGGACGACGCGTCACGCTCGAAACGCTTCCGGCGAGCGCATTCGAGGCGGTCGATCTCGAATCCACAGGGCTCGGCGAAAACCGAATCAATGATCTGCGCGAAGCCGCTCGCCAGGCCAACTGCGCCTGCCCATACGGCGACTGCCTCGTGCCCTCCGGGCCGAACGCGATCAACGAGCTCACCGCCAACCCCGGCGCCGAGCCACCCTGCGATGATCCCACCTACGACGAGCAGAACGACTACTGCCTCTCGTCGAATCCAGCATTCCAGGTGCCCTCCGCCCTCCCGGTGGTGAACATCAACGCCGAAGGCACCTACACGATCTGCGGCCAGTCCGGCGTCATTCCCAACACCAGTTTCACCGACTTTGATACCTACCGCCTCATCCTCAGCGATGACTTCAGTCTCCAGTTCTCCGTCGAGTACGACCAGTTCGGCGGTCGCTTTGCCCTCTGGTACGCACCAGTGAATCAGGCGTGCGCCATCCTCGGGTCGCCCCTCCCCGACTGCGACGACCTCCCGGGCTACTGCGTGGTCTTCTCACGCGGTGTCTTCGGCGGATTCCCCGGCCTGGTCACGCAGTGCGATGATTCAGTCCTCCTCGTCGATGGTGCGGGCAACTCTGACCCGGTCGGTCTGCCCGCCGGTGAGTACGGCGTCTTCCTCGGCGCTGGCTTTGCCAACACAAGCTGCCAGGCCTGGTACAACGCGACCATCGAAGTGACCGAGATCCCCACCGGCGCCTGCTGTGTCGGTGACTCATGCAGCATCACCACCATCGGTGACTGCGTCGCCAGCGGCGGCGTCTATCGCGGCAACGACACCGAGTGCTCGCCCAACCCCTGCTGCAATGTTGATCTCTCCGGCGCCGACTATGTCGAGGCCGAGCAGACCTGCGATCTTGCTCAGAATCCCGATGCCAACGGCGGCTGCCTCCTCGGCCTCGCCCCCGCCATCGGCTTTGAGATCTTCGAGGCCAACTTCAGCACCAATCCCTGCGATGTCGGCGGCACCGCCGTCATCACCGGTACCTTCGGCACCAGCGACGACTTCCTGGCATCGAGTTCCTCCGGCTTCGTACTCGACATCGATGCCTTCCAGTTCACGCTCGATCAGCGCACGCAGATCACCGTGACCGTCTTCTCCAACGCGCCCTTCAATGCCTTCCTCAACCAGGGCTCGGATGATCCGAACGATCCGATCGTCTGCGGCCAGGACATCACCGTCGCGGGTATCGCCAACGGCCTGCCCTGCGACTCCGGTCAGACGATGACCGCATGCCTCGATGCGGGCACCCACTACATCGATATCTTCCCCGCGCTCATCGATGGCGCCTTCCAGGGCGTCGCCTGCGGCACCCCCTATCGCATCGAGATCACCTGCTCCGGCACCTGCGAGACCGGCGCCTGCGCACTGCCCGACGGCACCTGCGCCGACGGTACCGCACTGCCCGACTGCGTCGCGGCCAACGGCGTCTACTTCGGCGACAACAGCACCTGCGCTGCGGACGCCGTCTTCTGCGATGTCTGCAACGGCGCTTCCGTTGCCAGCTTCGACGATGTCTGCGCTGACCTCGTCGAGGACACCACCAACGGCGGCTGCTTCGCAGTCACCCCCGCCTTCACCGATCTCACCCCCGAGATCACCGGTCCGGTCCTCGAGTGGTGCGGCGCTACAGGCGTCCAGATCCTCGATGATGGTGCGGGCGGCTTCGCCGGCTTCGGCGATGACGACTGGTACGAGTTCACGCTCACCAGCACCCAGTTCGTCACCTTCTCCGTCGAGGCCAACGCCGATGTCTTCATCTCCATCATCCCCAACCTCGGTCTCCTGACCTGCGCTTCGATCGATCCTGACAGCACCATCACCGGCGTGCTCTACGAGACCTGCGACTCCGAAGGCCCCGCCGAGATCTCGGCGTGCCTCCCCGCGGGTACCCACTCTCTGCTCGTTCGCGGCCAGAGCCGGCCCTGCGGCTTCCGCTACA
>REDD01000254.1 GCA_007693725.1 Phycisphaeraceae bacterium
CGCCGAAGGAGTCTTTCGTGCCGAATGGGTCTACCCGGACCCGCGACCCGGGGCGAAGGCACGATTCGGCGTCGATGCCGATGCGGATGGCGTCGTCACCCTCGCCCTCGTCGCTCCCATCGACGACGATCCCGCCGATTTCGTCGTCCGCGAGACCCGGACCGGTGCATCTCGCCCGCTCTCCGAGCAACTCATCAACACCCACAGCAGCGGGCGCTACACCACGCCCCGCATGCGCAACATCGACCGCGACCGCATCACCAACTTCGATCCGCCCATGACCATCATGCCCGCGCAACTCTCCCCGGATGCACCCTACGAAGAGCGCTTCCGCGTCACCATCACCAGCCTCAAAGCTCCCGACCGCATCGAGCAGCGCGGCAGCGGAACATCCACCATCGCCTACCGCGGCATCCAGCACATCACCACACCCGCGGGCGAGTTCGAGGCGCACCTCATCCGCTCCGAATTCACCACCGACTTCGGCATGGCCAGCGCACGACGCATCACGGACCGCTGGTACGCCGAGGGCGTCGGTCTCGTCGCGGAGAGTTTCGAGGAGCGGATCGTCGTGCTCGGAATCAACGCCGAAACAAGGCAGCGCTCCATGCGCCGCCTCGATGTCTCGAATGATGACTGATGCTCACGATCCGCGCTGCGGCTCCACCCAGCGCTTGCCCGTGATCGCGCCACCGCCGGCGCCGGTCTCATCCTCGCCGCCCGACTCCGCAGCGCCGATCCCGCTCGCATCGGCGATCTGCGACAGCGTCGCGCTCGTGAGCGATGCCGGGTGCCCCTGCCACCGCACGATCCCCTCGGGGCACAACACGATGCAGTGGGGAATCCCGCGATTGCCGACGACATTCCGCATCTTCCGCTCCGGATCGCACGCGATCGCGTAGTTCATCTCGGTGCGCCGAACGAAGTTCTGCACCGTGCTCAAGTCCTCATCCGAGATCCCGATGATCACGCCGCGGTTCCCGATGGACTTCTGCAACTCGTTGAGATGCGGGATCCCGGCGATGCACGGCCCGCACCAGGTCGCCCAGAACTCCACCACGACCACCTTGTCCGCCAGCGACCGCGGCGCATTCGACACCCACTGGCCGATCTCGATCTTCGGTCCCTTCTGGCCGCGAAGGTCGTTCGCCCCGCGCGGATTCCCCGTGTCGCGCGGGAAGCTCGTCTCGCGCACGACCGGCCCCTGCGTCGGATGTACCGGCGCGGCCGTTCGCTCCGCCCGTGCGGGCAACGCGGGCACTTCCTTCTTCCGTGCTTCTTCCTTCACGAGAAAATCGACCGCGTTCGTCAGCCCCGCGTACGACACCCCCGCGAAACGGATCTCGCCCGAGCGATCGATCAGAATCGTCACCGGCCGACGAAAGATCCCCATCTCGTCACACCACGCGCCCACCGGGTCCACCACACTCCGCATACCCACAGGCACGCGATCGACGAACTGCTCCAGCCCCTGCTCGCCCTCGGGCGTATGCACCGCGACGATCGCGACATCATCTTCCGAATACCGCGACAGCAACTGCTGCACCCGACGCGGCGCGGCACGCCCGTTCGCGCTCGCACGCGTCCACGACTGCACCACCACCACCTTCCCCCGCAGCGACTCCAGCGTCACCGCATCCCCCTCGATCCAACGCGCCTCATCCGGAAGCTCGGGCGCTGCAAACCCAACGATCGAGTCCAGCACCGCGCGCTCATCCGCCGGCAGGCGTGCATCGAGCCAACGCTGCTGCTGCTCCGGCGTCGCCGCCCAGCCCACCCCGGCGCACACGCCCGACACTCCGAGAACACACACAACACACAACACTCGCAAAGCGGACGCGGCGGAAGAATGAACCATGGCGGCGGATCCTTTCGTTCCCATCATTATGAGCCCCCGTCGCGACGGGGCCACCCATCCCCCGTGGATACCACTGATACCCCGCATTTCCCCCATGGTTCCCGGATATTCCCGCCTCATGCCGCCTTTCGACGCCGTCCGGCCATCTCCTCGCAGGTCTCCAGCAGGCGGTTCGGGTCGATCGGCTTCGTCAGATAGTCATCGCACCCCGCCTCCAGACACACCTCGCGGTCGCCCGCCATCGCGTGCGCCGTCAGCGCCACGATCGGCAGGTCGTATCCGTTTCCACGCAGCGCCCGCGTCGCTTCCAGGCCGTCCATCTCGGGCATCTGGATGTCCATCAGGATCAGGTCGTACGCCATGCCCTGGTTGTACGCCCGCAGCGCCTTGTCCACTCCCTCGCGCCCATCCTCCGCAAGCTCCACCGTCGCCCCCGCTCGCTTCAGGTGGAAACTGATCAGCCGACGGTTGTCCTTCCCGTCGTCCACCACCAGCACCCGCGCCCGGATCTTCCGCTGCGAAGGCACGACCTCGGCGTGTGCCGGCTCCTGCGGAACCGTCCCCCTCGCACCGAGATGCAGCGCCTCGCCATCCATCATCGACGCTTCAGCCGGAATGCCCACCTGCACCGTCAGGAAGAACGAACTCCCGCGCCCCGGCTCGCTGTCCACCTCGATCCCGCCGCCCATGCCCGTGGCGATCCGCTTCGAGATCGCAAGTCCCAGCCCCGTTCCGCCGTACCGTCGCGTCGTCGAGACATCCGCCTGCGAGAACGGCTCGAACAGCCGCTCGGCCTGTTCCGGCGTCATACCGATCCCCGTGTCGAGCACCTCGAAGCGCAGCAGCCGCGCTCCGTCGCGCTTCCGAGTCCGCATCCGCACCACCATCCGGACCTCGCCGCGCTCCGTGAACTTGATCGCGTTCCCCACAAGGTTGAAAAGCACCTGACGCAGCCGCTTCGGGTCCGTCTCGACGATCGAGGGCAGCATCCCCTTGAACTCCGCCTGCAGCGCGAGATCCTTCTCCGCCGCACGCACGCGCATCACCTCGATCACACCCTCCACAAGCTCCACGAGCGAGCACGCCTCCGAACTGAACGGCATCCGCCCCGCCTCGATCTTCGAGAGATCCAGAATCTCATCCAGCAGACTCATCAGATGGCGTGCGTTGCGGACGATCGTCATCGCGAAGTCGTTGCGATCCTCCTCCGCCACCTCCCGTGTCGCCAGAAGATCCGCGTACCCCAGAATCGCCGTCATCGGCGTGCGGATCTCGTGGCTCATGTTCGCGAGGAACGCCGTCTTCGCACGGTTCGCCGCCTGCGCCTGCTCCGTCGCCACCGCCAGCGACTGGTTGATGCTCGCCAGCTCACTCGTCCTGATCTGCAGCTCCGCCTGCGCCGACTCCAGCGCCTCCGTGTGCCGCTTCAGCTCCATCTCCGAGAGCTTGCGGTCCGTGGTTTCGTAGTGCATCACCACGACGCGCCCGCGAGCATCATCCGGAAATGGTGTTGCGCGCACCGTGTACCAACACAGCTTACCGTCCAGATCGTATGGGTACTCCTCCTCGAAGCGGTCAACTTCGCCGGACAGCACCCGCCGGATCCCCGTCGCGATCGCCCACGCCCCCGGCGCGAACGCGCCCGTCGCGCGCTCGCAGTGCCGCAGATAATTCTCCCCGATGCGCGCTCCGCCCTCGGGCCCCAGCACTCGATCGAACTCATCCCAGACGCGATTCGTCGCCACGATGCGTCCGTCCGAATCCAGGATCGCGATGTGCGCATCCAGCGCATCGATCGTCGATCGCGCGAACGCCTCCGCATCGTGCAGCGCCTGGAGCGTCTGCTTCGTTGCCGTGATGTCCGACTCCACCGCGATGAAGTTCGTCACCTCGCCCCGCTCGTTGTACACCGGCTGCACATCCACAGCGAGCCAGTACACCCGACCGTGCTTCGAGTAGTTCAGGATCTCCGTGCTGAATCCGCGCCCCTGCTTCAGGCAGGACCGCATGTATTCCACCGTCTCCGGGTCCGTCTCCGGTCCCTGAAGAATGTCCCCCGGGCGCTTCCCCACAACCTCCTCGTACTCATACCCGGTGATCCGCCGAAACCCATCGTTCACCCACTCGATGTCACCCTTCGCATCCGTGATGATCACCGCGTTGTCCGTCCGCATCGCCACCAGCGACAGCCGACGAAGCTCCCTTTCCGCCTCGTACAGCCGCGTCGTGTCCGCGCCCCGGATCACGAACCGCGTGTCCGGATAATCTCGGCTCCCCGGCGTCGCCTCCAGCGCGACATGCACCTCGCGACCGTGCGCATCGCGGCACACACCGTCCAGATGAAACCCCGCTCCCGCCCCGAACCCGGATGCGATGTAGTCCAGCGTGTCCCGGTCCACCTCCAGACCGATCGCCTCGACCAGTCCCCGTCCGATCACCGCGCTCGCCGGACGACCCAGCAGCCGCTCCACACGCCGATTCACCCAGGTCACCACGCCATCCCGATCCGTCGTCAGCAGCAGCAGGTTCGTCCGCTGCGTGCTCTCCACGATCGCGAACGCCGTTCGCGCCTCACGACGCTGACCGCGCCCGATCGTCATCAGATACAGCACCGCGATCCCCGCGCCCGCGGCGATCGTCAGCAGATGCAGCGCGACCCCGTACGCATCCTTCCGTGCCCCCGTCAGATACATGACCATGATCAGCAGCAGCGTTCCGCCGACCATCGCCAGCATCAGTGCGGTCAATTCACGAACCACTTTGTTGAGGTGGCGGTGCATGCGGGCTCTCGCGCGGGTTCGGATCGCGATGTCCGGCGCGTTCGAGTGACGGCCGGAGACTCCGGAAAGGTCGGCTGAAATCGCCCTTCGATTCACACCGGCGATGGGGTCTCCCCTACTTCGGCACCGATGCGGGCGCGCGCAGACAAGACCGGATGCCCAATGGCTCCCATAACCTTGCCGCCGGACCCGGCCGTTCTCAGGCGATCGTTTCCGGCGTCTGACGCGCTTCCAGCACCATCCGGATCAGGTCCGCCGCGTTCAGCGCCTGCATCTTCTTCATCACACGCGAGCGATGCACCTCGATGGTCTTCTCGCTCAGCCCGAGGTCCGCCGCCACCTCCTTGTTCGCCTTCCCGGCGATCACTCGCTCGAGCACCTCCGTCTCGCGCGTCGTCAGCGTGCCCAGGCGGTCCATCACCGTCGCGCGCTTCGAGAGCACCGTGCGACGAGACGCATCCAACTCAATCGCCTCCTGCACCTTGTCCAGCAGCATCTGGTCGTTGAATGGCTTCTCGATGAAGTCCAGCGCGCCGCTCTTGAACGCCCGCACCGCCATCGGCACATCCGCGTGCCCCGTGATGATGATCACCGGCGACAGGAACGCCCGCCCGCGGATCTCCTCGAGCAGATCCAGCCCGCTCAGCCCCGGCATGCGCACATCCGTCAGGATGCACCCCGGCGTCTCGGGATCCGCGCCGTCAAGAAAGTCTTGTGCCGTGGCGTAGCTCTGGCACCGGAGCCCGATGCTCCGGATCAGGTAGTCGATGCTCTTCCGCATCGCGTCGTCGTCGTCGATCAGAAACACAGTCGTTTCCTTCATCACTCTTTTACTCCGTGAATAGATGGAAGCGTAAATACAAAGGTCATCCCCCGGTCCGCGTTGCGCCGGACGAGCAGCTCGCCCCCGTGCGCATCGATGATCGAGCGGCTCAGCGAGAGTCCGAGCCCCAGCCCCGTGTCCTTCGTCGTGAAGAACGGATCGAAGAGCCGGCCGATCGCTTCGTCCGAAACGCCCGGACCATTGTCCGAAACCTCGACAAGCACCATCTCCGGGTCCGTCCGTCCGCTGCGAATCGTGATCGATGCATCCACAGGACCGCTCGCCATCGCCTCCGATGCGTTCCGGATCAGGTTCATCAGCACCTGCTGCACCTGCACCTCATCCATCAGCACCGCCGGAAGCCCCGGCCCCAATTCGAGATGCACCGGGATCTTTCCCAACTCCGAGCCGTCCGAGCCGTGCAGCTCCACCGCCTCCTCGATCACCCGGTTGATCTCACCCGCCTGACGATGCCCCTCGCTCGTCCGCACGAATCGTCGGATGCTCCGCACGATCTCCCCCGCGCGCTCCGCCTGACGCGCGATGTCCCGCAGCGCCTGCTCGAGCATCTCCGGATCCGTCTTCCCGCTCTTGATGTACCGCAGCGAGCCGGATGCGAAATTCGCGATCGCTGCCAGCGGCTGATTCAACTCGTGCGCGAGCCCCGCCGCCATCTCGTTCATCATCCCCAGACGCAGAAGGTGCGCCATCTCCGCCTGGTATCGACGCGCCTCAGCCTCGGCATGCTTCTGCTCGGTGAGGTTCTCGTGCGCCACCACGATCCGCACACCGTCGCTCGTTTCGCACCGCGTCACACGCACCTGAAACCAGTGCTGCTCCGTCGGGCTGTGGCAGGGATACTGCATGTAGAACGAGTCCCGCGCCCCCGCGAGCACCTCCCGGATCCCCCGCTCGACCTGCCCCGCCTCCTGCGTCACGCCCGCGGCACGACGGCACACAGCCAGATAGTCCGCACCCGGACCCACCTTCCCCGCCACGCCGCCGTTCTCCTCCGCGAACCGAACCCACGCCCGGTTCACCGCGACGATCAACCCCGACGCATCCAGGATCGCGATGTGCGCG
>REDD01000256.1 GCA_007693725.1 Phycisphaeraceae bacterium
GCGGACGGGACCAGCCAGGATATCAACGGAAACGGCATTCCGGATGAGTGCGAGTTTGCGGGGCCCTTTGGCCTGCTGTCCCCGGTCGACGGAGCGACGGGCATTGATCCCGCTGCATTCAACACTCTGACATGGGAAGCCGCGATCAATGCCGAGAAGTATGTGGTGACCATCGCGACATCTCCGAATTTCGAACCGTCATCACTGGTAGTCGGCCCTCTGGATAGATCGCAGCCGAATCTGACCGTTTTTTCGGGCACATACCAACAGGCGACAGACTACTACTGGCGTGTGATCGCGGTCTCGCAGGGCAATGAGACCGAATCAACACCGCCCGTCGCAACATTCCGGACGATCGATCCGGCGCCTTCCTGCCCCGGCGACATCAACGGAGATGGAAAGACCGATTTGGATGATTTTATCATCCTTGCAGGGAATTTCGGAATGACCTCTGGTGCGACGCTGCAGCAGGGCGACTTGAACGGCGACGGCGCGGTCGATCTCGACGACTTTATCATTCTCGCCGGAGATTTCGGTTGTGTTCCCTGAGGTTGTCAAGGTTACGAGGTGCGATTCGGAAGATCATGTGTTGGCCGGGTGAAAGGTAGAAGGATCGATGAAAAACTCTGATTCACGCGGATTTGCGGGATTGGCAACACTTCTCGTGGCCATCGGCATTCTTGCCGGCGTTGTGCAAGCACAGCATGTACTGCATCCGATTCATCCAGCGGTCGATCGGGCCGCCGCGGTTGATACGATTGTGATGGATCCGATCGATTCGGATGCACTCTTGGCAGAGGAACTCCCGCTCAGGCGGACCGGCCGTCCGAATATCATTGCGGTTGCAAACACCGACCAGGCATACTCCCCGGCGAACAGCGGAAGCATCGAGAACATCGGGGATGGCTGGATCGCTTGGCGCCTGAGGATCGATGCGCCTGGTTCCAAGAGTATCAATCTCGGCACACTCTTCGATGTACCGGACAGCACCGCGCTCTATCTCTTGGGTCCGGATGGAAACACACCGTACAGGGCAATCACATCGGAGGATGGAACACGGGGCGAGTTCTGGACGCCGATGATCGAAGCCCCCGTGATGGAGATCTATGCCGAGATGCTCGCGAATGAGTTTGCGGCGTTCGAGGCGGGCTTCGTGATCACATCGATCAATCTCGGATTCGAGGATCTGCGGTTGACCAATGCCTTTGCAGACGATAGAGAAGAGGGGGAGCGGGGCATCTCAGCGGCATGCAATGTCGATGTTCTTTGTCCCCAAGGCGATCCATGGCAGGATCAGATCCGCAGTGTTGGGAGAACCCTGCGCTCCGGTACCGCACTCTGCTCCGGCGCGATGATCAACAACACCGCCCAAGACCGTACGCCGTACTTCATCACGGCGGACCACTGCGGGGCAACCGCCAGCAATGCAAACCAGATCGTCATCTACTGGAACTATCAGAATTCGTTCTGCAGGACTCCGGGGAGTGCGCAAAGCGGCCAGAACGGCAACGGTTCACTCAGCCAGTTCTCATCCGGAACGACTCTCCGGATGCGCCGGGGCCCTTCGAGCGACATCACGCTGCTCGAGATCAACAACCCCCCGCCTTCCGGTTACAACATCCACTGGGCTGGCTGGGATCGGAATAACAACAACTCGTCATCAGGAGTCGGCATACATCATCCGGCTGGTGCGGAGAAGCGCATCAGTACTTACAGCTCGAGTACCTCCCAAAGCACTGTGTTTATCATCGGTATCGGCAATGTTGCCTCGTACATTGTGCAGTGGAGCTCCGGTATCACCGAGGGCGGATCTTCTGGCTCGCCGCTGTTCAATTCCGGCAAGCGAATCATAGGAATTCTCAGCGGCGGATCATCTTCCTGCGCCAATCCGAACGGTACAGATGCCTACGCCAGATTTGCGACCGCTTGGACTGGGACCAGCTCGGGTAATCGGCTGGTGGACTGGCTGGATCCGCTCGGGACAGGTCAGACCACTCTGGATGGTGTGGATGAAACACCACCGCCGGCTCCTGGTCCCTTCTCGCTCATTTTCCCCGCCGAGGGTGCCGACGACATCGATGCTGATGCATTCAATACTTTCACTTGGGGGACATCTGCGGATGCCACCTCCTACACAGTCACCATTTCGCCCAACCCGAATCTATCATTTCCTGTCGTCGGACCGACGGATCGTGCATCACCCAACATCACTATCTTCCCCGGAACTCTTTCCGAGAACACGACTTATTACTGGGGTGTGGTAGCCAAGAATGCCGGGCCAACGACGACGCCGTCAACACCGGCGGTGGGCAGCTTCAGCACCATCGATCCGACACCTCCGCCGAGTTGCTCTGGCGACATCAACGGCGATGGAAATACAGGTCTCGACGATTTCATCATCCTCGCGGGCAACTTCGGAGCAGGCCCGGGCGCTACGCTCGCACAAGGCGACCTGAACGGAGACGGCTTCGTCGACCTCGATGATTTTATCATCCTTGCCGGTGATTTTGGATGCACAAGCCCATGAGTAAGGTACTCAATGGATCGTTCACTGAAGCCAATGGAGAGGCGGCAGCGTGATGCGTTATTCGGTTTTTCTTTCAGTTTTCGGATTTCTGACAGTTTCATCCATGGTTTCGGCGCAGGCCGTTCAGGGCTTTGCCGATGGTCGCCAAGTCCTCCCGCCGCAAGCTCATGTGGATGTCGTGGACACCATCCCGTTTGCATCCCTGCAGATCGACCAGCTTCGACAGGACGCGATCGAAACCTTCAAGCAGGGTCACGCGCTCCCCTTCGCCGTGAATCGCGACGAGCAGGCGTTCTCGCCGCTGGACAGCGGAACAGTGATCGATCTTGGTAATGGCCGTCTGGCGTGGCGGCTCCGTATCGAGAGCGAGAATGCATACAGCATCAACCTCGGCACCAGATTCGATGTTCCGGGGGGCACAAGGATCTATCTCCTCGACGGAAACGGAACGACCGTTTATCGCGCTCTCACCTCCGCCGACAACAACTGGAGCGGCGAATTCTGGACACCCATCGTTCCCGGCCCGGTGATGGAGGTCTACGCGGAGGTCGATGCCGCCGAATGGCGTGCATTCGAAGACGGATTCTCGATATTCTCCGTGAATCTCGCCTTTTCCGACCTGAGCGGATCATTTGTCGATGATCGCGATGATGGCGAGCGATCCGCCGCGTGCATGATCGATGTGAATTGCCCGCAGGGTGACCCCTGGACAACACAGATCAACGGCGTCGCACGAATCACCATCAGCGGATCCGGCCTCTGCTCCGGCGGCATGGTCAATAACACCGCGCAGGACGGTATCCCGTACTTCATGACCGCGAACCATTGCGGACCGCACAACAACCCCGCGGGCACCGTGGCCTACTGGAACTACCAGAACTCCTTCTGCAGACCACCGGGAAGCTCGCAGAGCGGCCAGAGCGGGAACGGCTCTCTCAGCCAGTTCTCGTCCGGAATGCAGCTGCGCATGACTTACCAACCGGCGGACTTCACGCTCCTGCGACTGAATACAACCCCTCCGAGTGCGTGGAATGTCACCTACCTCGGTTGGGATCGTACGACCACGGGTTTCAACAGCGGCATTGCGATTCACCACCCTCAGGGCGATGAGAAGCGCATCTCGTTCACGACTTCTACTCCAGGAACCGCCAACATTTCGATCGGTGGTCCGAACATCGCAACTTGGACTTTCAACTTTTCTGGTGGCCCTGGTCTGCAGGGTGGATCATCCGGATCGCCCGGGTTCGACCAGAACGGGCGAGTCCGCGGCACCGCCACGGCGGTGAATGGTCTCAGCCTCAGTGTCGTTTGCAACAGCCAGACAGGATTTTATGGCCGTTTGAATGTTGCCTGGAACGGCGGCGGCACCGCCTCGACTCGTCTATCCGATTGGCTCGACCCGCTTGGAACCGGACAGACAACGCTCGACCATCTCGGTTCAGAGCCGCCTCCGATTCCGGGTCCATTCTCGTTGGTTTTTCCCGCGGATGGCGCGACAAATGTCGACCCCTCGGCGTTCAATACATTCACATGGACCGATTCCGAGGACGCCTTCAAGTATGTCGTCTCGATCTCGACCAGTCCGTCATTCTCGCCGGGCACATTCGTAGTCGGCCCGATTGATCGCACCTCTCCCAACCTCACCGTGTTCTCGGGGACCTTTGATGAGAATACGACTTACTACTGGCGCGTTGTGGCGCAAAACACTGCAGGCGATTCCGTTGAATCCACCCCGACAGTCGCATCTTTCTCGACACTCGACCTGACACCGCCCCCCGGCTGCCCCGGCGACATTAATGGAGACGGATTTACAGATCTCAACGATTTCATCATCCTCGCCGGGAATTTTGGCATGTCGTCCGGTGCCACACTGTCACAGGGAGATCTGAACGGCGACGGTGCGGTTGATCTCGATGATTTCATCATTCTGGCCGGAGACTTTGGCTGTACACCCTAAGCGCTCACCGACGGATCTGCAGATTGGAAAGGCGCACTGTGAATCTTATCGGCTACACACGAAAAGTTTTCGGACTTGTCTTTCTTGTTGTCATTGCGCAGCATCAAGTGCATGCCGCGGTTTCTCTCGACCAGTCGCCGCACCAGGGGGCGATTACTGCCATGTTGTCGGAGATCCCCGGCACTCGGCAATACTCTGGCCGGTTGCTCGTTCGCCCCTTGCAAACACCTGGGCGCGTGAATCCGGCGCTGCGAGATCTGGTCGCACTTCAGCAGGATCATGCCGCCCGCATGCGCATCGCCGACCGCGTGATTGAGCATGTCGGCGTCATCGACGAGTACATGATCCGTGTTCCCGGCGGATTCAACGATAGTGAGTACGCCGCATCCTTGATCGCGACAGGCGATTATGAGTATGTCGAGCCCGACTGGATCGTCTCGCTGGCGAACTCTCCGAACGATCCGCTTCTTTGGCGGCAGTGGCAGCACGACGCCATTCGTTCGTACGAGGCTTGGTCGATCTCCACGGGCAGCGATCTGATCATCTGCGCCGTCTGCGACACCGGTGTCGACCTCAACCACCCCGACCTCGCTCCTGCACTCGTGCCCGGCGCCAATTCTGTCGGTCAGATTCGGCGTCAGGGCTTTGGCGGTGCGGTGAACGACATCAACGGTCACGGCACGTTTGTCGCCGGTTGCATGGCGGCGATCGGTGACAACGGTGTGGGCGTCGTTGGCGGGGCATGGTCTTCACGAATCATGCCGATCCGTGTGAGTGATCTGTCATCCGGCAATGCGGCGATGTCTGACATTCTGCGCGGTGCCAGATGGGCAGCCGAGAACGGCGCACAAGTCATCAATGCCTCGTACTCAGGCGTACAGTCCGCGGCCGTGGGCGTTACCGGTGAGTACATCGCACAACAGGGCGGGCTGCTGTTCTGGGCTGCGGGCAACGACAACCAGCAGATGTCGGGCTTCCATCACGAATGGGTGATGGTCATCGGCGCCACCAACTCGAACGACAACAAGGCGAACTTCTCCAACTACGGCACGCCTATCGATCTCACTGCTCCCGGTGCGAGCGTCTACTCAACCCAACGAGGCGGCGGGTACGGATTCAGCAGCGGCACGAGCTTTGCCAGTCCGATCGCCGCTGGTGTCGCAGCTTTGGTTTGGGGTGCAAACCGTGGGCTGACGCCCGAGCAGGTCCGCGACATCTTGACCAGCACCGCACGCGACCGTGGCGCTCCCGGCAAGGATCCGATCTTCGGGCACGGAATTGTGCATGCAGGTGATGCGGTGGCGCTCGCCGTCACGATCGACACCCCGGAACCGCCGCCGCCTCCCCCGCCGCCGCCGCCACCAGCCCCACCAGGGCCGTTCGATGCCGTCTACCCGGCCCCCGGAGTATCACCGATTCCGGCAGATGAATTCGTGCTGTTTGAGTGGACAGTGAGCGCGGATGCACAGAGTTATCGAGTGGAGATTGCGACGCGTGCCGACTTCGTGCCAAGCTCTCTGGTCTTTCCGATATTGGACCGCAGCTCACCATCTCTCACAATCTTCCCCGGTGCATTGGCATCCGCGTCTGAGTACTTCATGCGCGTTACGGCCGTGTCGGCCGGTGGTGAGCTGGTCTGGGAGCCCGGTATTGTTCAGTTCTCCATGGAAGGTGCCGGCTGCTTCGGAGACATCACAGGCGATGGATCCGTCGGTCTGGACGATTTCATCGTACTTTCAGCGAACTTCGGTACCGAAACGGAACTCGGTCGTTCGGCCGGAGATCTCAACGGCGACGGTGTTGTTGACTTGGATGACTTTGCCTTGCTGGCAGCAGATTTCGGCTGTTCGCGCTGATTTCACCCTAGCGTGAAACAATCCGCCCGCCTCGTTGGTACGCTTCTCAGGTGCCCGCCCCTTTTCGGGCGGGGTTGATCCAGAAGGAGCTTGCCATGTCCATCCACAAGCCGCTCGCGTTGAGTCTCGCGATGGCGTTGCTGGTCGGTGTCGGGTGTCAGTCCAGCCCCCA
>REDD01000083.1 GCA_007693725.1 Phycisphaeraceae bacterium
TACTTCCCCGAGAGGCCGGGGATGAAGGGCATCACGATCGAGATGAAGATCAGCAGGATGATGATGATCTCGAGGACTTCGAGGCGGCGCGTGCCCGCGGCGTCGGCCATCTTCTGGTAGACGGACTCGGCGGTGGACAGCTTGCGAAGAACGCCAGTGTCCCACTCGGGGAGGTGGAGCTTTTCGGAGGTGATTTTGTAGAGGCGCGCGAGGTACTGATCGCCGAGGAGCTTGATGGCGTTGTTGACGCCCTCGAAGAGCATCGCGGAGTCGGTCTGAAGCTCGGCGAAGGCACGGAGATCGCGCTGGTCCTGTGCTGCGGGCCAGAAGCGTCGCTTGGAGAGCCGCTGGAGGAGTTGCGGGGCGCGCTCGAAGAGCTGGTCGAGTTCGGCATCGAGCCAGCGCATTTCGAGCAGTTCGATGTTGGCGTGGATGAGCAGCGCGATGATGTCGGCGGGGTCGGGGTCGAAGAGCAACGCGGCGTTCCAGTCGATGACGGCGAGGTCTTCCTGCGAATAGCCGAGGCGCGCGGAGAGCGCCTGCGTGACCTGTTGATCGCTCAGAGGCGTCCGCTCGGACTGGATGACACGCGCGAAATCAACGGCGTGGGCCTTGAGGAGTTCGGATGGGTGTGTGTCCCCCCACTTGCTGAAAACGAAGGCGAGGTAGTCCTCGACGAGGTTGGAGAGATGCGGGCGCTGCACGGCGGCCGAAGCGGTCTTGAGGATGTGCGCTGCCCGGGCGCGGGAGTCGTCGAGGAGTGATTGGTTGTCGTAGAGCGCTGCGGAGAGATCGACGAGGTCCGCGGGCTCTGCATCGTGGAAGGGGAGCCGGTATGTGATCGCGATCGCGCCGAAGTCGTAGACGAGGCAGTCGATGACCGGCTGGGTGGATGCGGGGCCAACTCCAATGGACTCGGCGTCGAGGGTGAGGCGGAGCGGCGCGGGCTCGTACTCGAACCAGGCGGGGGATGGCCGTCGGAGGCGGACGATGCGAAGACGCGAGGTTTCGGTCAGTGCGCTTTGAAGTTTGTCGAGGTCGATGGCGATCCCGATGTCGTAGGCGAAGGTGGCGTGGCAGACGCCGGTGAGGGGGGCCGTTTCGGTGTTCATCATTTATGATATCGGCACAACGGCAGCGCCGGCGCAAAATGCACGGATGATGTGTACACACGCGGTTTCAAAGGGGATGGGTCGTCGATTACGCGAGCGTGGCGATGGGCGGGTCGAGGGGAAGCGACCTGGCGAGGTCGAGGTAGTTGTTGTAGGCGGCGCGGGTTTCGATGATGGAATCGCCGGGGAACTTTTCGAGGAAGGCGCGGGCGATCTCGAAGGCGACGACATTTTCCAGCACGACGGACGCGGCGGGGACGGCGGAGATGTCGGAACGCTCGTACTGGGAGTGGTCGGCCTGCTTGGTGTTGAGGTCGACGGAGGGCAGGCCGCGAAGGAGGGTTGCGATGGGCTTCATCGCGCCGCGGACGACGACGGGCTCGGCGTTGGTCATGCCGCCTTCGAGTCCCCCGGCGTTGTTGGAATCGCGGACGAAACCGAGCGTGTTGGTGTTGCGCTTCGACTCGTCGAAACGGATCGGATCGTGGACCTGCGAGCCGTGGATGGAGGCGGACTCCTTGCCGAGGCCGATCTCGACGGACTTGAACGCCTGGATGCCCATGACGGCGTACGCGAGGCGGGCATCGAGCTTGTTGCGCCAGTCCATGCAGGAGCCGAGTCCGGGCGGGCAGCCGAAGACATGGCACTCGACGAGGCCGCCGGCGGTGTCCTTGTCGATCTTGGCCTGCCGGATGCGGGCGCGCATCTGTTCGGATGCGGCCTCATCGGGGCAGTAGACATCGGAGTCGTCGCGCTTGTCGCGGAGCTGCTGGTAGTTGTCGGGTGTCGGGGCGATGTCGGTCTCGACATCGAGGATGCGCCGGACGAAGGCGAAGGGGATGATGCCGAACTCCTTGAGCAGGCAGCGTGCGAGCGCTCCGGCCGCAACGCGGGCCGCGGTTTCGCGTGCGGAGGCGCGCTCGAGGGTTTCGCGGCAGTCGGTGGTGAGCCACTTGATCGACCCGGCGAGGTCGGCGTGTCCGGGGCGGGGACGGTGGACGGGCGGGGTGCGCTCGAGGTCGTCGAGGCGCGAGTCCTTGTTGGGGATGCGGATCGCGACGGGGGAGCCGATGGTCCGCCCGCGTCGGACGCCGGTGAGGAAGTCGGCGAGGTCGGTCTCGATTTTCTGCCGACCGCCCCTGCCGTAACCCCCCTGGCGTCTGCGGAGCTCGGTGTTGATGAGGTCCATGTCGATGTCGACGCCGGCGGGGAGCCCCTGAACAAGGGTGATGAGGGCCGGGCCGTGGGATTCGCCTGCGGTGTGGTAGTCGAGCGTGGGCATGGGAGAAGGGTAGCGATGGCGGGAGCGGGGGTGCGTACGGGGATCGGGATGTGAAAATTCGGGCGGCGGATCGCGGCTTGGGGATCGGCGCGGGGGGTTATCGGTCAACCCGGGGAAATTACGGGGCGACAGGGCATGGTTTTCGGACCATGGTTGATGTGCACAGAATGACGGATGTGCGGGCGGAGCGCCCGCGCACGAGAGAGACACAGGGAAAGAAGGAGAATTGCATATGGCTCGATTTACTTTTGGCGCGGCCGCTCTGGTCGCGGTTGCCGGTGTGGCTCAGGGCGATCATCTGATCAATGTGTTCGTGGAGATGAACGGCGCGAATGAGGTGCCCCCGGTCGTGACGGAAGCGACGGGGATCCTGACGGGCGTGCTGGACACGACGGCGCTGACATTCTCGTTTTCGTGGGACATCGTTGATGCGTTGAATGGGACGCCGACGGTGGCGCACTTCCATCGTGCCGGGGTTGGTGTGAACGGCCCGGTCATCTTTGATATTGGCACTCCAGCGGGCGGGCCGCCCTGGCCGTTGCAGGGCAATCTGGTGTGGGACATGACCAGCGCGGATGTCGATGATCTCCTGGCGGGGCTGATCTATGTGAACTTCCACACCGAGGCGCATCCCGGCGGCGAGATCCGCGGACAAATCCCGGCGCCCGGCGCAGCGGCGTTGTTCGGGATTGCCGGTTTGGCGGCGGCGCGTCGGCGTCGGTAAAGCATCGAGCGTTCCAAAATAGTGCACAAACGCGGATCGCTCGGCGGTCCGCGTTTTTTGTTGCACCGGGCACGCTGAGCGGAGCGCTACGATTCTGCATGGACCCGGACGATCATGTCTGCCTGTGCTTCGGGGTGTCGCTGCGGAAGATCCGCGGATATCTGGAGCGCGAGGATCCGGCGGTGGCATCGCTGATCAGCGAGTGTCTGGGGGCGGGGACGGGTTGCATGTGGTGCGTGCCGTTTCTCAAGCACCTGCACGAGCAGCACCAGCAGGGAAAGCCGGTCGACCTTCGGATCTCGCCGGATGTGTACGCATCGCGCCGGGCCTCGTATCGGAAGACGGGCGAGCGCCCGGAGGACGACGCCGGGGCGTGAGCCCCGGAGGGAAGATCAAGGGGCTTCCGGGGGCCGGGGGTTATGCGATAAGGAAGAAGGCGAGGGTAAGGATGGCGCCGTTGTGGAGCGCGTGCGCGGTGATGGGCGCGACGAGCGTGCCCCGCCAGGCGCGGAGGATCGCGAAATTGATGCCGAGCGCCATCAGCACCGGAACGAAGGTCCAGCCCTGCGGATGGATCGCGGCGAAGAGGAAGCCCGTCACCAACGCCGAAAGAATGATGCCGACGAATCTACGGCAGTGGTGATACAGAAATCCGCGGAAGATCGCCTCCTCGACGAACGGCGCCCAGATCACCGCGAGCGAAAAGATGAGCAGCCACATGAGCGGATCCGCGCCCGCGGCCATCTCGTCCTGAATGGGGTGCGAGGGCTGTGCATCGAAGATCGCCGTGAGCCCCAGCGTGATGAAGAACCCGAGCACGACGATCGGCAGCAGCGCGAAGTACCCGGCGATGCCCGCGAAGATTTCACGCGGGATGTGCAGGAGCCGAGGGACGCCCAGCGCGTTGGTGTAGTGGCGCAGCGGCACGCCGCGAAGCAGCGGCCAGAGCACCAGCAGCGCAAGCGCCCACTGAGCGCCGAGCAGGGCGATGCCCGCCAACGCCAATGTCCCCTCGGAGAGATTGGCGTTCTCGAGGAGCGAACTGGCGAACTTGATGATGGCGAACGCGACGACGAACAGCGTGAAAGTCTCGAGCGCTGCGATGTTCACGATCCCCGGCTCGTCGGAGGGGATGCGATGCCGCATCCGGATCTGCCGCCCGAAGAGCAGCACGATGGCGATGATGAAGAGCACGAGCGCCGCGAGGGAGGCGATGATGAACCCGCCCCCAAAAACGAAGAGTGCGACGACACGGCGCACGGCATCATCGAGAATCGCCGCTCGCTCGGCGGAGTCGGCGCGGTCGATCTGATAAGTGGCCGCAAGCTCGGCGAACCAACCGTGGCGTTCACGGAAACCGGACTCGAACGGCGTGTCACGATCCCCGACGATGTAGAAGCGGTGGAGCGTGGCGACATCCTCGGCGATCGGCTCGGGCAGTTCGTCGAAGGATGCGATGGTCTCGATGGTGCCGCGCGCGGCATCGGCATCCCCAAACTCGGCGAGGATGATGGCGAGGCGGAGATGGGCCGCGAGGTCTCCGGTGCGCTGGCGGGACTCGGGCGCATCGCGCAGCTCATCGAGCGGCGTCAGCTCCCTCTCGATGGCGCGGAGGTCGAATCCGGTGGTCGCGGGGAGACCCATCTCCTGCATCCCCATCGCGACGCGGGTCATGAGGACGATGCCGGGATCCGGCCCGGGGAAGGGCGGGTCGGCGGGCGGGATGATCGTCCGGGCGATCCAACCCGAGGAGATGATGGCCAGGCAGGCGAGGAGGGCGATGAGCCATGTGACGACCACGCCGCGGGGCTCCCGGGTGGCGGGGTCCGGCGGAGCGAAGTCGGGCGGCGGCGCAAAGTCGGGTCTGCGGGATTGGTCGTCTGGGGTGGTCATGGGGAGGGGGGTGGTCGCAGAGAGATGGTTTCGGGTGTTCGCCGGGGCTTGATGAGGGGCTGTGGGCAGACTATCCTCTCGACCCTCGCGAGGGGCGGCGGTGGGCCGCTGCGCGAGACATGAATGCAATCCGTCGTCCGCGACCGATCGGGTGGTCCGATTCGGGCGGGCCTCGGCGAAGCCGAGCCGCAAGGCACGGTGAGAATAGAGCCCAGACCCGCGGTTGTGCGTCCCTTCGAGGACCGCAACAGAAGCGGGAAAATCGTCGTGTCGTCGTGTGCGGACTGCCCGCGACGGCCCGAAGGAGTGCGTGCGATGCGGCAGACGACCTTCGCCAAGGCAGGCGAGTTGCAAAAAGCGTGGCATCATGTGGATGCCGATGGAAAGCACCTCGGGCGGATGGCCGTGGACATCGCGACGGTCCTCATGGGCAAGCACCGGCCCGACTGGACGCCCCATGTCGACACCGGCGACTTCGTCGTCGTGACCAACGCGGCGAAAGTCGTCATGACGGGCAAGAAGGCCCAGCAGCGACTCAAGACCCGCTACTCCGGCTACCCCGGCGGCCTCACCGTCCGGACCTACGAGCAACTGCTCCAGAGCCGCCCCGAGCATGTCGTCGAGGAGGCCGTCCGGCGCATGCTCCCCAAGGGCCGACTCGGACGGGCCATGCTGAACAAGCTCAAGGTCTACAAAGGCCCGGATCACCCCCACCAGGCACAACAGCCCGTCGAACTCAAGCCCTGGAACTAACCCCCCCCGGAAGTTTCTCCGGACCCATCCGAAGTTTCCCCCCGACCCAGAGAAGCAGCACCAAGCGGAACAGAACCTCAGATTCACACGCTGAATCGAATCGCGAGAACTGATTCATGAACGAGCAGACCAGCATCGGCGAGACGACACTGAGCGAGGCCTTCGGGACCCCGACATCCTCCAGCAGCGGCAGCACGCCGGGCAACGAGACCCGCAAGGTCTCCCAGCCCGAAGCGCCCGATGCGCAGGGATGGTGGTGGGGCACGGGGCGGCGCAAGAGCGCGGTCGCGCGTGTTCGCATCAAGCCGGGCTCGGGGGACATCAAGTTCCAGATCACCCGCAAGCAGACCAAGACCGTCGACGAGTACTTCTCGGAAGATCGCGATCGTGGGGATGTGCATGCACCCCTGAAGGCGTGCGGCCTTGAGGGCAAGCTGGACATCGTCGTGCGCTGCAAGGGCGGCGGCTACATGGGCCAGGCGCAGGCCGTGCGACTCGGCATCTCGCGGGCGATCAAGAAGTACGACCCGAGCCACGAAGAAGCCCTCCGCGACAACGGCTTCCTCACCCGCGACCCGCGCGAGGTCGAGCGGAAGAAGTACGGCCAGGCGGGCGCCCGTCGTCGCTTCCAGTTCTCGAAGCGCTGATCCGCAGTCTGGCAATCAGGACTTTTCCAACGCCCGGTTCTTCAAGGATCGGGCGTTTTCTTTGCGCC
>REDD01000126.1 GCA_007693725.1 Phycisphaeraceae bacterium
CGGCAGATCCGATCACGCAACTCGATCAACTCCGGCAACTCGATCGAGATGATCTCGTTCGTATCCACCCGCACCAGCAGATCCTTCGGGCGGCTGCCGTACGCAAGCTGATAATGCGCATGCTCCGAATCCACCAGCACCTGCTGGATGATCCCCGCATCCTGAAGCAGCTTGATCGTCCGGTAGATCGTCGCCTTCGACACCCGATACCCCGACGCCTTCATCCGCTCCAAGAGCTCATCCGCCTGGAACAGGTCGTCCATCTCGATCAGCACATCCAGCACGCGGGCCCGCTCGGGCGTGTACTTCTGCCCGAGCCCCTTCAGGTGCCGACGAAACACCGCGCACAACGGCTCGCGGATCTGAAAATCCACCGCCGCGCGCCCGCTCGTATGCCCATCACCGCCGGATGTGTCCTGTCTCACCATGCCACCATTCTAGAAGGTCCGCACACGATCATCCCCCGCGCTTCTTTTTCAGCCACCCATGCAGTTTCTTCGCTCCCCAAGTGTTGATGCACCGCTCGGGCGTCAGGCCGCCCCGCCGACCCGTGAGCACGCCGTACCGCAGCTCATCGAAATCCTCCTCCGCGTGGACATCGCAGTTCAGCGCGAGCAGCGCCCCGTGCTCCAGCGCGATCCGCACATCCCGATCCCGCAGATCCAGGCGCAGATGATTGCAGTTGATCTCCAGCGCGGTCCCGTGCTCCGCCGCCGCCGCCGCAATCGCGTTCATATCCGGCTGCAACCCCTCGCGACGATTGATGATCCGCCCCGTCGGATGCCCCAGCACATGCACCAACGGATGCGCCACCGCCCGCAGCAGCCGCTTCGTCGCCTCCTTCGTCTCCTGCCGCAGGGCAGCGTGCGGCGAGGCCACCACAACATCCAGCTCCGCCAGCAACTCATCGTCGTAGTCCAGCGATCCGTCCGCGTGGATGTCCACCTCGCTCCCCGCCAGAATCGTGATCCCCTTCACCCGCCCGTTCGCCTCCCGCACCTGCTCGATGTGCTTCCGCAGCCGTGCCTCGTCCAGCCCTCCCGCAATCACCGAACTCTTCGAGTGATCCGTCACCGCGATCGTGTGAAACCCACGCGCCTTCGCGCACTGGGCCAACTCCACGATCGACATCACCCCATCCGATGCCGTGGTGTGCGCGTGCAACTCCGCGCGCACATCCGAAACCTCGACCAGTTCCGGCGTCTCCCACCCGTCGCTCACCTCCCCCTGATCCTCCCGCAACTCCGCCGGCACGAACGCCATCCCCAGCGCCTCGTAAATCTCCTCCTCCGTCCGGCTCGCCACGGGCTTCACACCCTGCTCCTGCGGCGGCTTCTCCCCCTCCGTCTCCGGAAACAGCCCGTACTCGTTCAGCGTCATCCCCATCCGGATCGCCCGCTCGCGCAGCCGGACATTGTGCTCCTTCGACCCCGTGAAATACATCAGCGCTGCCCCGAACGCCGCATCATCCACCACCCGCAGATCCGCCTGCACCGAGATCTTCCCCGCCTGCAACCGCACCGAGCTCTTCTTCTCCCCCGATGCCAGCACCTTCTCCACACCCTCCATCCCCGTGAACGCCTCGCGCGCCGCTGCTCCATCCTTCGCGCTCACCAGTATGTCCAGGTCGCCGATCGTCTCACGCCCCCGGCGCAGCGACCCCGCATACGCCACACGCTGCACACCCTTCACCTTCTCCAGCCGTGCCACCAGCCGCTCCGCGATCGGCAGCGCATCCCCAAGACGAATCCGCTCCGAACTCTTCGCCGCGAACGCCAGCGACTCCCGAATGTTCTGCACCGTCTTCTCGCCCATCCGCGGCAACTCAAGAATCGACCCATCATCCAGAATCCGCTTCAGATCCGCGATCGACTCCACACCCTTCTCCATCCACATCATCCGCACCGTCTTCGGCCCCAACCCCGGCACATCCAGCACCTCCAGCAGCCCCGCCGGCACCTTCGCGAGCAGCTCGTCGTGCTCATGCACCCGCCCCGTCTCCACATACTCCCGGATCTTCTTCGCCGTCTTGGCGCCGATCCCGTCGATGCTCGTCAGTGCCTTCTCATTCTCCGCGATCTCCGCAACATCCCCCGAGAGCCCCTCGATCGCCCGCGCAGCGCGCGCATGCGCATTCACACGGAAGCGGTCCTCCCCCAGCAACTCCAGCATTGCCGCCATCCGCTCAAAGATCGTCGCCAACTCCGCGTTCGTGCTCATGCGCTCTCCTGCCGCCCATCACGCCCCGCCCGCTTCCCGCTCTTCTTTCCGTCCTTCTTCCCCGCCGCATAAGTCCGGATCGTCTGCTCCACATACCCCTCGCGTTGCACCACCTCACCCGCGATGTCGAAGCACACATCCTCCCCCGCACCATCTCCCCCATACACCTCCGCGATCCGACCCACCACCGCATCCACCACCGCCTCCCGCTCATCGCGCGGCACCATCAGCAGCCCCGCGACCCACCGGCGCGCCAACTCCGCGCCCATCGGCTGCAACAGCTCCACAAGCATCCGCGCGTGATCATTCGGGGACAGCATCGGCAACCCGTCCCGCTCGTCCTCCGGCCTTGCCCGTTCCGCCATGTCGCGCCTCCATCACTTGCACAAACCGCTCCAGCCGATCCACTCTCTCCGCCACCCGCTCCACCATCTCCGTCAGCGCCATCAGCAACTCACCCGGCGTCTCCTGCGATCCCGATGCCCGCCGCCCATCACCCACACGCATCGTCCCCTCGCCCGTCAGCAGCCAGTGCGCATTGAGATCAAACCGCTTGCACAACGCGCCCAGAAACTCCACGCTCGGCGTCTGACCCTGCATGTATCGGCGCACCGTCTCCGCATTCGTCCCGCTCAACTCGCCGATCGCCTTGTAGGTCATATCGCCGAAGATCATCTGCAACCGATCATGCAGCCCGCTCGTCGCCACAAGCCATCCTCCTACACATCCGTCTTCTCGCCGCCATCCACAAACGCCTTCGCCAGCCGGCGCTTCAGCAGCGCCTCCTCCGGCGCCTCCAGCCGCGGCGATCGCGCGATCCACGCGATCGCATCCCGGCGTGCCATCCGCAGCAGGTCCAGATCCCGCGACAGATCCGCCAGCCGGAACGGCGCCATCCCCGCCTGCCGAACCCCCAGCACCTCGCCCATCCCCCGCAACTCCAGATCCTTCTCCGCGATCACGAACCCATCCGTCGTCCCCACCAGCGCCTTGACCCGCTCCATCCCGATCTCCGTCGCGCCCTCATCCACGATCAGCACGCACGCCGACGAGTGCGTGCCACGCCCGATCCGCCCGCGAATCTGGTGCAACTGCGCCAGCCCGAACCGGTCGGCATGCTCCACCACCATCACCGCCGCGTTCGCAACATCCACGCCAACCTCGATCACCGTCGTCGCCACCAGCACATCGATCAACCCACCACGGAACCGCTCCATGATCTGCTCCCGCGTCGCCCGCTTCAGCCGACCATGCACCCCCGCCACCCGCTTCCCCGCCAGCGCACCCGCCTCCAGCTTCCGCACCGTCGACCGCACATCCTTCAGCCCGCCATCCGAATCCACCGCCGGCACCACCACATACGCCTGCTGACCCTTCTCCACCCGCATCCGCACAAACGCATACGCCTCCTCCGCGCGCGCCGATGGCAACATCCGCGTCGCCACCGGCTTCCGTCCCGGCGGCAGCCCGCGCAGCACCGATACATCCAGATCCCCGAACGCCGTCAGCGCCAGCGTCCGCGGAATCGGCGTCGCCGTCATCACCAGCGTGTGCGGCATCGAATACCGATTCCCCGACTTCTCCCGCAACTGTGCCCGCTGATGCACACCGAACCGGTGCTGCTCATCGATCACCACCACGCCCAGCGAGGCAAACCGCACCGACTCCGTCAACACCGAGTGCGTCCCCACCAGCAGATCAATCTCCCCCGCACCCAGCCGAGCCAGAATCCCCTCCCGCTCCGGCGCGCTCAGCGACCCCGTCAGCAGCGCGATCCGCACGCTCCCGCCCTCCAGCATCGCCGAGATCGACGCGAAATGCTGCTCCGCCAGCAACTCCGTCGGAGCCATCAGCGCTGCCTGATGCTCGCTCGCCACCGCCATCAGCATCGCATACAGCGCCACCACCGTCTTCCCCGCCCCCACATCACCCTGAATCAACCGATGCATCGGCACCGATTTCTGCACATCCCGTGCGATCTCCTGCACCACCGTTTCCTGCGCTTCCGTCAGCGTGAAGGGGAACCTCGCCCGTATGTGCGCATCGATCGCCTCGCTCCACCGCAGCGCGGGCGCATGCATCTCCTTCGCAACCTTCGCCCGCCGCATCTGCACGCCCAACTGCATCATCAGCAGCTCGTCGTACACCAGCCGCCGGCGCGCCACCCCGATCTCCTCCTCATCCGCCGGGCGGTGCATCATCCGATACGCCTCCGCCAGCGACGGCATCGACCGCTCCCCCCGATACCCTTCCGACAGGTGATCATCGATCTGCCCCAGCGCCTCATCCAGCACGCCCACGATCACCCGCTCGATCATCCACGACGGCGCTTCCTCCGTCGCCGGGTACACCGGACGCAGCCGTGCCTCCCCGCCGCCCCGCACTTCCCGCTCACCCTCCTTCAAAACCCACCACCGCGGATTCACGATCTGCACGCCCGTCCGCTTCATCTTCGACTTCCCCTGCACCCGCAGCCACATCCCCGGCTCGATCTTGTGACGCAGATAGGGCTGGTTGAACCACACCACATCCAGCCGCCCCGTCCCATCCAGTAGCACCGCCTCGAACCGCGCCTTCCCCCGACCCCGGCCCCCGACAAACCGGCACGCCGTCACCTCGCCCCGCGTGCTCACCACCGCATCCCCCGCCAGATCCCCGATCGTCGTTTCCGCCTCCTCCCGCTCGTGCCTGTGCGGCAGGTGATGCACCAGATGCCCCACCGACCGCAGCCCCATCCCCCGCAAAGCCGCCCCCAACTCCGCAGAAACATCCCCCAACGCCTCCACCGGCGTCGTCAGCAAAACCGCTCCATCCGAGACCGATCCTGTCATCACCGAACAGGATACGCCCAACCCGCTCCCAGCCCGCACCCCCGCCTCACATCACTCCTCGTCCGGAACGATCCGAAACACACCGCCATCCACCTCATCCGTCAGGAAGTACACCCCGCCGTCAGGCCCCATCCCCACCCACCGAATCCGATCCTCGAACTGAAGCGTCGTCTGCCCAACGATCTCCCCATCCTCGAAGATCACACGCCGGATCTGTCGCTGCACCAGCCCCCCGGCGAGCAGATCGCCCCGCCACGCCCCGAACTCAGCGCCCGTGTAGAACGCCAGCCCGGACGGCGCGATCGCCGGCGTCCACACCACCTCCGGATCGATCATCCCGTCCTTCGTCGTCTTTTTGGTGATCCGCGGCCCGAAGTACTCGCGCGAATAGGTCACCTCCGGCCACCCGTAATTCCCGCCCGCCACGAGCACATTCAACTCATCCCCGCCGCGCGACCCATGCTCCGTCGCCCAGATCGCCCCCGTCTCCGGGTGCAGCGCCATCCCCTGAATGTTCCGATGCCCCAGGGTGAAGATGTACGGATCAACCCCCGCCTCCCCGACAAACGGATTGTCCGCCATCGACCGACCATCCTCATCCATCCGCAGCACCTTTCCGAGATGGCTCGAAACATCCTGCGCCTTCTCCCGGATGAACTCGCCATCCAGACGCAGCGGCGGATTCCCGCCATCACCCACCGACATCAACAGCGAACCATCCCCCAGCCACAGCAAACGCGAGCCGAAATGCTGCGAACCCGACTTGTCCGTGTTCACACGGAAAATCTCCTCCACATTCCGCAGCGACTCCAACCCCTCGTCAATCTCCGCACGGAACAACACCGTCCGATTCGCCCGATTGTTCCCCGTGCTCGCAGTGAAATAAATCCGCCGGTTCTCCGCAAACTTCGGATGAATCACCAGATCCAGCAAGCCCCCCTGATTCACCGCGAACACCTCCGGCACACCCTCCACCGGCTCCATCCGCAGCCGCCCGTCCTCCACCACGCGGAGCCGCCCCTCGCGCTCCGTCACCAGCGCGGTCTTCCCATCCGGCAGCCACGCGATCCCCCACGGCCGCATCAGCCCCCGCGTCACCTCCTGCACACGCCAACCCCGCTCCAACTCCGTCTCGCCCACCGGCTCCACCGGACCCGACACCACATCCTGCCGCGCCTCCACGCCACGCCCCAGCAGCGCACCCCCGACCACACAACACACCGCCACCCCGCGCCATACCCCCACGACAAAACCACGCCCGCTCAACAAACGCACATCACCTGCCACGCTCGCAACTCCCTTCTCGCCACCCGTCACACCCTACGCCCCACACCCCGCCCCGCCCACCGCCCGCTACGAGCGTGGAGCGTCAGCGACACGGTCCCTTCTTTGCGTGCCACAACTT
>REDD01000175.1 GCA_007693725.1 Phycisphaeraceae bacterium
GGTCTCCCGCGCCGAACATGGTCAGCGGCACCGGGTCGCTCGTGTGCGTCATGCAGGAGAAGGAGATGCCGGTGCGCTCGGCCAGCAGACATCCCAGCACGCCCCAGAAGTTGCTCATCCTCGGGAACGGATGGACGCGCTGCTTCCGCATCGCCTGGCGGAGCATCTCGACCTCATCCTCGGGCAGCGCGATCCCGGTGGCCTCGCGAACGAGCCGGCCGACCGCCTCGACCGTCCGCTCGCTCTCCG
Organism: Phycisphaeraceae bacterium; assembly: GCA_007693725.1. Taxonomy (GTDB): domain Bacteria; phylum Planctomycetota; class Phycisphaerae; order Phycisphaerales; family UBA1924; genus REDD01. The sequence goes on from REDD01000175.1 coordinate 250, forward strand.
TCAGAGTTCCGATCTCTGAGCTGAGCGCCTCGAACGATTTCCGGCCGAGCAACACATTCGGAAAAGCTCGCTCGCCCTCTCTGGCGTAGAAGGTCTGGCTCGGATTCGCGTTCCCGTGATCGGTCGTGACGACCACCATCGTGCCCGGGTTGCGTCGCGCGAACTCGACGCTCACGCCCACGGCATCATCGAAGGCGAGTTGATCCTCGATCACGCCCAAGGCATCGTTCGCGTGCGCGGCGTGGTCCACCCGTCCGCCCTCGATCATCAAGGCGAATCCGCGTGCCGACCGCTCCAGCCGCTCCAGCGCAACACTCGTCATCTCGGCGAGCGACGGCTCGGTCTCCTTCGGGCGGTCCAACTCGTAATTCATGTGGTCGTTGGTGAAGAGCCCGAGCAATGGTCCCTCTCCGGAGCGGTGCAGGCGCAATCCGCTCCGATCGTGCACGACCTTCACACCCTGGATCCTCGCCGCCAACTCCTCGGTGAACGACTGTCGACCACCGCCGAGCATCACATCCGCGTATCGCTCGACCATCTGCTCTGCGATCAGCGGATACATATTCCTGCTGGTTGCATTGGCGAGGAAACCGGCGGGTGTCGCGTTCGCGAGGTGTGTCGTGGTGACAAGGCCCGTCGCCAGACCGGCGGACTTGGCGCGAACGAAGAGCGGCTCCGGCTCGCTCCCATCGGGCAGCACGCACAGAGCGCCGTTGTTCGCGCGCCGGCCGACCGAGAACGCGGTGACTGCCGCACCCGAGTCCGTGACGGGACCATTCGCAGAGCCCGTCTCCATCAGACAGCTCGAAGAAGACCCGTACTCGCCGCGCATGAGCCGAACCCAGTGGGTCGAGGTTCCCGATCGGTGCTGCTTCGCCATCTCCGCCAGCGTGAGCACGCCGGGGCTCATGCCGTCGGTGATCAGCAGGATCAGGTTGCGGACCTTCCCCGTTCGCGCCGCTCCGGCTGTCTGAGCACGGACCCTGAATCCGGTTCCGAGCACGCCGAGCGATGCGGCCGCCGCCGCCGCCGCCCCGAGAAATGTACGGCGGGTCACGCCTCGCTTGGCCCCCCCGGACGCCCCGGCCTCCCCGGCCCCCCCGGATGCCTCCACGCGCTCAGGGGTCTGGTCGTCGGGAACGGGATCGGTCGGTGTGTGATCGGTCATGATGCGCCGATCGTTGCACACCGATCAGGATCGGGCAACCGGCCACGCGCTCAGTTTGTGTCAGCATCGTTGCTGGTCGGGATTTCCGGCTCCGATTCAGAACCGCCATTCCGCGCGGAAACCCAGCGCGGGCATGATTTCGTCGGTCTTTTCTTCCACCACCGAGCGCCCGCGATCGTTCAGGAACTCAAGCTCCCGGTAGACGAAGACGCTGACCTCTCCGGTGATCGTCAGCCCGGCGATGGGCCGCCAGTCCACGCCCACGCCGATCGGCACACGACGATCCCGAAGCACACCCTCGGAGACATCGCCGCGGTCGTCGTCGAGCCGCCATTCGTCCCGCTCGTACTTGGCATGCAGAAACACCGAGAATTCCGGCGAGGCCGCCCAGTTCAGGCGGGCGCCCAGTCCGTCCGACCGAACCGACCACTGGTCATCGATGCGCCACTGGATGAACAGCACCGGCAGGAGCAGGGCATCGTCCTCGAGTCGGCTCGTTGCTCCGAGGCCGAATCCGAGCGCAAGGTCGCTGTTGAACCGGTAGGTGACGAACCCGAAGCCGCCGCCGGTCATGCTGTCTCCGAAATCGGCGCCTTCCTCGTACGCACTGCGTACGAAGCCGGTGCCCGAGATCGTCCACTGCTCGTTCAGCCGGTAGTCGAGGCCGGCGCTGACGGTCAGTGTGTGGAATGGATCAAACGGGTTGCCGCTCGTCACGCCCGGAAGGAGCGTGTCCGCACGCTTGAACCGATAGTCGCTGTACTCGTAGTCGAACGAGCCCCGCAGATTCAGTTCCGGACTGAGTCGATACCCGAGGCCGATCCCACCATTCACGCGGTCGACCTGAAACTTCGCATCCGAGCCCTTGATCTCGGTCTGGAACTCGTGCCGATACGCGCCGTGAAGCTTCAAGCTCAGAGCGGATGGCTCATCCTCGGTGATGTCTTGCTGCACCACTTCGGGATCGGGGCGTGCGCGATCATACAGCCCGCTATCCTGCGCGACGGCGACGCCGCTCGCGACCAGCACCGCCCCAGTCAGCAATGCGGTGCGAGGCCGGAACACAACGCGTGACAAAAAGGATTCGAGTGCCATCGGAGGGATTCCTTCCGGGTTCGTTCGGGTCCGCCTGCCGCCCACGCCGGGCCTACACGCGGACCCTAGAAGAGAAGAGTAACCACTCTGCCACCAGCAGCACAAGCCCCGCGAAGACGAACCAGTGCCAGACCTCGCGTGTGGTCAGTTCGCCGGTCAGCGTCGCTTCGAGACTCCGTCCGCTGATGTCGAGACGGTCCCGCGTCGCGATGGCGCTCTCCACACCATCCGCCAGATTCACCGCGAGGGCCGGCACATCCCTCCCCGCGCCCTCGACGCGATAGACGCCGGCTCGATCCACCAGACCCAGCGGCGCCGCGCCGTCCGGGTTGATCGTCACATCCCGCTCGAATCCGCCCGGCCCCCGCACACGCACGCCCGTCGCGCCCGGGGAGGCGCGAAAGACGATCGGATCTCGCGTCCGCCAGGAATACCCCGCCTCGCCCTCGCCCGTCAGAGTCAGAAAGTCCACCATGTTCGCGAGCACCACGGGGAAAGACCGATCGCGCCACCAGTTCGTCTCCCGCAGATTGATTCCGATGACGAGTCGGCGGATCGACCCCTGCTCGATCAGGAGCATCAGGGTTCCCCCCCGTGTGGATGCCAGCGATTGCGTTTCGAGGGTGACGCCGTCGATGCGGGTGCCTTCGCCCGGGCGCGTGATCACATACGGCTCGACGATGAGGACATTCCCGAGATCCGCCGGGCGGATCACCGGATGCGTTCGCAACCAGAACGCGACCTCGCTGGTGATGTCTTCCTGGCGTTCGATCGCGAGCCCCGGGATCGGCAAGCCCGCCCCGAACGAGAGCGTCGGGACGGGAGGCAATGCGTTCGGTCGGGCGCGATCGAAGACGATCAGGTCGACGCGCTCGAAGAAGCCCGCTTCCGCCGCGCGCCGCTCGTACTCGGCGGTCGACATCTCCACGACATCGCCCGCATCGAGCGTTCGCAGCCCGTTGACGAGCGCCCATCCATCGTCGCTTCCGCGCACTCCCGGCCCCTGCACGACAATGATCCGGCGTGCCGCGTGCGAGCGGAGCACGATCGAAGCGGCGTTGTCCGCATCGAGCACATCATCGCGAAGAATGCGCAGGGTGAGCACGCCGCCGCCGCTCTCTCGGAGTTCGAAGGATGCCGTGGCCTCGCCCGGGCCGTCATCGCCGGCCGGGCTGGTCCGGACGACCGTCGATTCCACCTGCTCCCCATCGAGCAGGAGCGAGAGGCCCACGGAGATCTCCCGATCCAGCGTTGATTGCAGACGAGCGAAGAGGCGCACAACCGATGGATCCTCGTAGTCCCGACGCGCGGAGAACGCGACGATGCCCACATTGTCGCGCCCCGCCTCCGGATCCGGACCGACACGGATGAGTTCCACCGGCGCCTGCCCCAGCGTGATCAGCGTCCCATCGTCCGGCATCCGGATCGAGCCATCCGTCACGAGCACGATGCGCGGCGGCACCCAGCCCGGGTCTTCCGTCGTGTCCACCGAGAAGGGCTCGACCACACGCATCGCGCGAACCAGATCCGCCGGTTGGTCCGAGGGCTCGATCGATGCGATCGCGTCCCGCAGGCGAGCCGTGTCGCTCGTGAACGCGGAGACGGTCCGCCCCGCCGCGGCGTACGAGACCACCATCACCTCGGTGCCGGAGGCGGCAGCGCGAACGCCGATCTCCGTCGCTCGCGCTTTGGCTTCCTCCAGACGATTGGCGAAACCGTCCCCGGCGTCCCGGGCGCTCATCGAGGCCGAGCGGTCGATGACGAGGATCAGTTGCTGTCCGCTCGTGCCGCCGAGCGAGAGCGCCGGACGGGCCGCGGCGATCAGAAAGCACAGCAGCGCGAGCAACTGCACCAGCAGCAGCCACGAGGGCCGGATCATCCGAAAGGGCGCGTTGACCTGAAGATCCTGCACCGCCTCCATCCACAGAAGCGTGGAGGAGATCCGCACCGGGCGACGCCGGAGCCGGAGGAAGTACATCGCCAACAAACCGGGGATCGCGATGGCCCCGGCGATGATGCCCACGATGGGTGCGAGAAAGGTCATGACACGCGAGACATTCGTGCATCAGCAGCGCCTCGGCAAGCCGTGATCCGGTCCAGAAGCCACCCCGCGAAGGCCGCCTTCTCCATCGGGCCTCCTCCGTCCAGCACGCGTCCATCCCGGAGATACACCTGTGCTTCGATCGTCGCGCTGTCCATCGTCTCCAAAGGATTGGCCACGATCATGTCCGCGCGCTTCCGCTCCAGCTTCCTCCGGGCCGATGCATCCATCTCCTGTCGCGGCTCCAGAGCGAAGCCGACGATGCACTGCCCCGCTTGGCGTCGCTCGGCGCAGGACGCCAGCAGGTCCGGCGTCGGCTCCAGCGTCAGGGTCATCCCTTGCCCCTCGCGACGGATTTTTCCCTCGCCCCGCCCGAACGTCGGCCCCCCCTTGATCCGGTAGTCGGCCACCGCCGCGGCCATCACCAGCACCTCACACCAACCGAAATGCTCCCCGAGGAGCCCCTCCAACTCGGCGGTCGTCTGGAACCTCAAGACCCGCACCCGCGAATCTTCAGGGAGCCGATGGGTCGGACCCAGCAGCAGAATCACCTCGTGCCCACGCTCCGCCGCTTCTTCAGCGAGCGCGATCCCGAGCCGCCCCGATGAGCGGTTTCCGAGATACCGCACGGCGTCGATCGGTTCGTGGGTGGGGCCGGCGGTGATCAGGATCCGGCGGGAGGTTGCAGATTCGAGCGGGTGTGCTGCCATGTCGCTCCAGTCGCTGTCCCGGGCTCCCCCGAACGCTCGATGCCGGCGTCCAGAAATCGGCGTTCCGCGTTGCGGTAGAGTAAGGATCAGCATATCCACCGTGGTCCGCCCGGTGGTCTGTATGGTTGAAGTTTGTTCGGAAGTCTACGGAGCAGGTTGCACACACGATGGCAAGATCGAAACAGCGTCTGGGCGAGATTCTCATCGAGATGGGGGCCATCAGCGCCGACCAGCTCAAGACCGCCCTCGGTATGCAGAAGGGGGCGGGCAAGCGCATCGGTGAGGTTCTCATCGACGCGGGGATGGTCAAGGAAGAACCCGTCGCCAAGGCATTGGCGAAGCAGTTCGGCCTCGAATATGTCGATATCGCGGATCCATCGATCGAATCGCGCATCGACCCCGCGCTCCTCAAGCCCGACAAGCCCGAACTCGGCCCGGAGTTGATGCGCAAGCACCTCATCCTCCCGATCGGACGCGAACGGGGCCGACTCCAGCTCATCGTCCACGACCCGAAAGACCTCGAACTCCTCGACATGCTCCGGTTCCGGCTCAACGCCGAGATCGACCCGCGCATCGGCTCTCGCGGCAAAATCAAGGGCTATCTCGACACGAAGCTGGGCGCGGACAAGCAGTCCCTCACCTCCGACAGGCCCGACTCCCTGCTGAGCGCCTCCATCGATCGATCGATCGACAAATCCGTCGACAAGTCCATCGACTCCTCGATCGATCAGGCCGCCGAGTCCGCACCCATCATCAAGCTCGTCAACCGCATGATCGCCGAGGCCGTCGAGATGCGCGCCTCCGACATCCACATCGAGCCGATGGCCGATCGTGTCCGGCTCCGCTACCGCATCGACGGCGTCTGCATCGAGCGTGACAACCTGCCCAAGCGCATGCAGAACGCGGTCTTGGCCCGCTGCAAGCTCATGGCGGGCGTCAACATTTCCGACAGACGCCTCCCCCAGGACGGGCGCATCAAGATGCCCGTTGGCGACTCCGTCGTCGACTTTCGCGTCTCGTCTTGCCCGGCGTACCACGGCGAGTCCATCGTGCTTCGTATTCTCCGCCCCGACTCAGTCCGCATCGGCCTCGAAAACCTCGGCTTCGAGCAGGACAACCTCGCAATCTTCAACAAGATCATCCGCCGACCCAACGGCATCTTCCTCGTCACCGGCCCCACCGGCTCGGGCAAGACCACCACGCTCTACTCGGCGCTCGACATCCTCAACCGCCCCGACCGCAAGATCATCACCGCCGAGGATCCCATCGAATACGCCTTCACCGGCATCAACCAATGCCAGGTCCGCGAGTCGATCGGGCTGACCTTCGCCAGCGTCCTCCGCGCCATGCTCCGTCAGGCGCCGAACATCATCCTCGTCGGCGAAATCCGCGATAAGGAAGTCGCCGAGGTCGCCATTCAGGCGGCGCTCACCGGTCACCTCGTCTTCTCCACCCTCCACACCAACGACGCGCCCAGCGCCATCACGCGACTGATCGACATGGGCGTCAAGCCCTTCCTCGTCGCGTCTTCCATCCAGGCGGTCATGGCCCAGCGACTCATCCGCGTCCTCTGCAAGCACTGCCGCGAGCCCGATCCCAACCCGGATCCCAAGTACCTCCGCCTGACGGGCATCAGCCGTGAGGACCGCAAGAACCACACCATCTACAAGGCCGTCGGGTGCGACAAGTGCGCCAACACCGGCTACCGCGGGCGCAAGGCCATCTTTGAGCTCATGATCATGAACTCCGAACTCCGCGATCTCGCCTTCAAGACCGAGCCCGTCGAGAAACTGCGTCGAGCCGCGATCCAGAGCGGCATGCGGACGCTCCTCGAGGACGGCAAGCTCAAAATCCTCGCCGGCACCACAACACCAGCCGAGATCGCCCGCATCGCACAGGTCGAAGGCGTGGTGCTGGACGACGAGGCCATGGAACTGACGGACGGATACACCTCGCCACCGACCGACGCCCCGGAATAAACAAACCAATCGCTGACACACCCGCCCCGAAACAGGATCACCCCCATGTCCAGCATGCAAATCGACCGCCTCCTCGAAACGGTCATCAAGCTCAACGCCTCCGACCTTCACCTCACCGTGGGTCGGAAGCCGACGCTTCGTCTCCACGGCGGCCTCAAAAATCTCGACACCAAAGTCCTCGAAGCCGAGGACATGGTCACGCTCATGAAGGCCATCACCTCCGAGCGCTCCCAGCAGGAACTCCAGGAAGTCGGCTCCTGCGACTTCGGCTTCGCCTACGGCGAGGAGGCCCGCTTCCGCGTCTCGGTCTTCCGCCAGCGCGGCGACCTCGCCATCGTCTGCCGACTCATCCCCAACAAGCTGCTCACCTTCGAGCAGATCGGCCTCCCGCCCATCTGCAAGGAACTCATCCGGCGTCCCCGCGGCCTCTTCCTCGTCACCGGCCCCACCGGCTCGGGCAAGACCACCTCCCTCGCGACCATGCTCGACTACATCAACGCCAACTTCGAGCGCCACATCATCACCATGGAAGACCCCATCGAGTACTACCACTACCACAAGAAATCCATCGTCAACCAGCGCGAAGTCGGCACGGACACGCCCTCCTTCGCCGAGGCCCTCCGCCGAGCCCTCCGTCAGGATCCCGATGTCATCCTCGTCGGTGAAATGCGAGACCTCGAGACCATCGAGTCCGCCATCCGGGCCGCCGAGACGGGCCACTTGGTCTTCGCCACCCTCCACACCACCGGGGCCTCCAAGACCATCGACCGTGTCGTCGACGCCTTCCCCGTCACCCAGCAGAACCAGATCCGCGTCCAGCTCTCTACATCCCTCATCTGCGTCCTCAGCCAGGTGCTCCTCTCCCGGATCGACACCAAGGGCATGGTCGCTGGCTACGAGTTCCTCGTCGTGACCCCTGCCATTGCAAACCTCATCCGCGACAACAAGTCCTACCGCATCGATTCCGCCATCCAGACGGGGAAGCGGTTCGGCATGCAGCTCCTCGATGAGCACCTCTGGTCGCTCTACTCCAAGGGCATGATCTCCGCCGAGGAGATGGTGGATAAGGCCAAGAACGGGGCCGACCTCCGGGATCGCGTCCACCGCCTTGGTCGCCAGGTGGGCCGAACAGATCTCGACCTCGAAGACACGCCGACCCCGGAAGGCGCGTCCGAGAAATCATGATGGACCTTGTCTTTGTTCGGGCGTGCCGACCGGATGGCATCGCCCCTTGACCCACCTCAACCAAGCCAAAAGTATCTCGAAAACTCGGTGTCAAAACACAAGTTCTTGATTTTTCGGGCCTGCCCGAGGGATCATTGGTTCGATCTTGGGCGAAACTACTTGTGGGCCCGGATCGGATGTCCGGTCCCTCTCGTGCCCGCTGGAGGATTCAGCCCCAATGCCCATCGACCCCAGCGAACTGAAAAAACGGCGTATCGGACGCGTGCTGACCAAGCTCGGCAAGGTGACGCGCGAGCAGGTCCACGAGGCCCTCGCGAAGCAGCAGTCCGAGGTTGCCGGCGGCGCGAAGAAGCGCCCCCTCGGTCAGATCATGATCGAGATGGGCATGGTGAAAGAGCGCGATGTCCAGGAAGCCCTCGCCGGTCAGGCGGGGATGTTATTCGTCGATCTCGACAAGATCGAAATCGATGACGCCACGATTGCCGCCCTCCCAGCCGAGACCGCCATGGCCTACGGCGTGGTCCCCATCCAGTACAAGCCCGAGGGGCGCCGTCTCAAGGTCGCCCTCAAGAGTCCGGATAACTTCCGGGCGGTCGATGACCTCCGCCTGCTGATGAACTTCACGGTCGATCCGGTGGTGGCTCCGCAGGAGCAGGTCGAGGCCCGGCTGAAGCAGTTTTACGCGGGGAAGCAGTCCTCGCTGGCTGAGGTCGTCGGCCAGATGTCCTCGGATCAGTCGCTCGCCCAGACCCTCCAGCGCGGGGCCGCGGGGAGTGCCTCGATCGATCTCGAAGCCGTCCTTGAGGCCTCCGAGGACAACAAGGTCATCACCCTGCTCAACATGGTCCTTCTCCAGGCCATCAAGGACCGTGCCTCGGACATCCATTTCGAGCCGTTCGAGGATGAGTTCAAGATGCGCTACCGCATCGACGGCGTTCTCTACGAGATGGTGCCCCCGCCCAAGTACTTGGGTTCGGCGATCACCAGCCGCATCAAGGTCATGTCCAATCTGGACATCGCCGAGCGTCGCCTGCCGCAGGACGGTCGCGTGGAGTTGGTCGTCGGGGGCAATCCGGTCGATCTCCGCGTTTCGGTCCTCCCGACGATGCACGGCGAGTCCGTCGTGATGCGTGTGCTGGACCGCTCGAATGTCGAACTGTCGCTCGATCGCGTCGGCCTCCGTCCGGACGATCTGGAGCAGGTTCAGGGCATCATCCATCGCCCCAACGGGATCGTGATCGTCACCGGTCCGACGGGCTCGGGCAAGACGACCACTCTTTACGCCGCGCTCCAGGAATTGAACACCGTCGACATCAAGATCCTGACCGCCGAGGATCCCGTCGAGTATGACATCGACGGGCTCTGCCAGTGTCAGGTGAACACCGATGTCGGCATGACCTTCGCCCGCGCGCTCCGCTCGTTCCTGCGTCAGGATCCCGACATCATCCTCGTCGGCGAGATCCGCGACCTCGAAACGGCGCAGATCGCGGTGCAGGCGTCGCTCACGGGCCACCTGGTCTTCTCCACCCTCCACACCAACGACGCGCCCTCATCCATCATCCGTCTGCTCGATCTCGGTGTGGAGGCATTCCTTCTCACCGCCACCATCGAGGCGATCATCGCGCAGCGTCTGACTCGGACGATCTGCACGAAGTGCAAGGAGAGCTACACGCCCACCGAGGAGCAGCTCCTGGAGCTCGACCTGCGCCCCGATGATGTACGTGGGCGGACCTTCTATCGCGGTCGTGGCTGCGACCTCTGCCACGGCTCGGGCTACAAGGGCCGCACCGCGATCTACGAAATCATGCCCATGGATGACGGCCTGCGCGACCTCGTGATGAAACAGGCCTCGACCGCCGTGCTGCGCGAAGAGTCGCGTCGGCGCGGCATGCGAACCCTCCGTGAGTCCGGCTTGCTCGCGATCTACGAGGGACTGACAACCATCGACGAGGTGGTCCGCGAGACCATCTCCGAGGAATAACACCTGACTCGATGCACCCAGTGGTGCGAACGGAGTGTCGCAGATGCCGAATTTCCAGTACGAAGCGCTGGACAAGGCCGGGAAGCAGCAGAAGGGGCTGATCGAAGCCACTTCGAGCGATGAAGCCATTCAGCGCATCAAGCTGCAGGGCTTCTATCCGACTTCCGTGCGCGAACAGAAGACGAAGAAGTCCGCCGCGGGTCCATCGGACGGCGGCTCGACCAAGAAGGCCAAGTCCGGCGGGGGCGGCGTCTCGATCCCCTTCATGAAGGTGTCGCCCAAGCACCTGACGACCTTCACGCGTCAGCTCTCGACGCTTCAGGACGCCGGTCTGCCGCTTCTGCGCTCGCTCCAGATTCTTGAGCAGCAGCAGAAGCCGGGTCTGCTCAAGAATGTTCTCCAGTCCGTCGTCGAGGATGTGCAGGGCGGTTCGTCGCTTTCGGATGCGATGGCCAAGCACCCCCGCGCCTTCAACATTCTCTACACCAAGATGGTCGCGGCGGGCGAGGTCGGCGGCGTGCTGGATGTCATCCTGCAGCGTCTCGCCGAGTTCATGGAGAAGGCGCAGCGTCTGAAGCGCAAGGTCAAGGGCGCGATGATCTATCCCGCGATGGTCATCATCGTCGCGGTCGCGATCGTGTCGGGCATCATGTACTTCATCATCCCGAAGTTCGTCGAGATCTTTCAGGACTTCGGCGTCAATCTTCCCGGCCTTACGGTCTTCCTGATGGAGGTCTCCAACTGGGTCGCCGGCAACCGGCCCGGCCAGGGTATTGCGGGCATCGTCTGGATCGTCTTCGGCATCCCCGGCGCATTCGTGCTCTACAAGCTTCTCAAGCTGACCAAGCCGGGCAAGGCGCTCTTCGACACGCTCTTCCTGTACATGCCCATCGTCGGCAAGCTGCTGCGCAAGACCACCATCGCGCGCTTCACCCGTACGCTCGGCACGCTCATCACCGCCGGCGTGCCCATTCTTGAGGCCATCACCATCACCAAGGAAACCAGCGGCAACTATGTCTTCGAAAAGGCGCTGGGCAAGGTTCACGACTCGATCCGCGAGGGCGAGTCCTTCGCCGGTCCGCTGCGCGACGCCAAGGTCTGCGATGCGCTCGTCGTCAACATGATCGATGTCGGCGAGGAGACCGGCGACCTCGACACCATGCTCCTGAAGATCGCCGACAACTACGACGAGGAAGTCGACACCGCCGTCGCGTCGCTCGTCTCGCTCATCGAGCCGCTCTTGATTCTCTTCCTCGGCGGCATCGTCGGGCTCATCGTCGTCGCGATGTTCCTCCCGCTCGTCGAGATGATCAACTCGCTCTCCGGCTGATCACCGCTCACGCACACGCACGGAATCAACCATGCACTTCCGAACTCCAACATCCGGACCCGCGACACGCATCGGATCGATGCGCGCCTTCACGCTCATCGAGCTGCTGGTCGTCATCGGTCTCATCGCGTTGCTGACCACCTTCCTCATCGTCGCGCTCTCCGGGGCGTTCGGGACCGCCCGGCGTGCTTCCGCCGAGTCGCTCGTGCAGACGCTCGGGCAGGGTGTTCAGGCCTTCTACAACGATTTCAACTTCCATCCGCCCCTCGTGATCGGTCAGTCCGGGGGCGGCATCACGACTCCGGAAATGCAGACCAATGTCGCCAACGCCTATCGCGACGCACGCGCCCATTCCGAGTGGACGCTCGCCATCTATCTTCTGGGCATCGGCGACATCAACGCCGACGGCCGGTTCTCCGAAGCCGACACCGGCGCGCCGGCGTTCGGGATTCGCGATCCCGGGCGAGCGACCCGTGCGTGGCGCACCGCGAACCAGACCAACGCGGAACACCGTCCGCCGACCACCGGGCGCATCTACGGCCCGTATGTCGAGCCCGGCTCGGTGGAGCGTTACCTCCAGCGTGTGCGCGTCACGGGCACTGCCACGCAGATCAACGAGACCGCTTCCGGCGATGTTTTTCTCTATCGGATCCTCGATCCCTTCGATGTGCCCGTCCGCTACTACCACAACTGGCGGTTCCGCGACTCGGATGGAAACATCGATATCCGCCTCGCACCCGTCGAGCTCCGCTCCGCCGATTCACTCCGAGATCAGATCGAGCGCGGCGACGCCAACTTCGACCTCGCGGGTGATCGCCATCTCGTCTCATCGCCGTTCAGCATTCTCGCCGCGGGCGACCGCGCCGATCGATTCGTCGACAACAACGGCAACCCGACGGCGCCCTTCGGCGATGTCGTGCTGGATCCCGGCACGGATGCGCGGATCGAGCTCCCGTACCGGTACGACCAGCCGATCACCAAGGCCGATCTTCCGGACCGTTTCGGCGTTCAGCTCCGCAACTTTCTCGGGTCGAATGTGAGGTTTGCTCAGTGATCCGTACGCCGTCCGACAGATCGCGCCGCGGCTTCACGATCATCGAGATGCTCGTTGTGCTCGGCGTCATCGCCATCCTCGCGTCGATCCTCTTCATCGCGGGTTCGGCGGTCACCACGCGCCAGAAGATCCGCACCACCCAGAACATTCTCATCACGCTCGATCGCATCCTCGATGTGTACATGCTCGAGCGCGGCACCATCCCGCCCTACAACCCCGATCAGTATGTCGGCACGCCCGGACAGAACAACGGTCTCCAGAGCTACGCCGAGCGCAATCATCCGGCGCGCCCGGACGCCGCCGTCTTCCTCGCGCAGGCATCCGGTTATGGCGAGGTTGACACGCTCATCCAGAGCATCCCCAACGAGTTCGTCCGCTCGCGTCCGCTGCCCAACAACAACACGCAGGGCGTGAACGCGCCCTCGATCGTCGATTCCTGGGCCGAATCCGGATGGCCCGTCGATCCGGAGAACCAGACACGGCGCTACCCCGTCCAGTACCAGCAGGTCATCTACTTCGTCCATCCCGAGAACACCCTCGCTCAGGCGCTCTACGGCCGCTGCCGCAACAACCGTCCCTACTTCATGTCCGCCGGTCCCGACCGCACCTACGGCCTCATCAACGAACCGCAGTTCAACATCCAAGTGCAGGCAGACGACGATCCCACCGAGATCGCTCGTCTCGTCAAGCGAGCCATCAGCGACAACATCTACTCCACGACCGTCGATCCCTTCGATGATTCTCCTTCTTTTCAACCGGCACGGGAGTGGAACGCGCAATGATCCGCCGCACCCGCACATCCCGCGCCTTCACGCTCGTCGAACTGCTCGTCGTGGTCGCCATCATCATCCTCGGCACCATCCTTCTCCTCCCCGCTTTCGCACGCATCATCGAGTCGGTCAGCTACTCCAGCGCGGTCAACTCCGTCTCCGCGACCCTCGCCAATGCCCGCGCGCAGGCGATCCGCAACGGCCGGCACACCGGTGTTGTCTTCCTCTTTGACATCGAGCGTGAAGTCTGCACGCTTCAGGTGGTCGAGCTCTCCCGCCAGCTCGGCGGCTCGCTCACCCGCTTCAGCGGCGGGAACGCCGACACCTCCGCCTTCGTCTATCGCCCCGTCGCCGGTGTTCCGGTCGTCGAACTGCCGCCGCGCGTCGTGGTCTGCGGCCTGGCGCTCTCCGTCGAGCCGCGGAACGCACGCATCGACTCCAACACCGCGCACTGGTACGCGGGATGGCTCCAGCGTGAAGGCACGAACCAGCAGCAGCCGCTCTGGCTCTTCCCGCAGAACGATCCCCGCCTCTACACCAGAAACAACCCGCCTTCTCAGCGATTCGTCGGCGTCGATCCCTGGCTCGTCCTCGCCGGTCGCGCGCCCGCCGGCGCCAATGTGTCGGCGCAGGAAGCGCGAACCGCCGTGCGCCACGCGCAGTCGTTCATGATCCAGTTCTCGCCCGGCGGCTCCGCCGTGCTCACCGCATCGGGTGGATTCGCTTCGACTCCGAACGCGTATCTCGAGTTCCCCAACGAGCCCATCCGTCGCTCAGAGATCGGCGATCCGGATGCCCGTCCCTACGACCTCGATACCGTCTTCGATCCGGACAATGTCGCGGGCGTCGACGCGACCGATGTCGTTCCCAATCCTGAGGTCGTTCTACGCGCGGTCTCGCAGCTCGCCGTGGTCGATCTCTCCCGTCTGTCGAGCGACACGGGCATCGCCCGCCCGTGGTTTGTGCGTCCGCAGACGACCGGCGCGCCGCAGCCCGCATGGCTGAACCAACTCGGCGTCTTCCAGACGGACAGCGCCAACGCACCGCACCGGCGTGTCAGCGATTGGATCGACGAGAACGCGGAGATCATCGGTTTCACCCGTTACACAGGGCAGCCGCTTGTTCGGAGGCGCCAATGACACACACCATCAACCCAATCCGCTCCCGGCGTGCGTTCACGCTCATCGAAGTTCTCATGGCGGCGTTCGTCATCGCCCTCGGCGTGCTCGGTCTCGTGGCGCTCCTCGCGGGCGCGGCCTTCCAGCAGCAGATCTCTTCCGAGATCACCGCCAGCATCACCCTTTCCCGCAGCGCGGAGAGCTCCATCTCGGCACAGATCGGCACACTCCGTCCGGAGTGCACCAATCCCAATCCCGATGCGCAGTTCCAGCCCGGCAGATGGCATCCCCTCACCACAGGCAATCTCCCCGGCGACAACCCCGAAGTCGGCATGCTCACCATCGATCCCACGGGCCAGGGGCAATGGTTCTTCACCAACAGACCCACCGAGTCGATGCCGCGCATCCTCTACAGCGTCAACCAGCCCTACTCCGGAGAGATCACCGGCGGCCAACTGACGCAGACGGACCTTGAGAACCCCGAAAAAGTCCGCGACTTCGGCAGGGGACGCATCCTCCCGCAATCCTGCATCATCGAGGTGACCATCTCCGGTTTCCCCTGCGATCCGCTCACGAACGAGCGTCGGCGCGACAATGTCGATCGCGATGTGCTCCGCTTCACGCATTTCCCGACCGAATTCTGCCCCGATGTCGAGGATGAGTCGCTCTTCACCTACGGGGATGACTCATGGATACGCGTCGACATGAAGCGACTCCAGCAAACCGGCAACATCAATGCATCCATCATCGAGATGAACATCGCCGAGCTCGACAGAGATCGGCCACCGCTCCTTCTGAACGATTTCGGCGACTTTGATGATTGTGAAGGCAGTGAATACGACGCTTTTGTCCAAGTCGACGCCGTCGACGCTCAGGAGTGGATCATCGAACAGCCCGGCGGCCCCCTCTCCCGCATTCGGGATCCCCGCGAAGCGCGAGCGTTCTACTTCGTCGGCAACCCCTTTGTCGCCTTCCAGCCCGGCGGCAGCAACAGCCCGGACGGCTACATCTATGTCGAGATCCCGAACGGTCCGGGCGGCTACGACTTCGGCGGTTCAGGCGACGGTGCCCCCGTCGCTTCCGCAGGCGGCTACGCATGGCGCTTCATCGACCGCATCGACCTTGTCGACTATCGCTGGCGGGCCACGGAGCTTACGGCACGCAACCAACGCATCCGCTTCGAGACCGATGCCAGCCGACGCGACGGTCTTCGCCCCGCGATGGGCTACTCCATGATGTTCCGTCGGCTCATCGGCTCCGATACCACGCAGGTCGTCATTTTCACCTACTCCATCACCGGTGGATCCGGCAATGCGCAGTTCGTTCCGCCCGAGCGTCTCGTCGATGTCAACAATCGTCTCGCCCCGCTCCGGCGCGAGCGACTCCGACTCGCCTACGACGATGAGGAACGCGCGTACTTCGTCACTTCCACGGGCGAGAACTCCGACTGGATGATCCGCTCCGGACAGCTCCTGCTCTTCCAGGGAAGCCAGACGGTCCCGGGAGCGGATGCGCCCGCACGCATCATCCGTGTCCGCACGGTGGGCAATCAGATCCGCGGCTACCTCGAGAACTCGCCGCGCACCGCGGGCAAGTCGCTCCTCGCCGGACAGGGCGGCGCCACCGGACTGTTCGATGTCTGGAGCGTCCAGCCTGCCATCCGCAGCGTCACCGATGCAAGCACATGGTCGCTCAGGCCCATCGAGGCCCGTGTCCTCCAGATCACCGCCAACTGACCGGGAGCACGCACTCGAATGAAGACACAACGCCGCCATCCAGGAACGCCCCGCCGTATACGACGCGCCTTCACCCTCGTCGAGCTTCTCGTCGCGGTCGGCGTGGTCGCCCTGCTCACCATCGGCGTCGGCCAGATCTTCCGCAGCATCGCCCAGCTCTCGAGCACGGGCAGCGCGGTCGCGGAGATCGAGTCCACCGCGCGCATCGTCGAGTCGCTCATGCGTGATGACTTCGCCGCGCTCTCCCGCGTTTCGCCCGAGCAGTCGTTCCTCGCCATCCGGAACCGCCGCCTCGGAGACATCAACCGCAATGGCGTCCTCGACGCCAACGAGGTCGGCCTCTACCTCTCGCGCAACGATGCCGAGTTTGATCGGCGCAACGGCTACTCGCCCTATCAGCGCACCTCCGACGGACGCTCTCTCTCTCGTGCCACCACCGTTCGCCTCGACGAGATCGCCTTCATCGGATTCTCCGGAGAACCCGGCGGATACGCCTCCTACCAGCAGGACAACGCCGGACGCACCACCATCCGCACGCCATTCGCACGCATCTACTACGGCCACGGCCTCCGCCCGCCCATCGATCAGCCCAACAATCCAAACGATCCCACGCGCCGCCTGTTCTACGCCGATGGGGACTTCGGCTCCGGACCGGATGCCGGATCCGGCTTCACCAACAATCGCTTTGGTCCCGGGCAGGCGACGGGACGCAACCAGTTCGCCGGGGACTTCGTCCTCACACGCCAGCCGCTGCTCCTCTTCGGCGGGACCGCCGCCGGATACGCATCGGCCATCCGGCGAGCGCCGCTGGCGGTCGATCAGTCCTTCGCGCCCTATGTACGCGATCATGAGGCCGAGTTCCGAATCTTCAACGGCTTCGGCGGGATCACCGACAATTACGACGGCTTCTCCCCCGACGACCTCCCGAACCCCAGACTCATCCGGCACGGGCGCACCGATGTTGCCGCGCAATCGCTCGAGGATGTCATCCGCTGGCTTCAGGGCCGCATCGATCCACTCTCGCTTCCCCTCGCCGTCGATCAATTCGTGCCCGATGCCTCGCCATTCAGCACCGGCATCCTCGTCTTCGCGGGCAACCCCAACAACGCACCGTTCGCCAGTCCCGATCGCTGGCTCTGGGAGCGCTTCCACGCAAGCCCTTCGATCAATGTCGTAGATCTCGAGAACGCCTACCTCCACAACCTCAAGGGCATCCAGTCCGCCATCGCGGGCATGATCATCCGTCCGCTCGTCGATCCGCAACCCCCGGTCTTGCGCACCCGCGATCCACTCGCCTGGGTCAATGCGGGCCAGCGCCCGGCAGAAGCCAACATGGATCTCCACGCCATCCTCGCGCAGCACTGCTCCTCCTTCGAGGTGGCATGGACGGACGGCACCCGTTGGCGCACCACTCCAAACGCCGATCCATTTGAGTATCGGCGTCCAGGTGAGTCGGTGGACGACATTCCCCCGCGCCGCATCCTTGCTCAGGGCGACCTTCTCTGGTTCGACATGGACTTCACATACAGGGATCTGTATGTCGCACTTGGGCAGAACGGAATCGATCTCGCCGAAGCACGCCGACGCTATCCCCAACCCAATCCCGATCCCGAGATCCATTCCTTCGGCTTCGATCAGACGCCGCCCTTCCTCAGCCAGACCGGATTCCCTCAAGGCATCCCCTATCTGCCGCAGACCGGTCCCATGCACCAGCGCCGCCTCGCGGCATCGCTCGGCGCGAGTCCTCCGGCGGTCGTGCCATCCCCGAACGGTCGAATCCTCCCCACCTACTCGTTGCACTACACACACGGCGCTCCCGATTTCAATCAGGAATACCTCGCGATCTGGGGGTTCCAGCGTCCGCAGGGCGCCTCCGAACGCCCGCTCTCGGCCGCGGGCGACTACCTGGATGGAAACTGGCCGAAGCCGACCATGATCCGCGTCCGCATGACGCTCCACGATGCGCAGAAGCGCCTCCGCAACGGCAAGACCTTTGAGTATGTCTTCCGAATTGCGCCCCAACTCTGATGGTTCATCTGTACACGCGGGCTCTGTATTCGTCTTTCCCCGCCCGAGGTTCGCCATGAAGACACGCACGATTCGCAATCCCGATGCTCGCTCCGCTCGCAGCCGAGGACGCCGTCGCGCCACCGCCCTCATCTTCGCCGTCGGCGTGCTCGCCGTCGTCGCGCTCATCTCGGTCTCGTACATAACATTCGTCCGCCTCGATCGCCAGAGCGCCGATGCCGTCCGGCGAGCCGTCAACTACGAGCAGCAGGTCAACGCCGTTGTCAATCACATCGGCGAACTCCTCGCGGCGGATCTCTTCGGCGGGGCGGTGGTCACCCGCGATGTGCCGAGATTCGAGCCGAACACAACGCTGCCGAACTGGCCGCCGATGCAACTCACCCCCGACTACCCATTCACCTACTACGGACAAGCTGGGCAAAGCTTCGGATCACCGCAGGTCTCCCCGATCTCCTCGCCAACCGGCGACGGGAACCGCTACATCCTCTTCCCCCCGGACAAGTCCTTCCTCGCATCCGCACAGCCGCTCTGGGTGTCCAACCAGCCGTACTGGCCGCAGATCACAAACCTCCGGGCCGCGTGGCGCTACGAGCCGAACGGAAACTTCCAGCGCGATGACGGACTCTTCGCGGATCTCGGCGCCTTCTTCCTCGACACGGTCAACATCGGCGGTATCCAGCGACCGAACGCCGGTGTCGACTTCACCGATTCCAATTTCGCGATTCTCCCGCAGAATGCCGCGGGCGCGTTCAGGAATCCCGCCAACAAAAATCAGCCCGCATCGCCATTCCTCCCCGCAAACTTCCACGGCAACTTCAGCGGATCCACCGCGCAGGAGGCCGTCATCCGCAATTTCGATGAGCGATTCTTCATCGACACCACCGGGGACCTCATCCCAGATGCGCGTTGGCAGGTGCTCGATGCGTTGGGCGACCTCTTCGGCCTGCGATGGTTCGTCGCCGCTCGCGTCGTCGATGCCTCTGCTCGCATCAACTACAACGCCAGCATCGATTCAGGGACCGTCACCGCACCGGATTCGCTCGCAGACGGACGCACCCCGGCCGACATCGATCTTTACCGACTGTTAAGAGACACAGCAGAGCCATTCGGTTCCGCCTTCGGTGGTTATCCATTCAACAATATCAGAGTCAGTTCCTACGGACTCGGATTCAGCCGACACCTCCGCGATGTGCTCCGACTCCCCCAACTCTTCGAGGAGATCGGTCCCGGCGTTCCCGGCGGCGGCTTCTACAATCCCGCCGAATGGCCGCAGGCCACCTCGCGCCTTTCCCGTCAACAACGCACGCTCTTCTGGAACAGACACGGCTCCTCGCCTTTCGACTCCACAACGAGCATACCGCTCGTCTATCCGATCACGGAATTCGTCGAGTTCCTCGCCTTCGCGGGCACCAACAACAACTCTCTCTCTCTTGTTGAGCAGATGTTCGACGGACCCGAGGGGCAGGGATTTCTCCCGCAGGGGAACGATACCGGGTCCGAGTTCTACGGCCCGCTGCTCTCGCGCCAGCGCTCGGAGAATGCGCGCCGACTCGATACAAGCATCAACGATGCGCGACCCTCCCGCAACACACTCCGGTATCACCCCCGACAGTTTCTCACGCCCTACAGCGGTGTTTCACAGCGGAGCCCCATCCCCGTTCTCAACTTGAACGCCAGGTTCGATGGGCTGGAAATCTCCCGCCCCTTCCTCGCGAACCTCTCGCTCCGGAAAGTGCCCCTCAACTACGACGCCAACCGCATTTCGGATGCGTACACCGCCTTTGTCTGGGCGCTCGCCCCCTTCGCAACCGACCAATTTCTCACTTATGAACTCGCCAGTCAGCCATTCACCGTCAGCGCACTCACACTCGTGGGCAATCCGGCAAATGAAACATTCTTCTACGGGCGTTCAAAGCAGGAGCTGCCCGGCCAGAGCGCTGCGCAACACGCGATCCGCTTCGGAAACCCCGCCGACGGACTCGAGCCACTCCCGGACTCGCTGCGAAACGCAGCTTCATACTCACTCATTACCGCCGCTGCGCTCGCAATCAATACGCGCGATGCCCGGCGCGGCAGCGCCCCGCCTACCGTCGCACGCCTCTACCATACGCTCGGCAACGACCCGATCCTCTCCACCACAACGCCCGGAGGGACGGTTGTGCTCGGCACATCCTTCCCCCACGGCACCGTGCCGCCCGACCTTATCCGCGCCAACCCCGCCGCTTCCGATGGAGAGTTGCTCGGACGCCCGCTTCAAGGCAACGCCTCATTCAACTTCCACCGCTCCACCGTCCAGGCAACTGAGTCTCAGTGGCTCGCGGACGATTCTTCCGCAGGCGGCGGCGGTGTCGGGCTGACGCTCGTCGGGCTCACACGCAACCCCTACATTGTCGAGGTCTTCACCGCCGCGGTGTACAGCAATGCAGATGAATCCGGACCCGGTCATATCGGTAATTTCAATGAGATCGATCCGCAGAATGAGCAAACTCAGATCGGATCCGTGTTCGCTGTTCAAATCGCAAACCCATACCCACAACAGATCGATCTGAATCCCTATCAGTTTCGCCTCGTCAACGACCGCGAGGACATCGCAAGCGCCGACACGAGCAAGACGATTGCGTTCGGCTTTCCAGCCGGCAGCTTCGTGCCACCGAACTCCATCAGAACCTTTGCTTATGCGATAGATGATTTTAACGGTCAATATGTAGGCGCCATCGCGGGCAATGCATTTGATCCGCCTCTGTATGTTCTCGATGAAGACGATCCGGATGATCCCGGTCCGTCAAAGTTAATCGATCTCATCAACAACGAATCTGCCGACGATGAAGCCATACAACCGCTGTTGCTCGCGCCGCAGTTCCAGATGTCTCTACAGGACAAACTCATCGTATTTGACGACTTTGCGAGGGGTGTTTCCGGCGATCCGATCGCAATGCTCGTCCGGACCGGCGTCGGCGGGCTTGTTGCCCCGGCGTCGCTCTCACATGACCTCCCGATCGGGGCTGTTGTCGATAAATTCACGATTCGTACCTCCGATCTACAGTCCTCCGGGCGTATTCCGCCGGGAGAAACCGCTCGTTTTCCCTTCGTGCCGAACGGCACGGTCGCGTTCCGAGGCGGCATCCTCGAGAACGACAACGCCGAGTTCTTCGCCGACCCATCTGATACGAATCGGTGGTACCAGCCCTCGGCCGTGCCGGTGCAGGATCGTTTCAACAACAACGAAATCGCAGGAAGATATCTTGTCACCTCAACTGCGAGCCGTGCGGTCCGGCGTCCCAACAACGGCGGGGCGCCCGCATATGTCTTTGATTTCGACATGCCCGGGGGACCTGCAAGTCTTCCTGTCACCGTTCGCATCACAGGTTTTGCCCACGCATGGCTCACACCTCCGGGCGTCTTCCCGGGAGCAGTCCCGCCGTACTCGGATCCGTCGCTCATTCTTGCCAACGACGGCCTTCCCTTCTCCGACCTTCTCGTTGAGGAGTCTGCATCCCCGAGCGTTGTCAATGGCTCACTCGTCGCATCTCCCAGCGGATTCCTGGCCGCGCATACTCTGCACCGGACTTCCAGCAAACCCGCAGATGCCAACCTCGCCGACATCCCCTCTTGGCAGCTCTTTGTCGATGACGAGTCCCACCCCGACGGCCGCCCCCTCCGCTACCTCGCCGACCTTCACATGGTCTCCAAGCACGCCCACCTCTGCCGCAACAACCAACTCACCAACCTCAACGAGTGGTTCACCGTCGGCCAGCAGCTCGCCGCATCCCTTGATCGCGACTACCCCGCCTCCATCGATCCCACCAACATCGCCAGGCCCAACCCCTACCTCGGAACACTCGATCCGTCACGCTACATCCCCACCGACTCAAACAACAATCCTCTGCCCGACCACTCCATGTCGATCCCCCTCGCGCTCCGCGTCTTCGAGTGCTTCGAGCCGCTCAGCCCCATCGACGAACTCGTGCAAGGGCGCATCAACATCAACACCGCGCCCGAGCGCGTCCTCCAGATGCTTCCCTATGTCTACACCCATCCGAACGAGCAACCCTTCGGGCTTGCATCACAGCGAGCCCGCAGCACGCTCATGCTGCGCTACCGAGACCGATTCAATCCAGAATCGGGCGTGTACAACACTTCGGAAACTCCCTTGCAGATCACAGGCATGGATTTCCTTCGCGAAGGATTGAACAAATCCTTCTACGATGCGCCGGCCCGACCCCTGGGCTTCGCATCCATCGGCGAACTCGCCATCCTGCATCAAGGTTGGGATCCGAACACAGGTACCCCGGCGACAGCGACACCCGGTTTTCTCGATGTCGCGCTCAATCCCGGCATATCGAAAGACAACGAGGTCTTCGCCCCGTGGGGAAGCCGCACCGCTTCCAACCCCACCGACGATGCCGAGAAGCGCCTCGCCCTCTTCCGCACCCTCTCCAACATCGTCTCCACACGCTCCGATGTCTTCATCGCGACCTTCGTCATCCGCGGCTACGACCCGGACATCATCGAGTCCATCGAACTCACGGGTGACCTCGAAAACGACATGAACTCCGACGAGTTCCGACCCACCTACGAGTCCCGCTGGCTCGTCGTCTACGACCGGTCCAATGTCCGCTCGCCCGTCGACCGCCCCCGCGTCCTCCTCAAGGCCCAGCTCGCCCCGCCCGCCCGCTGAGCCGGGCCGCGCTGACACTACAATCCGTCCATGAATCGACTCGACCGACTGCTCAAGATGCGCGAGGCCGACCCAAGCGACCCCGACATCCCCTACATGATCGCCCAGGAGCACGCCGCGCAAAGTGCGCATGATCAGGCACTTACGCTCTTCGACGACGCCCTTGCCATCGACCCGCACTACCACTACGCCTACTACCACAAGGCCCGCTCGCTCGTCGCCCTCGAACGCGAGCAGGACGCCATCGAGGTGCTGAACGAGGGGCTGCGTCGATCGCAGATGGCCGGAGATGCCAAGGCGGCGAACGAGATCGGCGCCTTCCTCGCCGAACTCGGAGCGTGAGTCAAACCGGGAGTCACACGATGCGCGCGCACACACCACGCAAGTCCGCCCTCGACCGCCTGCACGAACTCGGCGGGAAACCCCGCATCAGGACCATCAGCACTCCGCAGTCGGACCCTTCGCGCGTGGCCATCACTTTCGATGGTGTTCACGACGGCGCGCGCGCGACGCGAATCTCCATCCGCGCACGCGACCTCAAGCAACTCTCCCTCGTTCCGGGGATGGTCCTCGACGCCGAGACGCTCGAAGCGCTCAAGCGTGCGGTCCGCCTCGACATGGCCCACAGGGCGGCGCTCGCTTCCCTCCAGCGGGCGCCGTGCTCGCGCCGGAGACTCATCGAGCGGCTCTCGCGCCGGGGCGCGCACGATCGCGCCATCCTTGAAACCGTGTGCGATGAACTCAGCGCGGCGGGGATCCTCAACGATGAGGCGAGCGCACGGTCGGCCGCGCGGGCGATGGTGGCCCGACGCCCCGCCGGAAAGCGTCTCATCGAGCAGAAATTGCGGGCCAAGGGCATCGCACCCGCCACGGCGAAGGCCGCCGCGGAGGAGGCCGTCGCGGATCGTGACCCGCTTACGGATGCCACCTCCCTCGCGAGGAAGCGGCTGCGCACGATGTCGCCCGATCTGGAGCGCCATGTGGTGGTGCGTCGGCTCTCCGGCGTGCTCGCACGGGGCGGGTTCGACCCCGATGTCTGCCGCAGAGCGATCGAGCGAGCGGTGGGGGAGTCGATCGACGATGCATAGCATGTGGCCCAGCCCCGAGAGGAGCCGATCAGTGGCGCAGACCGAAACGAACAACACCAATCCACACCCGCGCACACCACGCATCAGCGCACGCCGGGCGGCGATGCTCCTCGCGGGCGGCACATGTCTCGCGCTCGCCTCCGGTTGCATGCGCGATGCCAACAGCCGACTGACCATCGGTCACGAGGCGGAGGGCAACGGCATCGTCGCGCTCCAGGCGGTGTACGACGGCCCCGTGCTCATCGAGACCACCGAGCCGTCCGTCATCGGCCTCGACCGCTCGCACTGGACACCCCGCACGGTGCTGGTCCCGAACGACGGCGTCCAGACCCATCCGCACCTCACGCGCCTCGCGCCGCGGTTCGATGAGAGCACCGCGCGGGCCCGCGTCGAGTTCCCCACGGAACTCTCCTCGCTCGAAACCGGCGGCGATGCGTGTGCCCAAGTCGGCGAGGCGCTGCTCTGGCCCGCATGGGTCCTTGGCGATCTTGTCATGGCGATCCCGCGTGCGCTGCGCGGCCCGTCCTACAGCCCCACGGACGGCTACGAACGCTCCGCGGCGTACTTGGAGCGGTTCCACGGCGAGTATCGTCTGGATGAGATTCAGGGGGTTCCGGGGGAACTTCCGGGGGGGCTTCCGGGGGAGCCGATGGAGGTTGACGGGGAGCGTGTCGGGGCATGAGCGGCTCGGAGGGGACTACGCCGCACGGCGGGGATCGGCGTCACGACCCGGAGTGGGAGGTCACTCCGCGGCGTGTGGCGCGGCTCCTGGCGGATTCGCCCGATTCGATCCTGCTGATCGACTGCCGCACGGACAAGGAACGAGCGATCGCGCGGATCGAAGGGTCGATGCACATCCCGATGGATCGCATGGCGGCATCGGTCCACGAGATCGACGCGGCACGCGAGGGCGAGGATGACGACCGGCGGGTGATCGTCTACTGCCACCACGGCGTACGCTCGCTCAGCGTCGCGGTTGCGCTGCGCCAGCAGGGCATCGACGGCGCGGTCTCGATGGCGGGCGGCATCGACGCGTGGACGGCGGATGTCGATCCGAGCGTGGCGCGGTATTGAGCAGACGGAATTCAGTTTCCGGTGCTTCCGAAATTTCCGGCGAGGATGATGAAATCGTTGAGGTTGACGAAGCCGTCTCCGTTCAGGTCGCCTTGAGAGAAGGTCGCGCCGGGTCCTGCGCCGAAGTTGGCTGCGAGAATGACGAAGTCATTCAGATCCACAACACAATCATTGTTGATGTCGCCGACCGGTGGGTTCGAACACAAGAAAGATCGGCCGCACTCCTGCCACCTCGCGATGTGATTCGCCGGGCTCCCGTCCGCTTGTGTGAACTCCCCTCCCACATACAGCGCGAGCCGGTTTCCGAAACCATTCTCGAAAACTGTCATGGCCCGGACAACGCCGTTCACTCCGTCGGCGAGCTGTGACCAAGATGCACCGTTCCACTTGGCGATGAAGTTCGCGGCGTTGCCTCCGGCCTGTCCGAATACTCCCCCGGCATAGATCGCAGGTCCGCTCCCGAAGCCGTCATCGAAGACCGTGAGGGCGCGGACAATACCGCTCACTCCTCCACCGAGAGGTGACCACGAAACTCCATTCCACTTCGCGATGTTGTTTGACGGTGTGCTGCCTGCGTGTCCGAATCGACCTCCCGCATACAGCGCGGATCCGCCCCCCGAGCCATCGTCCAAAACCGCCAGAGCATGAACCGCTCCCAAGCTCATCACACCTCCATCGAGAGATGACCACGAATTGCCATTCCAGCGAGCGATGTTGTTGACCAAGCTTGTTCCGGCGAACCTGAAGTTCCCTCCTGCGTACAGCGCGGAGCCGGAGCCGTCGTTGAAAACCGCCAGCGACTCTACTCTCACAAAGTCCTCGCAGCCGATGCCTACACATCCTGAGACGCCCGTGCCGAGGGG
>REDD01000156.1 GCA_007693725.1 Phycisphaeraceae bacterium
ATCGGCATGTCGCCCGAACTGCGGGCGCAGCTCGAAGCGATGCTGATGGGGATACTCCGCCAACGCCAGCAGGGAGGCGCCACGGGTGGTGGCGGCTCCGGCAACGCCGGCGGGGGTGGAGGCGGGAACTCGGGTGGCGGCACCGGAGGCGGAGGAAACGGCGGCGGATCGAGCATCGTGGATGCGACCACGCCCGGTACGCCCGCACCGAAGCGGCCACTCCCGGCTCCCGGCCCAATGTCGACGGCGACGGACGGCACGATCGGGATCGCGGCGCGATGGGTGCCGGTCGAGCGAACCAGAAGCTGCGGCCTCAGCGGCAAGAGAACCAACGACCTCTACCTCCGACTCGATCGCCCCGGTCGCCTGCTCTCCCTCGGTGTCGGAGAGCAGTCCGATGGGATCAAGATCAGCGGCGGAACATTCCACCAGAATCCCGCCGGCGGCGATGCCCCGCCGAGCTTCGGCGAGGTTCAGGCGAACCCATGCGTCGCGTACGACTCCTTCCTCGCGATGGGCACCTTGGAATCGTTCTTCTTCCTCGGAGCAACGACCTTCACGGGCGGACCGAACGGGAACACGGTCCTCGCGAGTCTGGGATCGTTCAACGGTGATCCCGGGCGTCAGAACCTGATTTTCTTTGGGGACGACGGCTTCTACATCCGGATCGGGCGTTTCACCGCCGATGAAGGCGTCGCCGTTGATGGTGAAGTTCGGGCTTTCGTGATTCCGCAAGGCCGGAGTGAATTCCGCAGCATCGGCGTGACCATTCCGGATTGCCCCTCCTGCTGGGGACGAAGCCCGGACGATCCTCCTCCCGGCGGCGGAGGAACAGACCCCGGCAGTGATCCCGGATCCGGAAATGGTGGAGGATCTGATCCCGGACCTTCTCCCGGACCCGGCAACGGCGGGGGTGGCGGCCCCGGCAGTGATCCCGGATCTGGAAATGGTGGAGGATCCGATCCCGGACCTTCTCCGGGACCCGGCGACGGCGGGGGTGGCGGACCGTTCCCCGGCCCCGGCTCGGGCGGTGGAGATCCAGAGCCGCTGCCGCAGGGCATCGAGGCGGTTTGGGTGACTGTCTCCGTCCAGCCGTGCGTCGTGCGCGACCCCGAGACGGATCAATTCGTGGATGGGACGAGCACCCTCGACGCGTACACTGTGACTGACCTGTACCTGCGCATGGGTGTGCCCCACCGCGTCGCGGGTATCGATACCTACACGAGCCATCTCGAGGGCATCCTGTTGGATGGCAATGTCTATCAGCATCCTCAGGGCACCAACAAGCCGACGAACATCACGGTTGAGCAGGGTCCGGTTTGCAGAAACTACGACTCATTCCTCGACTTGGACGGTGTTGAGTTCGGCTTCTACTTCGCTCCGGAGCCCTTCCGCAGAGACTGGGGCAACGAAGTCCGGACGACATGGTTCTGGAACTTCGGTGCCGGGAATCCGATCCCCCGCGCACGCCTCCGTCCCGAGCTCCGAAACGATCAGGCGTACTACTTCCGCATCATGCGTTTGACCGCCGAACCGGGAACGCTGACGGACGGGAACATGGAAGTGTTCATCCAGCGTGCGGACACCGGTACGAACGCGACCGTCCTTGTGCCCATCCCGAATCGCCCCTGACGACGCACTCCCGACACATCCTTTGGGTCCGCCACAGCGGATGACTTCCCGATTTCTGGCTCCGTTGCGCCGATTCACCATCGGCACCGGCGAAACGGATCGGGGTATAGTCCGTCCGCCGGGGGGAAATGTAGTTCGTCGATCGCGTCGGCCAGACCCCGCGAATCGACCCAATCCCAGAGAGGTGGCAGGACATGCACCGAAGCTTCGGGCACGCTGTAGTGATTTCGGTATTCGCTTTGATCGCGGCCTTGGCTCCGTCGGCACGGGCCGGCGTCGTGGATCTCCCTCGCTTCCCGTCGATCAGCCCGGACGGATCCCAGATCGTCTTCTCGTGGCGCGGTGATCTCTGGAAGGTGTCGAGCGATGGCGGGCAGGGCGTGCGTCTGACATCGCACACCGCCACCGAAACGCACTCGGCGTGGAGCCCGGACGGATCGCACATCGCGTTCAACTCGGAGCGTCTCGGAGCCAACAACATCTTCATCATGCGGGCGGACGGCTCGGGGGTTCGCGCGGTGACGGATACCGATCGCCCGCTCACACTCTCCGCGTTTTCCCATGACGGCGAACACCTGCTGATGCACGCCTCGATGGAGGGCGATGTCTACCGCGGATCGCGCCCGTACCGCGTGTCGGCCTCCGGCGGTCCGATCACCCGTCTGCATGATGCCTTCGGTCACTCGCCTTCGATGAGCCCTGATGGGAGCAATCTGGCGTTCGTGCGCGGCGAGTCGTCTTCGCTCCGCCGCCACTACCGCGGTCCCGCTCGGCGGAACATCTGGGTTCAGAACACAAGCACGGGTGACTTCTCCCAGATCACCGAGTGGGAAGGCAACGATGATGCCCCGAGATTCGCGGGCAACGCACTGATGCTGTTTCTCTCCGATCGCGAGAACGAGACCGTGAATCTCTACGCGAAGCAGCTCGGGCGTACGAATCCGACTGCGCGAGCACTGACGCGTTTCGAAGGTGTGGATGTACACGGCTTCGATGTTTCCCGCGACGGACGGATGGCGGTGGTTGCGGTCTGGGATGCGCTCTACACGGTGGATCTGACGAACGACCGTGCACAGCCGCGCAAACTGAATCTCACCGCACCGACGGATGCGGGCGATGACATCGCCCTGAAGAATGTCTCGCGCGATGTGACCGAAGCCGCACTGAGCCCGGACGGCAAGGTGATGGCGTATGTGGCGTACGGGCGGATCTTCGTGCGGAGTGTGGATGACAACGCCCCGACGCGCCAGGTCACCCGCGGCCACGACCGCTGCGCCGACATCGCGTGGGCCCCGTGCGGAACGATCCTGTACTTCTCATCGGATCGGGACGGCACGGAATCCATCTACCGAGCCACGGTCGATGCGACGCGATCCGAGTTGATCGAGCGCGTCCGCAGCGCCCGCAACGGCCAGCAGGAACAAGCCGAGGAATCCGCCCCCCCGGATGAGGACGCCCCGGATGAGACCGCGCCAGAAGAGAATCCCGAAGCGAACGACGAGGATGCGGAGAACGGCGAGAACAACGCGGAGTCCGATGCGCCCAAGCGCTCTCGTGACGACAAGGGTCCGCACCCCGCCGAGCGCTGGCGCGATGCCGTTCGGTTCACGATCGACCCGGTGGTGCAGCAGAGAACCAACGACCGCCGTCCGGTGCCCGCGCCCGATGGAAAGCAGCTTTCCTTCCAGCGTGAACGGGGGGACATCGTCATCCTCGACCTCGAATCCGGCGAGGAACGCACCTTCATCGAGTCGTGGAGTCTCTGGAACGAGTGGCGCTGGAGCCCGGACGCGCGGTGGATCGCGTACACCATTTCGGACAGCAACTACAACTGGGAGATCTACATCGCCCCTTCGGACGGCTCGGGCGATCATGTGAACATCACCATGCACCCGGGACGCGATGCCTCGCCGCGCTGGTCGGCGGATGGTCGCATCCTCGCATTCGTCTCCGACCGCATCGAGGACAGCGATGTGTGGCTGGTCTTCCTCGACCGCACATTGGAAAGGAAGACCGCGGCCGAAATGGATGCCTACTTCGAGGAGGCGAAGAAGCAGGCGCGTCGTCTGTCCCCGCTCGATCCTCGGAAGGACGATCTCGGATTTGATCCCGGCGATGCCGTTGAACTCTCGCTCCGCGATGCATATCTCCGCCTGCGCCGGGTGACATCCTTCCCCGGCTCCGAGGGCAACCTCGAACTCATGCCCGCGGGGGATGCCTTGCTCTTCAGCGCTGCCGGCGGAGCGGGCGGCGACGGCGGACTCTTCACCATCAAGTGGAACGGCTCGGACCACTCCCGCATCGGCCCGATGGGGTCCGTGCAGCATCTGTCACTCGACGGAAGCAAAGCAACCGTAATCCGCGGCGGACGAGCACAGATCATGGCGCTGCCAGGCGGGCGCTCGGAGAATGTCGATCTGGATGCGACGATCCGCATCGACCTCGCCGATCAGGCCAGCCAGATGTTTCACGAGGCGGCCCGCCGACTCGGCATGACCTTCTATCACCCGACCATGAAGGATCTCGACTGGGATGAGTTGACGATGCGCTATCACACGCTCGCCATCCGTTCACGCACCCCGGACGAGTTCTCGTGGGTCGCCAACCGATTCCTCGGCGAACTCAATGCATCGCACATGGGGGTCAATCCGCCGCGCGAGGGCGGCGCTCCCGTGCAGGCGGCCGGGAGACTCGGCATCGACAAGAGCCCCGTCGATCGCGGTTTCCGCGTCGATCGCGTGCTCGAGTTCGGCCCGGCCGATCGGGGTGAGCTCGCACTCGAAGCAGGCGACATCATCACCGGCGTCGAGTTCGAGCCGTTGGCGGAAAACGAGACACTCACCTCTCGCCTGCGCGGAACGATCGGGCGCGAGATCACCGTCACCGTCCTTCGTGAGGGCGAAGAGATCGACCTACTGATCACCCCCCACTCCTACGGCGCCGAGGTCAATCTCCGTTACGACGACTGGCAGCGTCACAACGCTCGACTCGTCGATGAGTGGTCGGGCGGACGCATCGGATATCTGCACATCCGCTCGATGGGTATCCCCGCGCTCTACGAGTTCGAGCGGGATCTGTACGCCTCCGCCCACGCAAAGGACGGGCTGCTCATCGATGTCCGCAACAACGGCGGCGGCTGGACCACCGATCGCATCCTCGCATCCATTATGGCCCCGGTGCACGCCTACACCCGTGCCCGCGGCGACAACGACGCCGGGCTCGATTCCTACCCCCAGGACCGGCTCTTCATCCAGCGCTACACCCGCCCCGTGAACATGCTCTGCAACGAAAATTCCTTCTCGAACGCGGAGATCATCTCCCACGCCTTCAAGACCCTGGGACGCGGAACCCTCGTCGGAGAACAGACTTACGGCGGGGTCATCTCGACCGGCGGCTTCCGCCTCATCGACGGGACCACCGTACGCGAGCCCTTCCGCGGCTGGTACCTCCTCGACGGAACGGACATGGAGAACAACGGAGCCATCCCCGACATCATCGTGCCGCAGACCCCCGAGGACGAGTCCGCCGAACGCCCCTACGGACTGGACCGCCAGCTCCGGATCGCCGTGGAGGACCTGCTGAGCCGCCTCGACGACTGACCCCCTCGCAACCCGGCAGGGGAAAATCCGTACAACCCCCTGCCGCTCGGGCTTCCCCATCATCGGAAGATTGTGAAACTGGAGAGACTTTGATGCCCACACTGATGAAACGACACGACGCACGCGCGTCGCGCCTGTTGTCTCTTGCGCTGTTGACTTTCTCAACGGCCGCGTTTGCTCAGGCGGATGATGCCATCCGTCCCGATGCAACGATGCTGATGTACCCGGCGGTCTCCGCCGAGAACATCGCTTTCGTCTACGCCAACGACATGTGGGTCGTCCCGCGTGACGGCGGCGTGGCCCGCAAGATCGCAAGCCCGCCCGGACGCGAGGGGTTCCCAACCTTCAGTCCCGACGGCTCCGAGATCGCCTTCCTCGGCAACTACGAGGGCAACTCCGACATCTACATCGTTCCGGTCAACGGCGCTGCCCCGGCGTTCCGCGTGACGCACCACCCCGGCACCGAATTCATCACGCAGTGGTCCGCCGACGGACGCATCGTCTATCACCTCAGCGGCAAGGGCGGTCTGGCCCGCCAGACCCAGCTCTTCACGGTCACACCCGACGGCGGGCTGCCCGAGCAACTCCCCGTTCCCTACGGAGCCAACGGACAGATCTCGCCCGACGGCGAGTGGCTCGCCTACCAGTTCCACACACGCGACTTCCGAACATGGAAGCGCTACCGCGGCGGCATGGCCACGAACATCTGGCTCTTCAACCTCAAAACCAACGAGTCACGCCAGATCACCGACTGGGAAGGCACCGACACGCTGCCTATGTGGCACGGCACGGATGTCTACTACCTCTCCGATGCAGGCGACAACCATCGTCTGAACATCTGGAAGTACGACACGCGCACCGAGCGCCGCTCGCAGATCACCAACTTCGATGAGTTCGATGTCAAGTGGCCGTCCATCGGCCCCGGCAATCGCGGACAGGGCGAGATCGTCTTCCAGAACGGCTCGCGCATCCACCTCCTCGACCTCCGGACACAGCGCAGCCGCACGATCGACATCATCATCCCCGGTGATCGCCCGACGCTGCGCCCGCAACA
This sequence comes from Phycisphaeraceae bacterium, assembly GCA_007693725.1. Lineage (GTDB taxonomy): Bacteria > Planctomycetota > Phycisphaerae > Phycisphaerales > UBA1924 > REDD01. The sequence continues at coordinate 6,286 of REDD01000156.1, forward strand.
GGTGGACTACGCCCAATTCATCGCCAGCGGGGCCGTCTCGCCCGAGGGTGAGCGCGTCGTCGTCGAGGCCCGCGGCGACATCTGGTCGCTCCCCGCCGAAAAGGGCATCACACGCAACCTCACACGCACCAGCGGCATCGCCGAGCGAAACCCGATCTGGTCTCCCAACGGACGCTGGATCGCCTACCTCTCAGACGAAACCGGCGAGTACGAGATCTACATCACGCAGTCCGACGGTCGCGGCGAAACCAAACAACTCACCGACAACGGCGAGGCGTACCGCTACCTCGAGTCATGGTCGCCCGATTCCAAGCACATCCTCTTCTCAGACAAAACCGGATCCATCTACCTGCTGAATGTTGACAGCAAGGAACAGACCCATGTCGCGACCGACGCATGGGGCGCCCGTCAGCCCGTCTCGTGGTCGCACGATTCGGCGTGGCTCACCTTCGCCCTCTCGAACGAGGCGAACTCACAGGGCGTCGTGCATGTCTACAACATCGAGAGCGGTGAGTTGACCGCCCTCACCAGCCCCATGTTCAACGACTCGAACCCCGTCTTCGATCGTCGCGGACGCTTCATGTACTTCGTCTCCAACCGCCGCTTCAGCCCGCAGTACAGCAGCATCGATTCCACCTTCATCTACCCCGATTCGCAGGTCATCCTCGCGGTCCCGCTCAACGACGAAGTCGAGAACCCCTGGCTGCTCGAGAGCGATGAAGTCAAGTGGGAAGAGGAAGAGGATGACGACGACGCCGAAGAGAACGGCAACGGCGACGATGAAGACGCACAGGACGAGGAAGCCGCCGAAGAAAACGGTGACGATGCCGATCCCACGGCGGATTTCGACACCGAGCACCCGCTCTTCGGCAAGTGGGCGGGCAAGGTCTTCGGCCCCGAGATGATGGGCTTCCCCGCCGAGGGCATGGACTTCGAGATGACCATCCTCGTCACGAAGGAGGGCGTCATCACCGGCACCAGCACCTCACAGGGCGAGACGCAGTCCTACGACTCCATCGAGTGGAACGCGGGAACCAACACCGTCACATTCAAGTCTTCCACACAGGGCATCACGGTCGTCTCCACTGCGACGCTCGACGGCGACAAGCTCGACGGCCAATGGAGCATCGATCAGATCGGCATGTCCGGCACATGGAACGCCACGCGCATCACCCGTGAGCTGGACGCCAAGGAACTCGACGAGGCCCGGAAGGCCGCGGACAAGGACGAAGCCAAGCCCGTCGTCATCGACTTCGAGGGCTTCGAGGCACGCGCGATGATGATCCGTGTCGCCCCCGGCGCGTTCGGAAATCTCGGCGTCAACGACAGAAACCAGTTGCTCTACATCCGTCGCGGCGACGGCATCAAGCTCTACGACATCGAGAAGAACGATGAAGGCGAGAAGGCAGTCCTCCCAGGCGGATTCGGCTTCATGCTCACCGCCGACGGAAAGAAGATGGCCGTCATGGGCGGCGGCGGCATCGCCGTCGTCAACGCGGCTCCCGGCCAGTCAATGGCCAAGCGCGTCCCGACCAACATGATGAAGGGCCAGATCAACCCCCGCGAGGAGTGGGAGCAGCTCTTCATGGATGCATGGCGCATCCAGCGCGACTTCTTCTACGATCCCGGCCTTCACAAGGTCGATTGGGAAGCCGTCCGCGATCGCTACAAGAGCATGCTCCGCGATGCCGTCACGCGTGAGGATGTCTCGTACATCATCGGTGAGATGATCAGCGAGTTCAATGTCGGCCACGCCTACTACTGGGGCGGCGATGTCGAGCGTACACCCTTCGAGAATGTCGGCATGCTCGGCGTCGACTACGAACTCGCCACCGAGGACGACCACACCGCGTTCCGCATCGCACGCATCTACGAGGGCGCGGCGTGGGACGCCGATGCACGCAATCCGCTCCGGGCGCACGGCGTCGATGTCGAGGAAGGCATGTTCCTCCTCGAAGTCAACGGCATGCCGCTCGACACCAACCGCAATCCCTACATGGCGTTCGTCGGCCTCGCCGGTCAGATGACCGAGCTCACCGTCTCCGAGAAGCCCTACTACGACGATGATGCCCGGCGCGTCCTCGTCAATCCCCTCCGCTCCGAGCAGAACCACCGCTACCGCGCGTGGATCGAGCGCAACCGCCAGTATGTCTACGACCAGACCGACGGCAAGGTCGGGTACATCTATGTCCCCAACACCGGCGTCGACGGCCAGAACGACCTCTTCCGTCAGTTCTACGGCCAGCGTCACATGGATGGCCTCGTCATCGACGAACGCTGGAACGGCGGCGGACAGATCCCGACTCGCTTCATCGAACTGCTCAACCGCCCGCGCACCAACTACTGGGCGCGCCGCGACGGCAAGGACTGGCCCTGGCCACCGGACTCCCATCAGGGCCCGAAGGTCATGCTCATCAACGGGCTGGCAGGATCGGGCGGCGACATGTTCCCCGCGCTCTTCCGTCAGTCCGGGCTCGGCAAGCTCGTCGGAACACGCACCTGGGGCGGACTCGTCGGCATCTCCGGCAATCCGTCACTGATCGACGGCGGATACACCGCCGTTCCCACCTTCGGCTTCTACACCACCGAAGGACGCTGGTCGATCGAGGGCCACGGCGTCGATCCCGACATCGAGGTCATCGACGATCCCGCCAAGATGATCAGCGAAAACGGTGAACTCGCCGATCCCCAGCTCGACGCCGCCATCGAGCAGGTCATGAAGGAGATCCGCGAGAACCCCTACATCCCGCCGCAGCGGCCCGCCGGACCGGACCGCTCGGGCATGGGCCTCCCCGAAGACGAGCGCTGATCTCACGCGGTCACGACATCTTTGCATGCAACCCACGGGGCACTCTTCGGAGTGCCCCGTTTTCTTTGCGCAGGATCTCACTTGTCAGAAACACCGAGCGACCCCGGCATCGTCTCCACCCATGCACGGATCTCATCACGCACGCGACGATAGTGCCCGAGGGCTTCCTCCTCGCTGGCTGCATCACGCGCAAGACGAGGGGGATCGTCGAAGCTCCTGTGGACTTGGCGGATTCCCTTCAATCCCGGAATCACTGGACACTGCTCGTGCGCTGCATCGCACACCGTCGCGACCACATCAATCGTCGAGAGGTCAAATGCATCGACTGCCTGCGAGACATGACCGGAGATGTCCACGCCCGCCTCCTGCATCACCCGGACCGCGAGCGGATTCAACCCGTGGGGATCGGTCCCCGCCGAGCACGCGTCGATGCTGTCCGCTCGCAACGCCCGCGCCCATCCCTCGGCCATCTGACTCCGGCAGGAGTTCCCCGTGCACAGAAACAGCACACGGATCCGCGACGGACTCGCACTCATATCGAACGCTCCACTTTCTTCCTGCCGTACCACCGCCGCCCCAGCCACAGCGACACCGAAACCAGCATGATCAGCACCGGAACTTCCACGAGCGGCCCGACCACAGTCGCGAACGCCACCCCGCTCCCGATCCCGAAGACGGCGATGGCCACCGCGATCGCAAGCTCGAAATTGTTCCCGCTGGCAGTGAACGCGAGCGTGGCGGAACGCTCATAGTCCGCGCCGATCCTCCGCGCCAGCCAGAACGATGCGAAGAACATCAGCACGAAGTACAGCGCAAGAGGCACCGCGATGCGGAGCATGTCGAACGGCAGCTTCACGATCGTGTCGCCCTTGAGCGAGAACATCACCACGATCGTGAACAGCAGGGCGATCAGCGTCACCGGCGCAATCTTCGGCATGAACCGCTTCATGTACCACTCGTCACCCATGATGGGCGTGAGGATCGCCCGCGTGAGCATGCCCGCCGCGAAAGGAATGCCGAGGTAGATCATCACGCTCATGAAGATCTCCCCGATGGTGATGTCCACAACAGCGCCCTCAAGCCCGAAGAAGGCCGGAAGCACCGTGATGAACACCCACGCATACACGCCGAAGAAAAGCACCTGGAAGATGCTGTTGAAGGCCACCAGCGCGGCCCCGTAGTCGCTGCTCCCCCCCGCCAGCGCATTCCACACCAGCACCATCGCGATGCACCTGGCAAGCCCCACGAGGATGAGCCCGACCATGTACTCCGGATGATTGTGCAGGAACAGCGCCGCCAGCCCGAACATCAGCACAGGCCCGATCACCCAGTTCAGGACGAGCGAAAGACTCAGCACCCGCCAATCACGAAACACCTCCGGCAGGCGCTCGTAACGCACCTTCGCCAGCGGCGGATACATCATCAGGATCAGGCCGATCGCGATCGGAATGTTCGTCGTGCCGACCGTGAACGAATCCACAAAGCCGGTCATCCCCGGCACAAACCGGCCGAGCATCACGCCTACAGCCATGGCGAGAAAGATCCACAGCGTCAGGAAACGATCAAGCAATCCCAGCCGCCGACTCGGCGCAGGAGCACAGGTCTCGGGAACTTCCTCCGGCACGCCCGTTTCCATGCCGTTCACCGCTTCCGTGCGGAAATGTCAGCGCTCGTGAGATAATCCGTGATCGCTCCATCGGGCAGCAGCGATGCGATCTCCCGATACAACGGATCATCAAACTGCGTCAGCGCTGCGACATACTCGGGCTTCGGCTTGATCACGACATCGACGAGCCCGGCTTCCTTCGCCCATCGCTCAGTATCCGCGATCAACTCCGCACCCGCGACACAGCCCACCAGCGCATCGATCCGGGACAGTACCGCCTCCGGCAGCGGGTGCAGCAGCGCAAGATCCGACACCGCAACCCGTCCACCGGGCTTGAGCACCCGCGCGATCTCCTGCCACACCTGTCGCTTCTCCGGCGAGAGATTCAGCACGCAATTACTGATCACCGCATCCACGCTCGCATCGGGCAAGGGCAGATGCTCGATCTCGCCCAGACGAAACTCGACATTGTCCAGCCCCGTCCGCTCGCGGTACGCCGCGATGTTCCGACGCGCCTTCGCGAGCATCTCCGGCGTCATATCGACGCCGATCACGCGCCCGCTCGGACCCACCTTCGTTCCGCACAGAAACGCATCGAACCCCCCGCCGCTGCCGAGGTCCAGCACGACCTCGCCCGCACGGAGCGCCGCGATCGCCGCCGGATTCCCGCAGGCGAGACCCATGTTCGCACCCTCCGGGAGCGACTCGATCTCCTCCGCGCTGTACCCGATCTGCGCGGCGAGTTGATCCGAGCTCAACGCCACCGGCCCGCAGCACGATCCGCCGCCGCAGCATGACCCCCCGCTCGGCTGCTTCTCCTGATCCCCAGCCAGAAACACCCCGCTCTCGGCGATCCTGGCGTATCCCTCGCGCACCTTCTCGCGTACTTCGTGTCCATTGGCCATTTCCATCATCCTTTCGCTTGGTTCTCCGGTACCCCCGGAAGCCCGGAAGCCCCGGTATCAACAACAACGCTCCGCTTCACCCGCATCGATCTGACGAAGCGACTCCGGCGTGCAACACCCCTCCACCTTCAGCAACCGACACAACGCCTCCGGATCCACCGCAACGATCTCGTCGAGCCACGCCCGATCCTTCCGGACCTGCTCCACACCCTCGACCCCCGACAACGCCAGCGCCAGCCCCGCACGCACACCCTCATCCAGACCGGGCTCGTCCGGATCCGGCATCCGGTAGTACATCCACCGCCCCTGCTTCCGCCCGACCAGCAGCCCCGCCCGGCGCAACTGCGTCAGATGCTGCGACACCGTCGACATCGCCAGCCCCACCAGCGCCTGCAACTGGCACACGCACACCTCCCGTCCGCGGCACGCCAGAAGCAGCCGTAAACGGGTCTCATCCCCAAGGGCCTTCGCGATTTCAAGAGTGGTCTGTACCATGATTCGTCACTTCGGCAATGACCTAAGTATAGAATCGGTTCAACGCCTTTCAACCGCCACACGCCCGGATCCGCGAAAATCGTCCTAAATCCCGAAGAGGCGTGCCGCGGCACGCGCGTACCGCTCGCGCGTCCCCTCCACCACCTCCGCGGGCAGCACCGGCCCCGGAGCCCGCTTGTCCCACGCCCCGCCCCGCGCCAAGCCCTCCAGATACTCGCGGACGAACTGCTTGTCGTACGACTCCTGAGCCCCGCCTGGCGACCAGGCGCTCGCCTCCCAGTACCGCGAGGAATCCGGCGTCAACGCCTCATCGCACAACAGCATCGCCCCACGGTTCACGCCGTCCTCGACCACCCCGAACTCGAACTTCGTGTCCGCGAGGATCACCCCCCTCTCCAGCGCGTAGGCGTGGGCGGCCTCGTAGATCGCCAGCGTCATCGCCCGCAATTGCTCCATGACCGCCGCACCGACCGCGGCGGCCGCGTCATCGAAAGTGATGTTCTCGTCGTGCGCCCCCTGCTCCGCCTTGGTCGCGGGCGTGAAGATCGGCTCGGGCAGACGATCCCCCCGGCGGAGTCCGCTCGGCAGACCGATGCCGCAGACCCGCCCGGTCGCCTCGTACTCCTTCCAGCCGGACCCATCGAGATACCCCCGCGCCACGCACTCGACAGGCGCCACGCGGCATCTCCGTGCGATCGTCACCCGCCCCGCCAGTTGGCGGGCATCCCCCGGCGTCAGCACGCCCTCCTGCACCAAGGTGTCCACATCCGTGGAAAGCAGGTGCGTCTTCGCCAGTCCACGCTCCTCGATCCACCGGAACCACCTGCTCGACAGTGCGGTCAGAATCCGCCCCTTGTCCGGAATCGGCGTCGGCAGGACGACATCGAACGCGGAGAGCCGATCCGTCGCGACGATCAGCAGACGCTCGCGCCCCTCGGCATCGGGCGGGAGGTCGTAGATATCCCGCACCTTCCCGGCACGCCGACCGGGCAGAGGCAGATGCGTCTCCAAAATCGTTCCCATGCGGTATTCCCTGCGGTCTTCGCGGATCGGTTGCCTGAGCGTAACATCGGAACGCCCCCGGGGTTGCGGAACCCGTCCAGTCCGCCACAATGCCCACATCGGGTGCCCGCCAACTTGTCAGGCGGGCACGGTGCAGTGATGCCGGCGAGCGTCGGCGGGGCAGGCCCCAGGGAGCGCGGGCTGGCATGCTTCGGTTTGTCGTCTTCAACGAGGATTCGCCGGCGAGCGATTTCACGCTGCGCCATGCCCACCTCATCGGCAAGGACGACCTGGGCGTCCCCGGCACCATCTCCTTCAGCGAGGGCGTCATCACCTGCGAGAAGGCCACCAACGATGAGGCCTCGCTCGCCCTTCAGGTCGATGCCGGTACCTGCGGCATGCTGACCCTCCGCACATGCCTGCTCCCCCACCGCGAGCGTCCCTACCTCCTCGAACTCGAACTCGCCCGTCACCGGATCATGCTCTTCCTCAACAAGATGGAGGAGTGGGGCCTTTCGTACATCTCGAATGATGATCCGATCGTCATCGCCTTCGAAGAAGCGCGCACCGCGTTCACGGAGTCGCTCGTTGCCCGTGATCCCAGCGGCGAGTACACCCCGCAACAGGCCGCCTCCGCAAAGGTCGCGCTCTGCAAGGCCATCGAAGCCAGCGAGGGACTCGCCCGGCTCTGCGCCCAGCGCCAACTGACTTACCGTCTCGATCCGCCGGAGGACACCAAGCCCATCGCCGCGCCGCGTCTGGGCATCCTCGTCCCGACCGAGCAGTTCGCCGAGCCGCTGCGCAAGATCGTCGCCGGGACATTCGACTTCATGGTCAGCACCATGCGCTGGAAAGAGATCGAGCGCGAAGAGGGACGCTATTCCTTCGTCGAGACCGATCGCTGGATCGAGTGGGCGGTGCGTCAGGGGCGCATCCCCGTCGTCGGCGGACCCATCCTCGACTTCTCGCCCGCGTGCATCCCCGAATGGATGGGTGTCTGGGGCCAGGACTACCAGTCCGTCCGCGAGTTCGCCTACGAACACGCCAAGCGCGTCGTCACACGCTATCGACGCACGGTGAACCGCTGGGTCGCGGTGTCCGGGCTGAATCTCAACCGCGGCTTCTCCTTCTCCGTCGATCAGATGATCGAACTGACCCGCCTCTCCGTGCTCATCGTGCGCAAGCTCCACCCTTCTGCGAAGGTCGTCGTCGAGGTCACGGAGCCGTGGGGCGAACATGTCTCGGCCAATCCGGAATCGCTCTCGCCGCTCCTCTACGCGGAACTCGCGCTCGAATCCGGCATGCAGATCGACGCCCTCGGACTCCGCCTCCAACTCGGCGACCGCTCGCCCGGACGATCCATGCGCGATCTCTGCCAGCTCTCCGCGCTGCTGGACGATTACGCCGCGTTCGAGCGACCGATCGATGTCACCGCGGTCGGCGTGCCCAGCGCGCCCGTCCCCGAGAACAACAGCGACGACGAACACGACTGCGAGCCGGGTTGGTGGCGCTCGCCCTGGTCGCCCATCCAGCAGGCGGAGTGGATGACCGAAGCCCTCACCATCATCACCTCGAAGCCCTACATCCGCTCCGTCGCATGGCAGGCACTCTTCGATGCATCGCGCTCGCCCGAGATGCCCTACGGCGGTCTCATCACCACCGAAGGTCGAGCCAAGCCCGGACTCCGGCGCCTCGCCGAGATCCGCGATGCGGTCCGTCAGAAGAAGGTGCCGACCGTCGCGCTCGGCGAGATCGTAAGCAACAACACCGACCTCGCCGCCGCCGCCGCGCAAGCTGCGGAATCAGAGCCACCACCAACCGCCTGAACCAACCGCCCGTGTCCCCCAGAGCCAAGCCAGCACGGTTCGCTTCGCTCCAGCCCTCGCGTCGAGGCGCGGCGGGGCTCGGCATCCTGCTGATCGCCCTGCTGACCCTCACGCTCACCATCGCATGGGATGCGATGCAGACACCGATCGGCGCCGATCCGGCGATCGCGCGCCGGACCATCGACCTCAACCACGCCGACAGCGACCTGCTCCAACTCCTGCCGGGCATTGGGCCGCGCCGGGCCGAGGCCATCGTGGAGGAACGCCGGACACGGGGCGCCTTCGTCTCGCTCGAAGACCTCCAGCGCGTCTCGGGGATCGGTCCGCGCACGATCGACCGCATCGCGCCCTTCGTCCGTGTCGGCCCGCCCCCGGAAATCGCCGCATCTCCGTCTCTGCAAGACTAAACTCCCGGTCGCCATCCCAAAACACCCTCACACACGCCATCCGTCAGATGCCGCGTGCCGCCCCGCCATGCGCCAAACGGAACAGATCACACCATCGACGCTCAAAGCCATCGCCGCTTCGCCCGGTGTGATCGACCTGGCAAGCGCGCTGGGGCGCGCCGAGAGCACGAGCGCCATCGGCGCTGCCGGATCATCCACCGCGCTCGTCACCGGCGCCATCGCACAGCTCCGACAGCGTCTTACGCTCCTCGTCACCGCGCATCTCGACGATGCGGATGAAGCCGTCGAAGAGTTGCTCGCCCAGGGCATCCCCGCATCGCGCCTGCCCGCGCTCGAGATCCTCCCCGGAGAAACCGGCGTCAGTCTCGATCTCTTCGCCGAGCGCCTCTCGACGGTGCGCTCCATGCTCGCGGGCGAGTACTCCGACCGGGCCTTCGTCCTCGCGTGCCCGATTCAATCGCTCATGCAGGGCGTCCCCCGCCCCGAACGCATGGAAGAACTCCTCCTCTGTCTCGCGCCCGGCGATGCGCGCGGCCCCGAGTTCATCACGCGATGGCTCTCGCTCGCCGGATACAAGCGGCTGGACTCGATCGAAGAACCCGGCGACTTCGCGGTGCGCGGCGGCATCGTCGACATCTTCCCGCCATCCTCCGAAAAAGACTCCGGCGGCGCGGTTCGCCTCGACTTCTTCGGCGATGAACTCGAATCCATCACCGAGATCGACCTCGAAACGATGGGCTCCGACCGACGCCTCGAGCGCATCGAACTCGTCGGCGTCTCGCTCGAAGCCGCGGCCTCCGATGAGCGGACCATCCCCTTCCTCGAACTCGTGCCGCGCAACGCCATCGCCATCGTCAGCGAAACGCTCGAAGTCACCGAGCAGGGACGCGGCTACTTCGAGCGCGTCACCGACGCCCGCGGCATCATCGGTCCCCCCGCCGTCTTCAAGGCGCTCCGCGAACGGCTCCACGCGTGGGCGGAGATCAACCAGTTCGGCGCACCCGGCGCGGGCGTCATCGAACTCCCCGCCCGCATCCTCCCAGAGTTCGCACGCGATGCTTCCGATGCCGTGCGCGAGCTCGGCGAGCTGACGCGCGACCACCGCGTCACCATCTTCTGCCAGAACGAGGGCGAGCAGCAACGCTTCACCGAACTCCTCGCGGAATTCGCCCCCGACGCCGCCATCGACCACACCGTCCAATACCTGCACCGCGGCTTCATCTGGGAATCCGACGAATCACCCCCGGAAGTTCCCCCGGAATCACCCCCCAACGAATCCCCCCTCGCCCTCATCCCCTACCACGAACTCCTCCACCGCTACCAGACCCGCCGACGCATCCGCCGACTCCGCACGGGAAAGTCCACCGACACCTTCCTCGAACTCACCGTCGGCGACTATGTCGTGCACGCCGACCACGGCATCGCGAAGTTCACCGGCCTGCGCACGCTCAAGGCGCGCGCCCCGAAGGCCACCGCCGAGGCCGAAACCGAGCAACGCATCGAGAAGGCCGCACGGCGCGCCAAGGACGACACGCCCTCCGAGGAGTTCCTCACACTCGAATTCTCGGGCAGGACCAAGCTCCATGTCCCCGTCGCCCAGATCGACAAGGTCCAGAAGTATGTCGGCGGGTTCCACGGCCGCCCACCCCTCTCGGCCCTCGGCGGCAAGAAGTGGGAATCGCAGAAGGAGCGCGTCAAGGAGTCCGTGCGCGATCTCGCGGCGGAATTGCTGCGCATCCAGGCGGCGCGTGAGCACTCCCCGGGCACGCGGTTCCCCGCCGACACGCCGTGGCAGGTCGAGTTCGAGGCCGAGTTCCCCTACGAGGAGACCGAGGACCAGCTCGCCGCGCTCTCGGAAATCAAGAAGGACATGACCTCCTCCCGCCCGATGGACCGCCTGCTCTGCGGCGATGTCGGCTACGGCAAGACCGAGGTCGCCATCCGTGCCGCGTTCAAAGCCGCCGAGTACGGCAAGCAGGTCGCGGTGCTCGTCCCGACGACGCTCCTCGCCGAGCAGCACGAGCGCACCTTCCGCGAGCGCTTCGCGGGCTACCCATTCACCGTCGAATCACTCTCACGCTTCAAAACTCGCTCCGAACAGAACGATGTCCTCATGCGCGCACGCAAAGGACAGGTCGACATACTCATCGGCACCCACCGCCTGCTCAGCAAGGATGTCCGGTTCGCGGACCTCGGGCTCGTCATCGTCGATGAAGAGCAGCGCTTTGGCGTCGAGCACAAGAACGCCCTGCTCCAGCTCCGGCTCACCGCCGATGTCCTGACCCTCAGCGCCACGCCCATCCCGCGCACGCTGCACATGTCCATGCTCGGGCTCCGCGACATCTCCTCGCTCTCGACGCCGCCGCTCGACCGGCGCGCCGTCGTCACCGAGGTCATCCCCTACAACGAGAAGCGCATCGCCCAGGCCATCTCCCGCGAACTCGCACGCGAAGGGCAGATCTACTTCGTCCACAACCGCGTCCACAACATCAAGTCCGTCGCCGACGATGTCCGCCGACTCGCCCCCGATGCACGCATCGTCATCGGCCACGGCCAGATGGCCCCCCACGAGCTCGAAGATGTCATGCGCACCTTCGTCAATCGCGATGCCGACATCCTCGTCTCCACCACCATCATCGAATCCGGCATCGACATCCCCACCGCCAACACGATGATCATCAGCAACGCCGACATGTTCGGCCTCGCCGATCTCCACCAGCTCCGCGGACGCGTCGGCCGCTACAAGCACCGCGCCTACTGCTATCTCCTGCTTCCCAACGACCGCCCCATCACCGAAACCGCCACGCGACGACTCCGCGCCATCGAGGAATTCTCCATGCTCGGCGCGGGCTTCAAGATCGCCATGCGCGACCTCGAGATCCGTGGCGCAGGCAACCTCCTCGGCTCCGAGCAGAGCGGGCACATCGCCGCCGTCGGATACGACATGTACTGCCGACTCCTCGACCACGCCGCGCGCGAACTCCGCCACGAGTCCACCGTCGAGCCCAGCGAAACCACCATCGAGATCGGCCTCGCCGGCTCGCTCCCCAAGCCGTACATCCCCAGCGACAACCGCCGGCTCGAAGCGTATCGGCGCATCGCCACCGCGCGCACCATCGACGACCTCGAAACCGCCCGCGCCGACCTCGTCAGCGCCTACGGCGAGCCGCCTCCCGCGGCGGAAAAACTCTTCGAACTCGCACAGATCCGCATCGGCGCGCACGCGCTGGGCATCCGCTCCATCGCACTCCACGAGCGCGATGTCATCATTCGCGCCGAGCAGGCCGAACCCGTCCTCCGCGCCTTCGAGGGCGTGCAGGGATCGCTCCGACCGCTCACACCCAAGCCCGGCGATGAACTCGTCCAGATCTACTTCCGCCCGCCCGATGCCTACCGCGAACCCGCCACACTCAGCGCGGTGCTGCGCAAACGGCTCGCGCCCGCATCATGAACGGGGCGCGGACGGCGTCGGCTCGACCCATATCTCGCGGATGTCCTGCCGATCCACGATCCGACGCATGAGCAGATAGATCACGCCCGAAGCGGTGTACCAGTACGAAACCGCAACGCCCGTCACGAGCAGCCGCATCGCCATGCCCGCAAGTTGCAGTGTGGGATTCGTTTCCCTGTCCCAGTTCAGCCCCGAGACGCCCGCCCACCACGCCAAGAGTACGACCCCCGCCGCCAGCAGCGCCATCCCCAACACGATCGCGAAGTAGAGCAACCATCGCAGCGTGCGGGCCACGAGATACGCACCGGCTCGCTGGAGCGCATCCATCGCATCGGTCCGCTCCGCCGCGATCGCGGGTACGATCATCGTCTGGCAAGCGAACAGAGCCAGCCACAGAATCCCCGCGATGATGCTGACGAGGTACCCAGCATCCGCGAAAACAGCGATCCCGATCTTCCACAGCAGCGCCGCCGCACCGACCACGACGAGCATCACCACGCCCTGGATCGCAACAGCGCCCAGCCACGCCTTCCACGCGCGTGCAGCAAACAACACGCTCGCACTCAGCCCCAGATATGCCTCGCTCGACACCCGCAGAATCGCCGAACGCGCGATCCCGATGCCCACCGCGCTCAGCGGAACCAGCACGATCACCCAGAACAACACCGCCGAGAGCGTCACCGCAGACACCGGACTCCGAGGAAACAACGACGACGGCATGCCGCCCACGAAGCCATCCGCGAACCCGGAGCTGTCATGCCACAACGCCGAGACGATCCACCACGCCGCGCCGCCCGCGATGCCCAGCAGCAGCCGCCCCGGCGCGAGCGCCATCGCCGGCGTCCGCAGCAGCATCGGCCACACCCAGCTCCGTGTCAGATCACCCCACACCACCGGCTCACGACCGATCGGCCGCTGATCAATCCCTCGCTCATCACCTGTCTCGTGCATACGCCCGCATCATCGCACACCCCGCCCGCTTCTGCACGCTCACACGCCGCCCAGCACGCGCTCCACCTCCGCGAGCAACTCCTCCGGCTCCACCATCCGCCCCGGCCCCACCGCACGGCACGCCTGCCACCCGCACGCCGGACCGACCATCCGGAACCCATCGCCCTCCAGCGTCTTGAGATTCCGCTGCGTCGACGCCTGCGCCCACATCACCTCATTCATCGACGGAGCCAGCAAGATCGGCGTCTTCCCCCGATCCACCGCGCTCAGCACCAGCGACACCACATCATCCGTCCGCCCCGTCGCCAGCTTCGCCATGAAGTCCATCGTGCACGGCGCGACCACTGCCAGATCGAGCCCCCGCGCCGTCGCGATGTGCTGCGGATCGCTCGCCTCCACATGCTCCCACTGGCTCGTGTACACCGGACGACCCGACAGCGCCTGGAAAGTCAGCGGCGTCACGAACCGCGCCGCCGCGTCCGTCATCGCCACCGTCACCGACGCTCCGCCCTGCGCCAGACGCGAGACGAGCATCGCCGCCTTGTACGCAGCGATACCGCCCGTCACCCCGACGAGGATGCGACGATCCGCCAGTACGCTTTTCATGTTCTCATCGCTCACGACGGGAGCGTGCTGAACTTCATCTCAGGGGCGCCCTCGGGCGGCGTGAAGCCCGGAGGAATCAGCACCTCGGGTGTGCAATCCTCGGGAAGCTCCGTGCGCGAGTAATCCACACAGATCTTCTCCTGAAGGATCTCATCGATCACCACCTCGAGATCGGTCCGACCGTTCCGCTCCACCAGCGGGCGTGCGCCATCCATCAGCTCCACAAGCCGCTTCTGGATCAGCACGCACAACTTGAAACGGCCGCCAACCTTGTCGACGACATCCTCGCTCTTCAGCGCTTCGATCATCCTGTGGTCGCTCCTCGTGCGTCGGCGATGCCCGTAATCCCGATCCCGAGGCAACCGGGCGGCTCGGACGGGCGAATCGCAAGATCAGAGAGTATACTCCACACACGGGTTTGACCACCAACATCACTTTCCCGCCCTCTCGGCGGCGCCTCGCCCGGCTTCCGGAGACCGTTCCGGGCAATTCGGAATCTCATGACCTCGACCAGAACCTTCCAGTTCGGCGATCGCGTCGTGCATCTCGCACGCCCTGAATGGGGGATCGGCGTCGTCACCAACGCCCAGAAGATCCTCGCCGACGGCTCCGCGTCCCAGCGGCTCACCGTCCGCTTCGAGCGGGAGGGGATGAAGACCGTCTCCACCGCCCACGCCGACATCCGCCCCGCCGGCGAGGCCGAGCCCGTCGCAGCCGAGGCCGCCCAGGTCCCCGAGTGGCTCGGACGCCAGGACCCCATCGAGATCGCCCGACGCATGGGCCACCTCCCCGAACCCGCCACGGACCCCTTCGCCACCCCCGCCCAACGCCTCAAGGCCACCCTCAAGCTCTACCGCTTCTCGGACCAGGGCTCCTCCCTCCTCGACTGGGCCGCCATGCAGACCGGCCTCACCGACCCCCTCTCCCGGTTCTCACGCCACGAGCTCGAGGAGTACTTCCGGCGCTTCGCCCACGAACGCGACCAGCATCTCCGCTCCCTGCTCTCGGACCTCCAGAAGTCCGACCCCGCGGCCCTGGCACGCATCGCCAGCGAGGCCACCCCGGATCAGCGCTCCGTGCTGCAACGCCTCAACGCCCGGCGTTGAGCCCACGCAACATCCCGCGCTGCCCCACCATCCGGCGGTCGCCATGCACCCCGCACACACAGCGCACCACCCCCGCTGCGCTATCCCCCTGCCCCACTTTCCCGGACCACGCCCCGCCATCGGCACGCTGGCACGCTCCGGGGCCACGCTGGCACGCACCGTGCCCCCCTCTTTCCGTCCGCGACACAGGTCGCCTCCAACAAACCCAAGATGCGAGACGGAGCCACCATGAACGAGCAGGAGTTCAACAACAAGCTCGGAGAACTCATCGATCAGATCGAGACCCTCCCGGCGCCCCAGCGCGAGCAGCTCCAGAAGCTCGCCCGTGAAACTCGCGAACGCCATCAGCGCATCCGTTCCACGGTCAAGAGTCTCCAGGACTCCCTCGACTACCTCCGCCTCTCCGTCAAGTACCTCGTCTTCGACCTCGAAGCCACACGCCGCGAGAACGACTACCTCCGGCGCATGCTCGGCGCGAGCGACTCCAACGGAAACGCCTCACCAGACCAGAACAACGGCTGATCGCGCTCATCGCGCATCGCCACACTCGGCAACGGAAGCCCGGCGGGACTGAGAGAGACGGACGCCGGTGGCCCGAAAGGGTCGCCGGCTGTTCGCTTTTGGAGACAACGACTCCACGCGGACCATCTCAGGTCCGGCGGATGTTCTCACGGCTCAGCATCAGATCGAAGGTCGCCGCGGCGAAGTCCTGGTCCTTCGCAGTCAGCGTCGTATAGAACGGGACCGCGATCGTTCGCTGGCACACACGCTCGGCGATCGGGAAATCGCCCTCCTTGTAGCCGAACATCTCCCGGTACACCGGCTGCAGGTGGATGCACGGGAAATACGGCGCCGCCCCGACCTCGTGCCGGTGCATCCCCTCGATGATCCGGTCGCGTTCCTCCGCCGTGTACTGGTCGCTCAGCCGCAGCACGAACACGAACCACGACATCACCGTCTCCTGCGAGACCGTCGGCAGAATGACATCGTGATTGTCGAGGAAACGCTCCATGTACCGACGCGCCACCGCCTGGCGACGCTCGACGACCTGCTCCAGACGACGCACCTGCGACAGCCCCAGTGCCGCCTGCAGCTCGCTCATCCGGTAGTTGTACCCAAGCCGCTCGAAACGCATCCAGTTCTTCAGACCGCCGCCCCCGTCCGTCGCCCGCCCCTGATTCCGCAGCGATCGGCACACCGAAGCCAGCCGCTCATCATCCGTCACGATCATGCCCCCCTCGCCCGTCGTGATCTGCTTGTTCGGATAAAAACCGAAAACCCCGGCATGACCGAACCCGCCGATCGGCCGCCCGCGCCACGATCCGCCCAGCCCTTCGCAACAATCCTCGATCAGTCGGATCTCGTACTTGTCCGCGATCCGCCGGTAGGTCTCCATGTGCTCGGGGTTCCCGAAGGTCTCCACCGCGAGGATCGCCTTCGTTTTCGGCGTGATCTTCGCCTCGATCTGCGACGGATCCATGTTCAGCGATTTCGACTCGATGTCCACGAACACCGGCTTGGCGCCCACATACAGAATGCAGTTGCTGCTCGCGATGAACGAGAACGGCGTCGTGATCACCTCATCCCCCGGCCCGACCCCCATCGCCAGCAGCAGCATGTGCAGCCCCGCCGTGCCCGATGAGCACGCCACACCCTCCAGCCGATCCGTCAGCGTCGCCACCTCCCGCTCGAACGCCTCCTGATACGGCCCGATCGACAGACGACCCGACCGCATCGCCGCCGTCACCGCGAGAATGTCCTCCTCCGTGATCTCCGGCGCCGACAGCGGAACTTCCTCAGACATCCCCGAACCGCCCTTCTTCAAGACCGCACAAATTTCCACGCTTCATGCCGCTTGTATCGGGCATTCACCCACACGACTCATCAACGAGATGCCATCAGCGTCGCCAGCGCCTGACGATGCTCACCCCGGATCCGGAGCGCCAACCACGCCGCCTGCACCCGCAGCGGACGCGGCAGCATGCTCTCCCCCATCGCCGCACGCTCCACCCGCTCCCGAACGTCATCACTCGAATCGCCCCAACGCGCCGCCGCGATCGCACCCATGTGCGACAACGCCCGAACCCCCCACTCCGGCTCCTCATCCGCCCCCCACAGCACCGCCGGCGGACCCTGCAACGCCCCCGCCAGCACCGCCTCCGTCAGTGCTTCAGATCCCCCATCCACGGCGCCCCGGACCACGCTCGACAACCGTCCCGGCGCGATCCGCGCCAGCTCGCGCGACAACGCGAACACCACTTCACTGCTCACCCGGGATTCCCCCAGCATCCGCAGCGTCACCAGCTCCAGCACGCTCGCCCGCCGCTCACGCTCCAGTCGGTCCACCACCTCGAACGCCCACCCCCTCAGCAGCGTCGATCGCGTCGAAAGCACCGAGACAAGCTCCTCGACGATCCGCCCGTCGTCTCCGGAGCGGAACGCGAGCGATGCCCGTCCGAGCCGCGCGATCGCATCGCGCTCGTCCGCCGCCATCGTCTCCAGCACACCCATCGGCGCGGTCGCCCACGCCGCGGCACCGATCACAGACCACTGCAACGCACCACCAAGACTCTCCGCACCCGAATAACGCTCGCGCCACAGCCGCTCGCCGCGCGACGGCGCGGTCGTCAGCATCGCACGCACCGCCAGCCGCTCCACCGACGACCGATCCACGCTCTCCGGTGCATCCGGCAGCGACGCCAGCACCGAGTCCACAAACGCACCACACCCCTGCAATTGCTCATCAGAGATCCTCCCGAGCAACACCCCCGCGCTCGACCACTGCACCAACCCCGGCAGCCCGTCCAACGCCTCCCACGCAGTCCCCGCCCGCTCGCGCACACCCAGCGATGTCAGCACCAGCCGCGCATACGCCGCCGTCGCTCCGTCCGACGACTCCGCGAGCACGCCCAGCCGCTCGCGATCCGCATCCGATCCCATCCGCACCAGTCGCGCCCGCAGCAGCATCTCCAACGACGGCTCCAGATCCGGCCACGACAGCACACCCCGAATCTGCTCCTCACCCAGCAGACCGGCGCCCAACGCCTCGCCCACGATCGAAGCGCGCAGCGAGCGGTTTTCGATCTGCACCAGCACCGTCGGACTCACCGAGCCGTCCGCCGACAGCTCGCCCAGCGCCATCACCCCGTGACGACGAAGCGCATCGTCCGAGCCCGTCACCAGCCGGGAGAAGTAGGGACGCAGCGACTCGTCCCGGAGCGAACGCAGCGAACGAAACACCGAATCACGCTCCACCCCGCGCGTCACGGTCAGCCCGCGCGAAATCTCATCCGTCAGCCGCTCGCGCATCGACGGCTCCGCACCCGAAGCCGCGACCGCGCCGAAGAGCAACAGCCCCAGCCAGCCGACAAGCCACCCGGCCCGAAACGCCCCAAACGCTCTCTTTGACATGAAGATCATGCCACACTCTATCCGCCCGACGCCTCAACGCGCTGAACGCAGCCGCTCGGACACCCGTTCGCACGCCTCCAGCACCGTCCACTCGCCCACACCCGCCGCCCCGCCGCCGACACGCTCCCCCCCCGCGATCTGCTCGTCGATCCGCTTGTGGGCCGTGATGATCGTCGAATGGTTCGGACGGTGCATCAGCTTCGCGATCTCCGGATACGAGTGCGTCGTCAACTGCTTCGCAAGCTTCGCGCAGATCGACCGGGCGATCACCACCCGACGATGACGACTCGGACCCAAGACCTCCGACACCTCCACCCCGATCACTTCGCACGAGGCCTGCAGAATCTCATCCACCCGGTACGGCCGGTTCGGCTTCACCACCCGGCGCGCCCCCAACACCTTCCGCACCAACGCCCCATCCACCACGCCGTCCTGCACCCGCACCACATCCGGCAGCAGATTCACACACGCCTCCAGATGCATCACCGCCCCCTCGAGATCACGCACCGAGCACGCATCGAGCGAAGCAAGCGCCTCGACCGCGCTCTCATCCAGGACCAGCCCGCGCCGCTGCGCCAGCCGCAGACAGATCGCCCGGCGCGTTGCACGATCCGGCTTCTCAAGCCCGACCACCATCCCCGACACACACCGAGACACGATCGCTTCCTGCAAATCCCCGATCTGCTTGGGATGCTCGTCCGAAGCCAGCACTACCCGCGCTCCATCGAGGTCCAGCGTCGCGAAGGTGTGCAGAAACTCCGCCTGCGTCCCCCGTTTCCCGGCGATGAAATGCACATCGTCCACGCACAGCAGATCCACGCCGCGATACCGCTTGCGGAACGCGTCGATCGTCCGGTTCTGCACCGATGCGATGTACTCGTTCGCGAACCGCTCCCCGGTTGTGTACCGCACCCGCGCTGACGGATTCTTCATCCGCACATGACGCGCGAGCCCCTGCAGCAGATGCGTCTTCCCCACGCCGCACACACCATGCAGGAACAGCACGCCGTACGACGATGCCCCGCCATCCGCCATCCGCAGCGCTGCGCTGTACGCGAGCCGGTTGCAGTCCCCGACGACGAAATCCTCCAGCCGATGCCGCACCGGGGCGCCGCGCCTTTCGCGCATCGCAGGAGCGCCCTCCGCATCGGAAACACTCCCGACGATGTTCCCGCGGACAGATGCCATTCCGGGAGTTGGGGAACTTCCGG
>REDD01000258.1 GCA_007693725.1 Phycisphaeraceae bacterium
GCGCGCGGGCATCGTCCGACACGCGGGAGCTACCTGATCCGCGCGAAGCAGGGGCGGATGCCGGACCTGCCGAGCATCGGCGTGCAGCGTGCGGAGCGGATTGATGATGCGACGGTGCGTGTGGTGGTGGATCTGAACGATCGGGCCCCCGCGCCGGACGAGGATGTCCACAACGCGGCGTACCGGGCGGGGGGGCCGATGGTCAACATCGACGATCCCGAGGTGGTGCGTCTGGCGACGGAGGCGGTGGAGGGTGTCCATCCGCGGTACTTGCGTGGGAAGGCGCGGGCGATCGAGCGGTTCGTGATCGGCCACATGCGCCAGACGAATCTGAATGTTGGGTTCGCGACGGCGAGCGAGGTGGCGCGCACGGGCGAGGGCGATTGCTCGGAGTACACGGTGCTGACGGTGGCTCTGTGCCGTGCGGCGGGGATCCCGGCGCGGGGCGTGACGGGGCTGGTGTACATCGACGATTTCGGCGGGAACGAGCGCGTGTTCGGGTATCACATGTGGGCGCAGGCGCTGGTTCCGCGCGAGGATGGAAAGGGCTTGGAGTGGATCGATCTCGACGGCGCGATGCGCGGGATGAGCGGGACGCACATCGCCGAGTCGGTGAGCGCGATGTCGGGCGACCTGATGCAGGAGATGCTTTCCGTGACGATGCTGATCGGGAACATCGAGATTGTGGTGGAGGAGGTGGAGTGAGAAAGCTCTGATCCTGGAGGGAAGCGTGCGAATTGAGAAGCTGAGGAATGCGATGGTGGAGCGGATGCTGCACCTGGCACCGGGGGCGAATATCGGTCCGTCGGCAGTGCTGAATGAAGTGCATGCGGCGGCAGAACGGATTGCGCGAGCGGCGGGATCTGGCAACGCGCACGCGGCGAGAATTCTGAAGGATGGGTCTGGGAACGAGGCTGTGGCGTTCATCGACGCGGAGCGGTGTGGGATCGATGCATCGGATCGTGCGAGACTATTGCAACTCGATCGTGAGCTTGTGGCTCTTGCGATACTCGCAGGGCGGCTCGGTGCAGCGGGCGAGGCGCTGGATAGGGTTCTCGCGAAGGAACCGGACGATCTGGATGCGCTTGCGTGGCAAGGCTATATCCACCATAGGAATGGCGATACGGAGGCCGCTGCCGCCTTATTTCGACTCGTGTACGAACGATCGGACAAGGAAGCAGGCGATCAATGCAAGGTATGTGTGAATCTTGGGAGCGCTTACCTAGAACTCGGCAAATTCGATGACGCCGAGAAAATGTACCGAGAGGCGCAGAGCATCTTTGAGCAGCGGAACGATCAGCAATTAGTCGCAGATGTCCGCGGGCGGATGGGAGATGTCTTTTTTGAGCGCGGGGATCTCCGAAAAGCAGAGGAGTTCTACAACACGGCGCTCAAGAGTAATAAGCTGCTTGGGCTCAACGAAGCTGTGGCGATTGATTGCGCTAGACTCGGGAGACTTTTGCACGCGCTGGGAGACATGCGGGGTGCTGAGGCGATGTTTCGGGAGTCGCTGAAGCACAACAAGCGGGCAGGGCTTCTCAATGATGCGGCGAGCGACTACGAAAGCCTCGCAACACTTCGGGCCGAGCGTGGGGATTTTGATGGCGCCGTGGCGATGCAACGCCGGGCGCTTCGGATCTATGAACAACTCGGCGATCGGACAGGCGTCGCGATCGGCTACGGGAATATCGGTGCTTCCATGAAAGCGAGCGGCGACATCGCTGGTGCCGAGGAGATGTACCGGAAGGCGCTGGCGATTGATAAAGAGATCGGGCGACTGGAAGGCATCGCGGTCAATTGTGCAAATCTCGGATACTTGCTTGAGGAACGCGGAGAGATATCAGAGGCACGAAAGCTGTATATGTCGGTGCTCGAGATGGAGGAAAGCCCTGGACGCCCGGATGTCTTCGCGGCGTGTGGAGAGAGAATCGCAGATCTGGCGATTTCGAGAGGCGACTTGGACGGGGCCGAAGAACTGTTATCACAGCTCCTCATGCTCGCCAGAGACGATGATCTCGATCAAGTCGTCGCGAAATGCTGTAGCAATCTCGGATTGATCAAAATCAAACGAGGCGATTCCAGTGGTGCGAATCGAGACCTGACGAAAGCACGAAACCTGTTCAACCGACTCGGGGATATGGACGAGGTCAAACGGGTGGACGGATTGCTCGCGGAGTTGGAAGACGACAACCCATGAGAGTTGGCGGCGTTGCTACAGCGCCGCCTTGCGCGACCAGGTCGCGCCGTTCGGGCCGTCGGTGATGACGATGTTCATCGCGGCGAGCTGGTCGCGGATGCGGTCGGACTCGGCGAAGTTCTTCGCTTTGCGGGCCTCGGCGCGCTGCCGGAGGAGGGCGTCGATCTCGGCGTCGGAGGGACCGTCCGAGGATTGAGCGGGCGCGCCCTCATCGGCGCAGGCGAGGACGCCCAGTACGCCATCGAAGCGGTCGAGGATGGCTCCATCGGCGCGGGTGGGGCTCGGCGTGTCGTT
Organism: Phycisphaeraceae bacterium; assembly: GCA_007693725.1. GTDB lineage: Bacteria > Planctomycetota > Phycisphaerae > Phycisphaerales > UBA1924 > REDD01. The sequence goes on from REDD01000258.1 coordinate 2,492, forward strand.
GATCCACGCGTTGATGATGCCCAGCGCGCCGGAGATGTTGAGGTCGTCGTTGAGGGCGCGGGCGAAACGCTCTTCGACCTGTGGATCGGAGGCATCGTTGGATGCGATCGATTCGGCCTTGGCGCGGAAGGCGCGCCAGCGCGCCACCATGCGCATCGAGTCCTTCAGCCCCTGTTCGGTGAAGTTGGCGTTGGAGCGGTAGTGGGTCTTGATGAGTTCGAGGCGGATGGCGGCGGGGGAGAAGCCCTTGCCCAGCAGGTCGCGGACGGTGAAGAAGGTGCCCTTGCTCTTGGACATCTTCTCGGCGTTGACCATGAGGAAGCGCGGGTGGAACCAGTAGCGTGCGAAGTGCTGCTTGCCGGTGGCGCAGCGGGACTGGGCGATCTCGCACTCGTGGTGGGGGAAGATGTTGTCCTCGCCGCCGGAGTGGAGGTCGATCTCGTCGTGGTCGAGGATGGCGCGGGCCATGGCGGAGCACTCGATGTGCCAGCCGGGGTAGCCCTCCTTGAGGGCGTGCTTTCTGCACAGTTCGGCGCGCTCGGCGTCGCCCGCATCGGCGAAGACCCGCATCGGATCCCAGCGCATGAGGTGTGTCGGGTCGTGCTTCCAGAGCATGAAGTCGGCGGGGTGCTTCTTGGAGGCCTGGACGGTCGCGGCGACGCGTCCGCCCGCGCCGGAGCGGATCTTTTCGAGTGTGTTGCCGGAGAGACGGCCGTAGTCGGGGAAGGACTGCGTGTCGAAGTAGACGACGCCGGCGGGATCGACATAGGCGTGGTGGCGCTCGATGAGTTCGAGGATGAGCGCGAGCATGTGGCGGATGTGATCGGTGGCGCGCGGGAGGAGCGCGGGGTCGCGGTCGGCGTCGAGGACGACCTTGAGCGAGAGTGTGCGGGCATCTTCGACGAAGGCGGCGCGGTAGTAGTCGGCGACGCCGAGCGGGTCGGAGGGATCGACATCGACGCCGGGGGGGAGCGTGCCGGCCTTCTTGGCCTCGGCGAGGCGCTTGCGGGCGGCCTCCATCTTGTCCTCGCCCGCGCCGTCCGCGGCGGAGTCGTCGGTCATGTGGCCGACATCGGTGATGTTCATGACATGGCGGACGCGGTATCCGCCTTGGCCGAAGGCGTGCGCCTCGGGCTTGCGATCGGGCGCGGTGCGCGCGCAGAGCGGCGATTCGAGCCAGCGCCGGAGGAGGTCCGCGGCGAGGAAGGAGCGGAAGTTCCCGATGTGCGTGAAGTCGTAGACGGTGGGGCCGCAGGTGTAGAAGGAGCATTCGCCCGCGCGGAGGGGGACGAAAATCTCCTCGCGCCCGGTGAGGGTGTTGTGGAGTGTGAGTTGGTCGCTCATGGTCGGGACTGTAGCGGGATCGGCGTGCGGATCGGGCGCAAGCGCTTCAGTGATCCGTATGGCGAGCGGCTGCCGGGGCATCGTCGTGGCCGTTCTCGGACGCGCGCTCGGCGATGGTGGATTCCGCGGCGGAGTCGGCGGGGGTGGCGGCGGCTTCCGGCTCGCCCTCGTGTGCCTCGACGCGGAGCCGGGAGACGCGCGTCGGCTCGGCTTCGAGGATGGTGACGGCGTGCCCGTTCTGGCGGAAGGATTCGCCCGCGCTCGGGATGTGGCCGAGGACGGAGAGGACATACCCGCCGACGGTGTCGTAGTCCTCGTGCTCGGGGAGCGTGACGCCGATGGATTCGAGCGCTTCGTTGGCGTCGCGGACATAGGCGCGAGCGTCGATGACGGCGGAGCGCGAGTCGAGATCGACATTGATCTCCGGATCGGTCTCGCCCTCGGGCTCGTACTCGTCCTCGATCTCGCCGACGATCTCTTCGAGGATGTCTTCGAGGGTGACGATGCCGGTGGTGCCGCCGTACTCGTCGAGGACGACGGCGATGTGGACCTTGCGTGCGCGGAGTTCGACGAGGAGTTCGAGCACGGGCTTGTTCTCGGGGACGAAGACGGCTTCGCGGACGATGGCGCGGAGGTCGAAGTCGGAGATGTCCTCGCCGACGAATTGGAGCAGGTCCTTGGCGTAGAGGATGCCGACGATGTGGTCGAGGTCGCCCTCGTAGACGGGGATGCGGCTGTGCCCGGCCTGTTCGATGAAGTTGCGGATGGTCTTGAGATCGTTGGTCAGCGCGACGCCCTCGATGTCGGTGCGCGGCGTCATGATCTGCTCGGTGGTGGTGGAGTTGAGTTCGACGACGGACTCGATCATGTCCCGTTCGAGTTCGCCGAGACTGCCCTCACGCTCGCCCTCGGTGACGACATCGAGGAGCTCTTCCTCCAACTCCATTTTCTCCGTGACGGCGTGCGCGCCCGCGAGACGCTTGACGGCCTCATCGATGAAGAAGAGCGCCCGCAGCGGGGCGGCGAGCGCGTAGACGGCACGGATGAACCAGCCGAAGGAGAGGATGAGCCGTTCGGCGGCGTGCTCAGAGATGCTGTGGGGGATGACCAGCCCGAAGATGTAGAGGACGGCAGCGCCGATCAGACCGGCCCAGAGCGCTTCGAGCGGCGTCGGGAGAAGGTGTCCGACGCCCTGCTCGTGGGTGGCGAAGGCGAGCACGAGGCAGATCACGATGAAGACATGGATGGCCGAGCGGAGGGCGCCCATCGAGAGCGCGTGGGCGTCCGGGTCGTCGATGATCGGCTGGAGGCGCTGCATCGCGTTGCGCGGCTTGGCGATGAGTTCGAGCTTGCGGAGGGAGAACTCGCGCAGCGAGAAGTGCAGACTCGAAACGAAGCATGCGAGAAAGGTTGCGCCGATCGCGAGAAGGACGGGTGCGTTCATCGACTGGATTGACTCCCGGCGCCCGGGTCGGCGGTCGGTTCGACGCTGAAGGTCGTGCCGACGCCGAGGGCGGCGAGGATCTCGTCCTCGCGTGCGTGCATGATCTGGAACGATTCGTCGTCGTGGTCGTCGTGGCCGAGGCAGTGAAGCACGGCGTGGATGATGTAGAGCAGCAGTTCGCGCTCGACGGGGTGGTTGCGGAGCGCGGCCTGGCGCTGCGCCTCGTCGAGGCAGAGCAGGATGTCGGTATCCAGACGATCCGCAGGGTCGTCGCGCAGGTCGAAGGTGATGACATCGGTGGTGCCCGGCGCGTTGCAGTGCTGCTCGTGGGCGCGGGCCATCTCATCGTCGAGGACGATGCGGGCGCGGATCTCGCCGGTGGTGTTCAGCAGCGCCATGGCGCGCTCGGCGTGGCGGGCGAGCCAGTCCAGCGTCGCGGGCGCGAGGCGGCCGGTGGCGTCGATCAGCGCGCACGATGGGGCCGGGGCGTTCGCGTTCGCGCTGGAGGGGGTTTGGGTGGATCGTCGACTCGGCCCAGGGTCTTCCGACGCGGGCGCATCGGCATCTCCGCCGGTGCGTGCTGCGGCGGTTGTGGCGGTCGTTGTGGAAATCATCGTCATCGCGGATCCAGCGTCGGGCTGCCTCTTGAATGCCGGGCACCTCGACCCACCGAGCGCCCGCCCCTCGGAAGGGGCATCGTGCCTGCATCGGCACCATCGACGATCCGAGTGTAGAGCAAACGGGGGCGGGGTCCAGAGAATTCAGAACAAACCCGTCCCATAAGGGTATATTTGTACGGAATTTGTGCGGACCCCAAGGATCTACCGGTTGGCCGCGGCCCCGATCGACATCGTGACGGGCACGAAGGTGGGCTTGACGCGGGCCTCGAACTCCTCGCGGTACTTGTTCATGATGGTGCGGATGGCCCAGTTGTTGCCGTCGGCGAGGCCGCAGAT
>REDD01000260.1 GCA_007693725.1 Phycisphaeraceae bacterium
GATGGGCGCGCGATGGCGGTTCTTGTGTGGTTCTCTGGTGGTTGGTGTGGAGGGTGTTGTCTGCATGAAATGCCCGATCGATATCGATGGCGCTGCTTGTGGCTGTGGCTTTGTGATGCCGGGAGAGCGGTGATTTCACCGTCGCGATGATGCATGGTCAGGTAGAGAGGCTATCGACGAGAGCTCGGCATGTCCGCGAGTAGATTGTTCAGCCGCGACTCGAGATCGGAGTCTCGGACGGGGTCCCGGGACTGGATGTCTCGAAGGATGGGGTGGATGATATCTGAGTTGAGGGCACGATTGACGATGGCATGAGGGATGATACTGGGTCCGAAGATATTGATGGCATCGTCGTTGAGTTGGAGAGCGATCTCGGGGCGATCGTCACGGATGGCGGCCATGGCTGCGGCTGCGATCTGCTCCGCAGCAATACGGTGGAATGCATCCGCTCTTTCCTCGATCATTTCCTTCGTGTCATACCTGCTGGAAAATCGCTTGGTGGAGCGATTGTGGGATCGGACCACGGCCTCGACAATCACCGGAGCTGCGAGATCCCATTCATCGTACGAGCGGAGAATCGGGTCGAATGTGTGGTACTCGATGAGTGTTTCGAGGAATCTTTGAATGTGTTCTGCCTGAGTCCAGTTGGGGAAGTGGCGATCGATCTCCGCGAGCAGATTGGTGGAGCAATCCCTATCGCCGAGTTGGGAGTTCAGTCGTGAATGCAGGGTGAAGAGGTGAATATCGGGCTCGTCCGCATCGAGTATGGCAAGCTCGATTTTTTCTCTCATGGCGATGACAGACGGCAGAGAACTCGGGATGATGCGGGGGAGTGCGCCGATCGGGAAGGCGGAGCGGGCCAGATCCGCATCTTCCGGGTAACGCCGTTCGATCAACATCGACACAATCCGATCGAAGGCAGCGATCGCGTCCCCAGCTTTGTCTGCCTTGCTATATGTGAAGATCAGATCGCTGAGCAGATCGATGTCGCTGGAGTTTTCTGCCTGTCGTTCGAGTTCGATGAGACGCAGAGTTGCCATCCCCTGTCGAGTATCGAAATTCGGGAGCGGCTGCCCTTCCGTGATCATGTTGAGTACATACATCAGTTGGTTTGCGGTCAGGTATCCTCTGAGGCGCGTGAGTTCCTGGTCCTGATGGAGAATGATTGTTGTGGGCATGGACTCGATCGATAGCTCGCTTGCGAGTGTTTTCCAGCGATCGACATCAAGCAGCACAGCTATGGCGTTGTCTTCAATCCATTGAACGACCTGGTCATCTCGCCAGGTGGTACGCCTCATTTTTCTGCAAGGTCCGCACCATGATGCGGTGGCCATCATGACGAGATAGCGATCCTGTTCGACCGCCGATCGTCGCGCCTCCTCGGGGGTCTTGCTGACGAAGACTGTATTGCCGGGGTAAAGGAATCGGACAGTCAGTGCAAGTATCGTCAGACTTGCAAGCAGCACAATTACGACCGCGCGAGAGCGACGAACCTGTGGTTCAGACCTCGGACCTGTCTTTGCCATGTGTGAATCCCTCCGAAACAGAGGCGCCGGCCCCTTGCAGATGTTTCATGATTATCTCTCAGATCGCCGGTATGTCCAGCGGCTACTTGCGAGGGTCCAAAGCCTGCATCGAGCGGGTGATGTACGGCAGGGCCGACCACGCCGTGATGACCACCACGCCCCAGGCTATGGCGGAGTTCGTCAGGAGCGCCCAGCGGGGCATGTCCGGGTCGGACCATGTGGCGATGAGGAGGATGAGGAGGATGGCGGGGACGCCGACGGACTGCGCGATCATCTTCCATTTTCCGGATGCGGAGGCGGAGAAGTCGATGCCGCGGGCTTCGAGGGTGGCGCGGATGGTGGTGACGAGGAGTTCGCGGGCGATGATGACGACGACCATCCAGGGCAGTATGCCGCTGGCCTGTGTTGTGGAGTCCGGGATGGTGAATTGTCCACCGGCGAGGAGGACGAATGCCGCGATGATGAGGACCTTGTCGGCGAAGGGGTCGGCGATGCGTCCGAAGATGGAGACGGCGTTCCACCGGCGTGCGAGGTAGCCGTCGAGCGCATCGGTGAGCGCGGCGGCGATGAAGAGCAGGAACGCGGTGACGAGCGCCCATGTGTGCGTGTCGGGGAAGCGGTAGAGCGAGAGCAGCGCGACGAACACCGCGGCCATGACGATGCGGGCGATGGTCAGCGCGTTGGGGATCTTGCGTTGGAGCGGTGTCGGGGTGTGCATCTGGGTGTGCAGGGTACCGTCATGCCCGGCGGCGGATCAGGCGAGATGAGCGGGCGGCGGATGCAGTTGTGCAAGGGCCTTTTCGATGCGTTCGGGGGTGGCGAAGCGTTTGTAGAGCGGGTCGGTGGATTCCCAGTTTTTGCGGGCGGGGGAGAGGCGTCGGCCGTGGAAGATGAGCAGGTGCGAGAGCTGCATCCACTTGTCGCGCGGGAAGAGGGCCATGAGGTAGCGTTCGGTCATGGCGGTGGTGGCGTCGGGGGGGACGAGTCCGAGCCGCTTGGAGAGGCGCTCGACATGGGTATCGACGACGACGCCCATGTTGATCTTGAAGCCCTCGCCGAGGACGACGCCTGCGGTCTTGCGTGCGACGCCGCGGAGCGTCAGGAGGTCTTCCATCGTTCGGGGAACCTGTCCGTCGTATTCCTCGACGATGCGGGTCATCGCGGCGTGGACGGACTTGGCCTTGTTGCGATAGAGGCCGATGGTCTTGATGTAGGGCTCGATGTCGGCGGGCGTGGCCTTGGCGTAGTGGGCCGGTGTGGGGAAGCGCTTGAAGAGCGCGGGTGTGGCCTTGTTGACGGAGACATCGGTCGCCTGCGCGGAGAGGATGGTGGCGATGAGCAGTTCGTGGGGCGATCTGTAGTTCAACTCGCAGTGCGCATCGGGGTGGAGTTCTTCGAGGGCGCTGTAGATGCGCGCTGCTCGACGGCGTGCCGCGACGGAGACGCGGGGCAACTCGAACGGGATGTCGTGGTGCTTCGCCATCGGCAGAGGATAGGGGGCGGTGTCAGGAATCGGGCGTTGTCGGCTCCGGCCTGTGGATGGCGTTGACGGCTCCGGCGATGAACGCGAAGCCCGCGAAGGACAGGGTCATGGCGATGAGCAGCGAGGCGCGGGGGTGTGCGTGGTCGAAGGCGTCCTTGTGGACGAGTGCGGTGGCGTGGTCGCCGGCGCGTGCCGCGCTGTGGTAGGCGCTCAGGTCGGCATCCATGGCGGGGCGGAGTGAGAAGACGGAATATCCGAGCGCGATGACAGCGCAGAGGAGCGCGAGCGTGCGGAGTGTGCCGCCGGCGGTGGCGAGGCGGATCATCCCGAAGGCGGCGCCGAGTGCGAGGGTCAGGAGGGCGATGCCCGCGAGCGCGAGGGATGCCCAGTCGAGCATGTGGAAGAGCGGGTTCATGATGGAGCCCGCGCCGATGGACCAGTGCGCATCGGGGAAGCCCGCATAGTCGGGCAGGGAGGGATCGAGGCGACGCATCGCGGGGAAGATGGTGGCGGCGACGGCGCCGATGGCGATGGTCATGCCGCACCACAACCCCAGCGCGCCGAGGTGGACGGCTTCGAGCGCGGTGCGGAGGGCGGGGCTCGGGCGGGGCATGGCACCCGAGGATAGGCCCGGGCGCGGCGATCGTGTCAGTTGCAGTTATTCCCGAAGTTACCCGCGAGGATGATGAAGTCGTCGAGATCGACGAAGCCGTCGCCATTCAAATCGCCTTGTTGCGGCGTTGCGCCGGGGCCGGATCCGAAGTTGCCCGCGAGAATGATGAAGTCGTCGAGGTCGACAATGCCGTCACCGTTGATGTCGCCGGGGCAGGGCGCGGGGGTGATGTCGGTATTCAGATTCCAGATGGAAACGAACGAGTCGCCCCCTGGCACTTTGATGAAGTTTCCCGCGATCGCAAAGGCGGGGCCGACAAGAGAGTTTTCGCTGAAGGAGTGAAAGGCGCTTGCCCGCGTCGCCGTGGTCGCGGCGCCGATCCCATTAAACATATCGCTGAAATCCAAGCCCTCGTTGATCCACTGCCCATTTCTGAGCGTAGCGACTCCTTGTGTGGGATTCGGCTCGGGCGTCAAGAAACGACCACCAAAATAGATCGTGGGCGCGCCACCCGTGGGATCTTCAATCACATGGATGCTTGTCGCGAAAGGCGGAGTTACATTTCCATGCTGATCCGCAGTTCGGAGTGCATTGGCTGCGGGAGCTGACCAGACATTTCCATTCCAAACAGCGACCGCGGGGGAGAAGAGTTGTTCAAATGATCCCGCGAAATACCCTGCGGCGTACAGCAGTGACGGCTCGGTCGGACTTCCTTGTGTCGCAGCGAGTGCGCGAACACTGGAGTCGAAACCCTTTCGCATACGATCCCATGTGCCGGTCGAGGGATCCCAGATGGCGATTTTGTTTCGTCTTTCGGTGCCTGCGTAAGTAAAGTTGCCTCCCGCCACAAGCATTCCCTGGTAAACACACAGCGCAAAAACAGTTCCATCGAATCCCGGCCCAATCGGAGACCAAGAGGCGCCGTCCCAGCGGGCGATATTGTTCACAGTTTGCCCCCCCGCGGTGGTGAACGATCCGCCCGCATAGAGTGCGGAGCCGGAGCCGTCATCGTAGACCTGCAGTGCGTAGACAAGACCGTTCGTACCGGATCCGACCGGTGTCCATTGGTTGCCGTCCCATCTCGCGATGTTGTTGGCCGGGACGCCTCCAGCAGTGATGAATAGTCCCCCCGCGTACAGGGCTGGTCCGGAGCCATCGTCATGAACAGCGGTTGCATAAATACGCGCAACGGGGTCGCGGCTCACGCCCGATCCCAGCGGCTGCCATGCTTGTCCATCCCATTGTGCAATGTGATTGAGTTCCACGGTTCCTGCGCGAGTAAAATCGCCGGCGACGATCGGCTTGGAATCGAACTCCGTGATCGCATGAACGATGTTGTTCAGACCATGTCCGACCGGGGTTGCGGACGCGCCATCCCACCGTGCGATTCCGCCGCAGAACGCGTGGTTGCTGATCTGGAATCGGCCGGCGACATAGAGGCGAGGACCGGTATTATCATCATCAAAAACGACCATCTCGATGATGTGTGAGCTTATATTTAGTTGTTCGGCGAGTTGGGGAGTCAGATCTTCCCACGACGATCCGTCCCATCTTTGAAACAGCGGGACGAGACTGTCGGGGAACAGCGAGCTCCCCGCATACAAGTGCGGTTGTGTCTCTCCCGGCGCCTGGAATGACGAGAGCACCAAGATGGTCGGGAAATCTTCCGTCTCGCTGTGAACAGGCAGCCACTCGATGCCGTCCCACTTCGCGAGCTTCATGGCGTCGATACCATCGATGCTCGTGAACGATCCGCTCGCGTAGAGAGCCGGACCGCTGCCATCATCATGGATTGCAAAGGCGTTGATCCTGATAGTGGTATTCGGTGCGCCGGCTACCTGGCCTATGTTGATCCACTGATCACCAGACTTTTTCCAAACGCCAGTTCGGCCCCCGATGAAGATGGTCGTTCCATCACCTTGCCCGTCGTCGTGAACAATCATCGCATCTGCGAGGCCGATCGATTCGGTGCCGGGAACAGGGGTGAGGTTGAATCCATCCCAGCGGCAGACACTATGCGGTATCGAGGGCTGAGGATTCTCCATGTTGATGCCTATGTACAAGTGCGTTCCATTCCCCGTGCCGTCGTCGTAGGCAACGGCGGCGTTGGGGACTATGCCTAGCCCTTCGCCGAGTGGTCGCCATTCGATTCCATCCCACATGGTGATGTAGCGGTGATCACCGCTTGTAGTGGAGAGTGCGTAGAGACCGGCGGCGTCCCCATCATCCGCATCGATCGCTACAAGTCCCTTGATGTGTACCGGAGCAACTGGTAGCGGAGTCCAGTCGCCCGCATGCCATTTCAGTACATGATTATTTGATCGGGTGTAGAGTGCGGGTCCGGATCCATCGTCATAACTCACCAGCCCCACTACCTGCTTGTCCAGAGCGCGGTGCTTGAAGCTTTTCACCCACTCGCCCTCGGATTGACTCGTGCGTGCGGTATGCACCGCGTCGCCGAAGGCAGAAGGGTCACTCGCAATCGCTGGTATTGCGATGACTGCGCAGAGGATGGCGGCAACGATGCGTGTCGCGACGCTGGGGGTGGGGGTGGTCATGGGGTGTGTTCCCGTGAG
>REDD01000261.1 GCA_007693725.1 Phycisphaeraceae bacterium
CAACTCCCGACCGGTAGAATCGCCCGGACATGCCCGACCCCAAAACCACATCCCCCGCGACCAACCCCGAAGCACGGGTCGACCCCACCGACTACCTGCACCCTCAGACCCTCTCACGCCTCGAAACCTTCGAGCTCCGCGCCAGAATGATCGTCGAGGGCGTCATGAGCGGCATGCACCGCTCCCCCTACTTCGGGTTCTCCGTCGAGTTCGCCCAGCACCGCCCCTATGTCCCCGGCGACGACCTCCGACACCTCGACTGGAAGGTCTTCGGACGCACCGAACGCCTCTACCTCAAGCAGTACGAGCAGGAGACCAACCTCGACCTCATCCTCCTCGTCGATGCCTCCGGCTCCATGAACTTCGGCTCCCGCTCCTACGCCTCCGCCTCCGGCACCGGCGCAGAGCGCTCCAACGACGGCCGCAGCAACTGGACCAAGTTCGACCACGCCACCGCCACCGCCGCCGCGCTCTCGTTCGTCTCCATCCGCCAGGGCGACCGCGTCGGCCTCGCCGTCTACGCCGATGAGATCCTCGCGATGGCCGCCCGCTCCTCCGCGCAGGGCCAGTGGCGGCGCATCGTCTCCACCCTCGCCACCCACCCCGTCGACAAGCCCACCGACTTCGGGCGCGTCGTCGATCAGATGCTCGCCAAGCTCAACAACCGCTGCCTCATCGTCCTCGTCAGCGACTTCTTCGAGGATCCCGAAAAACTCCGGACCGCCCTCGCCCGCATCCGACACCGCTCCCACGATGCCATCCTCCTCCAGGTCGTCGACAAGCGCGAGGTCGATTTCGACTTCGACCAGACCGCCCCCTTCGAGGGGCTCGAAGGCGAGGGCCGCCTCCGCCTCGACCCGCGCGCCATCCGAAAGGAATACCTCCAGGCCTTCAACACCCACCGCGATGCCGTCGAGAAGGCAGCACGCGCCTTCGGCTTCGATTACCGACTTGTCAACACCCACGACTGGCTCGGCCCGCCCCTCGCCGCCTTCCTCGCACGGCGCAACGCACAATCCAAACGCTCCGGGCCCAAGCGATAAACCCCACCCATGACCTTCCTCCACCCAGCCATCTTCATCGCGGGCGTCGCGGCCGTCTCAATACCCATCCTCATCCATCTCCTCCTGCGCCAGCGCCGCAAGCCCATCCCCTGGGCCGCCATGCGCTTCCTCTTGGAGGCATTCCGCCGTCAGCGCCGCCGACTCCGCGTCCAGCAGTGGCTCCTCCTCGCCACGCGCTGCCTCATCGTCCTGCTCCTCGCCGCCGCCATCGCCCGCCCCCTCATCGACGCGGCGGGCGCGCTCTTCGCCGGGTCCGGACGCGATGTCTACTTCCTCGTCGATGAATCCCTCACCGCATCCCTCCGCACCGGCAACACCACCGCCCTCGACCGCGCCAAGGAACAGGCCGACCGCATCCTCGGAGCCATGGGCGAGGGCGACCGCGCCGGGCTCATCACCCTCAGCGCCCCCGCCAGCCCCGTCGTCATCCCCGCCTCCCCCGATCTGGGGGCCATCCGCCAGCTCATCCGCAATCTGGAGCCCACCGAGGCCCGCGCCGACATCCCCGGCGCGCTCGAGTCCCTCGGCGCGCGCCTCCGCGCCATCGCCGCCGCCGATGCCGCCCGCGAAACCGTCGTCATCCTCCTCAGCGACCTCCTCTCCGGCTCCGCCGACCCGACCCGACCCCTCCCCAGCGTCCTCGCCGACATTGACCGCGTCCGCCTCCTCGCCCCCGAACCCCGCACCACCCCCGGCTCCAACATCACCATCACCGGCGTCGATCCCCAGCGCTCCGTCGTCCTCACCGGACGCGGACGCGCCTCCGAGCCCGTCCCCGTCCGGGTCACCCTCCGGCGCTCCGGCGCCGGCGTCGGCGAGGAGGCCGTCTCCACCATCCGGGTCCGCCTCGTCACCGCTTCGGGGGATGGCGAGACGATCACCCTCGCCCAGGAGGCCCGCACCGGCATCCGCTGGTCCCCCGGCCAGTCCGAGGCGAGCGCCTCCCTCACGGTCGAGGTCGTCCGCCCCGCCGACGACACCCTCGCCGCCCGCACCACACAGGCCATGCTCATCGCCGAGATCGACCGCGACGACCTCGACGCCGACAACACCTTCCGCCGACCCATCGGCGTCGTCGACGCCCTCGAAATCGGCGTCGTCGCCCCGCGTCGCTTCACCGGGGCCATCCGCTCCGAGCGCCTCGCCCCCGCCGACTGGCTCCGCTTCGCCCTCCAGCCCAGCGAGGGCGCGCCCATCACCATCCGCGACCTCGAACCGGGGGCCATCGACGCCGCGGCACTCGCCACCCTCGACGCCCTCTTCCTGCCCGATCCCGACCTGATCCCCCAGAACGCCTGGCCCCGCCTCCGCGCTTTCGTGGATGCCGGGGGCCTCGTCATCGTCTCGCCGCCCTCCGAGACCAGCGTCCACCTCTGGACCGACCTGTTCCTCGATACCTTCGACCTGGAATGGACCATCGCCCGGGAGGCCGAGACCCACGCCGAGCCGCTGCGCCTCGCCCCCGAGCAGCCGCAGACCGGCCTGCTCTCGCAGGTCGCCGGGGAGCTGCGCGACCTGCTCTCGCCCGTCTCGGTGGAGCGCTTCCTGCCCGCCACCCCGAACCGGGCGGGCGCGACGGACATCCTCGTTCTCGCCGATGGCCGCCCCCTCATTCTGGCGGAGTCGCCCACCCGCAGCATCCGAGCGCCGGGCCGGAACGGCGCCGCCCCGGGCGCCGGCGTGGAGGACAATTCGGGAGCGGCAGCGCCCACAGACACCGAGGATCCGGTCGCCGCTGGACGCGGGCTGGTGGTCTACCTCGGGGTCGCTCCGGCTCTGGAATGGACCGACCTCCCCGCCCGCCCGCTGATGGTGCCGCTGGTGCAGGAACTCGTCCGGCAGGGGGTCGGCGAAACCGGGGCGATCCTCCCCGCGGTCGCCGGTCGTCCGGCCCTCGCGCCTCCCGGTGCTGCCCGCCTGCTCACACCCACCCCGATCGAGGTGGACGCCTCGGGGATCATCCAGCCCCCCCTCCGTCGCGCCGGGCGTTATTCCGGCGTGGATGCGGCGGGGCGCGGCGTCGGGATTCTGGCGGTGAACGCGGATGCCGAGGCGGGTCGGGTGGAGCCGCTGGACAGCACGGCGGTGCGGGCGTGGCTGTCGGGGGCGGGGGGCGAGGAGGGGGAGATGGTGGCGTGGCTGCCGACGGAGGATGTGGCGCGGGTGTTCACGATGGGGGATGAGCGTGCGGGGATCAGCATGCCGCTCTTGTGGGCGGCGCTGCTGCTGGCCTTGGCGGAGACGATCATGGCGCGGTTTTTCAGTCACGCGTTCCGGGAGCCGTCGGGCACTCCGGTCGCTGCGTGAAGAATGGAGAGGATGACGGAGACGCTGCGTTCACTCTTGAATCTTGAGACGCTCGACTGGGCGGCGGAGGGGCTGCGCTTCGGGTTCGAGCGGCCGTTGGCCGCGTGGGCGTGGGCGCTGATCGTGGTGGGGGCGGTGGCGTTTTCGGTGTGGTCGTACTCGCGTCTGACGGGGCCGCGCTTCGGGCGGATGGCGCTGGCGGGTGTGCGGTCGTTGCTGATTCTGGCGTTGGTGGCGCTGCTGTGCGGGCCTCGGCTGGTGGATGAGCGCAAGAGCGTTGAGCGGGACTGGGTGGTGGTGCTGGTGGATCGCTCGGCATCGCTGACGATCGAGGATGCGGAGGGTCCGGACGGGGAGCGGATCTCTCGTGATGCGCAGTTGGAGCGTGCGCTTGCGGCGTCGTGGCCGATGTGGCGCGACTTGTCCGAGGAGCGGACGGTGGTGTGGCTGGGGTTTGACGAGGGCGTGTTCGATCTCGGCGTGCGCTCCGCGGAAGACGGCGGGGTGGGGGTTGAACTCGGTGCGGCGGATGGTCGGCGGACGATGATCGGCAGCGCGCTGGATCAGGCGCTGGCGCGTGCGGCAGCGCGACCGGTGGCGGGCGTGGTGCTGCTGAGCGACGGTCGCTCGAACGATGATGTGTCGCGTGGCGCGTTGCGTCGGTTGCAGGGCGAGCGGATCCCGGTGCATACGGTGGCGCTGGGATCGACGGAGCCGCTGGGCGACTTTGCGTTGCGGCGGATCGATGCGCCGCGCGCGGCGTTCATCGAGGACACGACGCCGGTGCGGGCGGAGATCGAGCGGATCGGCGGCGCGGGGACGACGGCGGGCGCGACGGTGCGTCTGGTGGATACCGCGACGGGTCTGACGCTGGATGAGCAGCGCATCGAGCTTGGATCGGGCGATGAGGATGGCACGACGGTGGTGACGCTGAATCATCGTGCGATCGATGCGGGCGAGCGGGAGTGGGAGGTCGTGATCGATCCGGATGTGCCGGATCTTGTGCCGGGGAACAACCAGCGCTCCTTCACCATCGACCTTGTGGATCGTCCGCTGCGTGTGCTGTATGTGGACGGGTATCCGCGCTGGGAGCAGCGATTTCTCCGTGTGCTTCTGCTGCGTGAGTCGTCGGTGGTGTCGTCGGGTCTGATGCTCGCGCCGGATCGTCGTTACACGCAGGAGGGGGATGTCGAGTTGCGTGGGCTGCCGCAGTCTCCGGAGGAGTGGGCGGAGTTCGACATCATCGTGATCGGCGACATGGCGCCGCAGGTGCTGACGGTGGATCAGATTGCGCAGATGCGCGACCATGTGGCGACGCGCGGCGCGGGTCTGGTGTGGCTTGCGGGTCCGGCGCACACGCCGAACTCGTGGTTCGATACGGCGCTGGGCGATCTGCTGCCGTTTTCGAGCGCCGGCGCGGGGACGATGATCCCCGGTCCGTTCGTGATGGAGCGGTTGTCGAGCGCGGATCGCTTCGGCGTGTTGCAGCTCGGCGATGATGATGAGGAGCCGTGGCTGCGTGAGCTGACGGACACGCGGGCGGGTTGGTCGACGCTGTGGTGGGGTCAGTCGATCCCGTCCGGGGCGGTGAAGCCGACGGGCGAGGCGCTGGCGATGGCGCGCGCGACGGAGACGGGCGAGCGGACGCCGATCCTGCTGACGATGCGGTACGGGGCGGGTCGGGTGCTGTATGTCGCGACGGATGAGGTGTGGCGGTATCGGTACGGTCGGGGTGAGATTCTGTACGAGCGTTTCTGGCTGCCGTTGATCCGGATGCTGGGTCGGGAGGGTCTGGCGCGTGCGGGGCGTTCGGCGTTGCTGACGCTGACGCCGGACCGCGCGGTGATCGATCAGTCGGTTCGTCTGACGGTGGAGCTGCTGGATCAGTCGCTGGTGGATTTCTCGCCGACCTCGATTCTGCTGCGGATGGTCCGGACGGATGCGGATGGGGATGTGCGGAATGATCCTTTGCCCCGGGAGGCGGAGGTGGCGCTGCGTCCTGAGGGTCCGGGTTCTCGGGTGTACACGGCGACCTGGTCGCCACCCGCGCCGGGGGCTTGGCGGGCGAGCGTCTCGCCGGGCGATCTCGGGGGGGTCGGTCTGGAGGGGATGGTCCGGGTGGCGTTGCCGGATGATGAACTGCGCTCTCCGGAGACGGATCACGCATTTCTGGCGCGTCTGAGTGATGAGACGGGCGGTCGTCTGTGGCGTCCTGAGGAAATGCCCGAAGTTGGTGATGAATTGCCGAATCGTGAGGTGACGGTGCTGACGGAGGTGTCCGAGCCGTTGTGGGACACGCCGCTGGTTCTGATCGTTTTGCTGGTTCTGCTCACAGTGGAGTGGGTGGGCCGTAGAGTCATCCGGCTGATCTGAGTCGTCGGCGACGACGAACCGGATTGTTGAAAGGCGGTACCACCGGTAATGCCCCGTCCAAGCGGTGAAGCGAGCAGTGAGCGGATGATCCGCGCACTGAGACAGATGCGATCCCGCGTGCGGGGGCTGCTGCTGCTCCGTCGGATCGGTCTGATTGTCGGCGTGGCGCTCGTGGGGCTGCTTGTGTGGGGGTTGCTGGACTACGCGCTGCGTTTTCCCGCGCCGGTCCGGTTCGTGGTGCTGGGTGCGGGGATCGTTGGGCTCGGCGTCGCGGTGGCTCGCTGGGTGGTCCCGGCGTGGCGGTTCCGTCCGACGCTGGTGGACATCGCGTTGCGTGTGGAGCGTGCGCAGCCGTCGTGGCGCGGCGCTCTGGCGGCGGCGATCGACTT
>REDD01000216.1 GCA_007693725.1 Phycisphaeraceae bacterium
GACCTGCTCGACCCTGTGATTCAGCAGCCAGGCGCCCGCCGGGGCTTCATCCCGCACCAGCCACGACGGATCGATCGCCTCCAGCCCGGACACCTGCGGATCGATCGATGCAAGATCGTGCTCGCCGGTGCCGGGCGTTGGATTGGGCCCGATCGTCCACAGCGCGTAGCCCGTTCCAACCGGCAGGGTGTGATCATCCCCGAGCACCCGATAGCCCAGAACGGAATTCGGGCCGCCGAACGGATCGATCGGCACCTCGGCGAGATACCGCGGCACCAGCGCCTGCAAGGTCTTGGGATACCCTCCCTCGGCAGCGCGGTACAACTCGATCGCCAGCATCGTCCGTGTCACGAGGAGGTGCGGACGAACCGCCACTGCATCCCGCACATAGAAGTTTCGTACCCCATCCGAAAGCATCACACGGAGTGAGCCATCCACATCCGGCCATCGCTCGATCAAGGATGCCTGAGCCGCCGCGAAGTTGGCCCGTATCCCGATGAGATCGTGCGAGCCATCATCCGCGCGACTGAACGCTTCAAACATGCCCGATTCCAGCATAAAGAAGTCTCGCAGTTCCACGAGCCGTGCGTCCAGATCGTCCTTGTCACGGTCGGCGTGCTGCGCCCTGAGCACCTCCAGTTGTTCGCAGTGTGCCAGAAGCGAGCGGGCTTGTTCGAACACCATTATGCACTCGTACGGCGTTCGCCACCGTTCGACCTGCGCAAGCAGCAGCGCCAGTTCCTCGGCCAACTCCTGATCGATCAGGCCCTGCTCCAGACCCCAGCGAACATCGTCGCAGAACGACGAAACAAGAAAACCCGCGAAACTGTTCCCCATGAAAAATGGTGCCGAGGCCATCCAGCGGTACGCCGCGACGATCGTTCTCGATGCATCCCGCGCCTCATCCGAGTTGCCCTCCTCCAGCGCTGCGCGAAACCGCGCCGATTCCCAGAACAAGACCCGGATCACGGCACTTCTGAGTTCTATCAAGTTGCGATGGAGTTCGGCGTGCGTCAGTTCGCCCCTGGCGTGAGTGGGTATTCCGAGGTCAGCGCGGATGCCGAAGTCCGGCCACGCCACCGGCCCGAGTTGCTCGGCGAGCGCGCGATACCGGATGAGCGCGCGTTGCGCGGCCGCAAGCGCCTCCTCATCGCTCTGCAATTCAGCATTTCTCGGACTCAGGTAGGGATAGATATTTGTGACCCGTCGTTGCTCATCCCGGGGTAGACGATCGAACTCGTCCGCATCGATCCATTCGAACAACGCCGCCGTAGCCCGCAAACGGGAAACCTGCAACCGGCCCGCGTGCGTCTCGCGGAAGCATCGTTCCTGCACCTCGCGCAGCCGCTGGATGGCATCCCGCTGCGAGCCGATCAACGCGCCGACGGAGTCGAAATCGACGCGCTCGTCGGGTGCAACGCCGTTGTCGGCGTGAGCGGGCGCACACACCAGCACCAGCGCGAACATCCACGCCGCCCTGCCGACGCCCCGACGATGGCGTCCCCGTTGTCCTGATCTGCCCATGGCGACCGCCCTCCGATTCCCCCGCCGGAATCAACAGAGCATACCTCACGATCCGATACATCTCCCATGCCCGCACTCCGAAGACTCGCTCTCACCGCCACGCTCGCCCTCGCCGGCGCGCCGGCCGCGATCGGCTCGCCCCTCATCGTTGATTTCGCCGACCTCGGCTTCGCTTCGTCGGCGGCGCTCGACATCGGCCCGGATGGGCGCGTTGTCGGCATCCGCAGCGATCTCGACGGGTTCCGCGTCGTGCTCTGGCAGGACGGTCACGCTCTGAGCGTGCTGAACAGCACTCCGCTCGCGAGCGCGTGGCGTGCGCGTCTGGCTCCCAACAACTCCGTCACGCTCACCGGCACACTCGCCGGCGAATCCCTCGAACGCGCCCTGTTCATCACAGGCGGCGGCGAAATCGTGCCGCTCGGCGCTCCCGGATCGCGCGCCCTCGCGCCGACATCACAGCCCGGCGCGGTCGGTGCGGTCCTCACGGACACGGGCCTCGTCGGTGCGCGCTTCGCGCTCGGCGAACCCCCAGACATCCTCCAGCTCCCGGATGCGAGCGAGTCCGGCGGCATCGACATCAATGGCCTCGGATCAATCCTTGCAGTGTCGCGCGATGCCCTCGGCACACCGAGCACATGGCTGATCGAGGCGCAGCGCACAGCATCGCTCATCGCGGATGCCGTCGAGCCCGCCGCACTGAACGACCACGCCGCCATCGTCGGCACGCGCTTCGACACGAACGCTCCCGTCCTCATCACACCCGAGCGCGCGATCATTGATCTCCCGATGATCCCCGGTGCGCTCGGCGCAACCCCGAACGACATCAACAACCACGCCGTCATCGTCGGCGATGCCCTGCTTTTCGATGAGTTCTTCCTCCCCACCACCCGCGCCTGGGCATGGACCGATTCCCACGGCGTGATCGACCTCACCACCCTCGCTCCCGACGGCTGGACCCTCCTCACCGCCGACAGCATCAACGATGCAGGGCAGATCGTCGGGCGCGCGGAGTATCAGGGGATCACCACCGGCTACCGGCTGACGCTCATCCCGGCGCCATCAACGCTCGCGCTGATCCCCCTGTCCCTCCTGGCCACCGGTCACCGGAAACGCTCGCCCTCTACTTCGCGTACTCGTACACGCCCCGACCCGTCTTGTCGCCGAGCCGTCCGGCCGTCACGAGTTGCTTGAGCAACGGACACGCGCGATAGCGGTCGTTGTTGAGCCCGTCCGCCAGCACATCCATGATGTGCGCGCAGGTGTCCAGCCCGATGAAATCCGCCAGACGCAGCGGCCCCATCGGGAAGTTGCAGCCCAGCTTCATGATGCCGTCGATCGCCTCGGCCTCCGCGACGCCCTCCATCCACGCGTAGAACGCCTCGTTGATCATCGGCATGAGCACGCGATTGCTCACGAACCCCGCGCGATCGTTCGCCGTCAGCGGCGTCTTGCCCATCCGCTCCGCGAGCGTGCTCGTCCGCGTCACGACCTCATCCGCCGTCTGCATGCCGCGGATGATCTCGACGAGCCCCATCACCGGCACCGGATAGAAGAAGTGCATCCCCACCACCCGCGAGGCGGCATCGCCCGTCGCGGTGGCGATCTCCGTGATCGAGATCGACGATGTATTCGTCGCGAGCACGACATCCTCGCGCGTGAAGGTCTTGGCGAGCTTCGCGAAGATCTCCTTCTTCACCGATGCGTTCTCGACCACCGCCTCCACCGCCCAGTCCGCCGCGGCCAGATCGTCCCACCGCTCCGTGTACGACAGCCGCCCGAGCGCTGCATCCGCATCCTCGCGCGACATCCTCCCCTTCTCAACCGCACGCCCCAGCAGCTTCTCGTGGGTTCCGCGGCAGCGATCCAACGATGCCGCCTGCGTGTCGAAGACGATCGCCTTGATCCCCGCCACCGCGCTCACCTGCGCGATGCCGCCGCCCATCTGCCCCGCACCCACCACCGCGATCGTCCCGACTTCACCTGCCATCGTTGTCTCCTTCGGTTCGCATATTTTCCACCAGAATAGCACCACCCGGACCGATCCCGATCCACCGACTCACCAGGGCAGCGTCTCCCCCTTGTAGTCCAGAAACGCCCCGGTCTGCTCCGGACGCAAGCCGTCGATCACCCGCAGCATGCCCGCGATCGACTCCTCCGGCGTGAGCGGCGCCTTCTCGCCGCCCATGCGGGTCTTCACCCAGCCGGGATGCAGCGCCACGCAAATGATCCCCTCGTCACGCAGCTCCTGCCCCAGCAGCTTCGTCAGCATGTTCAGCGCGGCCTTGCTCGACCGGTACGCGTACGCGCCGCCATCCGCCCGCGCGATGCTCCCCATCTGCGTCGAGATGTTCACGATCCGTCCCACCCCCGGAATCGCCCCCGGACCCGACCGACGCACCGAGCCGAGCAGCGCCTTGACCACCCGCATCGGACCGATGCTGTTCACGGCGAAGGCATCCGCCAGCGCATCGAAATCCATCTCCTCGACTTTGTGCTGGCCCGGAAACACCCCGCCGTTGTTGATCAAGACATCGATCGTCTCGGAGGCCAGCGCCTCGCCGAGCGCCTCGACACTCGTCGCATCGGTCACATCCAGCGCGTCGATGCGCTCGGCGTACGGCTTCAACTCCGTGGCGCTGTCGGGATCGCGCGCGGTCGCCAGCACACGGTCACCCCGTGCCGACAACTGCCGAGCGAACTCCAGCCCAAGCCCACGATTGGCGCCCGTGACGAGATAGGTCTTGCTCATGCCCGAGCGTAGGACGCTCGCTCGGCGGGATCACGACTCGGCTCACGCCGCGACACGGATCGTCACCTGCTCGGCACGCTCCAGCAGCATCCAGATCACCTCGTTGAAGAGGTGCAGCCACGCCTGCTCGAGACCGCCCGACCAGAGCGGGCCGGACCATGTCCGCAGAGCGCCGAGCACATCGTCGCGGAACGCCAGATACTCGGCCTGCCCCACGCCCGAGCGGACATGCTCGTACGCCAGTTCATCCAGCACACCCCCGAGCGAGGACGGATCACCCGCACACTCAACCAGCATCCCGAAGGCCGCCAGCAACGACTCCGCACGCGCGGTCGCCTCGTACGCCAGCGTCGAAGCCAACGCGCGATGACGCGCCGGCATCAGGAGCGAAACCATCGTGGCGATCTCCTCGCTCCTCCACGACAGATCGGAAAAGTTCGAACGGACCAGTTCGCAGTGGTGGCTCATCAACATCGCTCATCTCCCTGATGTCCGTCGGAGAACCCCTCCGAGCAGGACGCCACCGTTATCGGTGCCGAACCGCACCGACTTCACCGCGAAGAGCGCTATTTCCGGACATTTCCGAATTTTCTCTCAACCCGAGCCGCACCCAACGCGCAGAACATGCGCAGTTCCCTTGGGCGGAAAACGAGCCATCCGCTGCAACTCATTGAAATATCGCGGCTTACCGCTCGACCACCATCGCGACCGCGTTCCCGCCGCCGAGGCACAGCGCCGCCACGCCGCGCCGGACATCCAGCCGCACCATCTGATGCAGCAGCGTCGTCAGCACCCGCGCACCGGATGCCCCGATCGGGTGACCCAGCGCGACCGCACCGCCGCAGACATTCACCTTCTCCTCCGGAACGCCCGCCTCGCGCACATTCTGGAGCGCCTGCGCGGCGAACGCCTCGTTCAGTTCGAACAGGTCGATGTCCTTCAGCGTCAGCCCCGCCTTCTCCACCACCGCGGGCACCGCCAGCGATGGAGCCCGGAAGATGTCCTTCGGCGCAACGCCCGAGGTGTGGTACGCGACGATCTTCGCCAGCGGCTTGATCCCGAGTTGCTCGGCCTTCTGCGCCGAGGCGACCACCAGCGCGGCCGCGCCGTCCGAGATCTGCGAGGCGTTCCCCGCCGTCACGGTCCCATCCTTCGCGAACGCCGGACGCAGTTTGCCCAGTCCGTCCATGTTGGTCTCGGCACGGATGCCCTCATCCACCGACAGGCCGTCGCCCTTGCGCTGCATGCACTGCTCGGCGCTCAGCTTCACAATCTCGGAAGCGAAGTACCCCTGCTTCGTCGCTTCCGCCGCGAGACGATGCGAGCGAGCCGCGAACTGGTCCTGATCCTCACGGCTGATCTCGTACTTCTTCGCGATGTAGTCCGCCGAATCGCCCATCATGCACTTCTCGAACGCGCAGAACAGGCCGTCGCTCGCCATGTGATCCTCGAGCGTCCCGGGACCGAACTTCACACCCGCGCGAATGTGCGCAAAGTGAGGCGCGCGCGTCATGTTCTCCATGCCGCCGGCCAGCACCAGCTCGTTGTCCCCCGCCTTGATCGACTGCGCTGCCAGCATCACCGCCTGCAACCCCGACCCGCACACCTTGTTCACCGTCTGCGCGCTCAGCGACTCCGGAAGCCCCGCCTTCAGCCCCGCCTGACGAGCCGGGTTCTGCCCCACACCCGCCTGCAGCACACACCCGAAGATGCACTCATCGACATGCTCGCGCACGGACGGGTGCTCCTCGAAGACGCCTCCGATCGCATACGAAGCGAGGTCCGGCGACGGCACAGCACTCAGCGAACCGAGAAACCGTCCGACGGGCGTGCGCTTGGCGCTCAGAATCACGGGCTG
>REDD01000262.1 GCA_007693725.1 Phycisphaeraceae bacterium
AACTTTGCGGTGGGGTACGACAACATTGATCTGGACGCCTGCCGTGCGCGGGGGGTTGTGGTGTGCAACACGCCGGACGCGGTGACGGACGGCACGGCGGATGTGGCGGTGCTGCTGATGCTGGCGGCGGCGCGCCGGTTGAGCGAGGGTGATCGGTATGCGCGGTCGGGCGCGTGGGCGGAGGGGGGCGTGCTGGGGCCGCGTGATTTTCTGGGGCAGCCGGTGTCGGGTCGGACGCTGCTGATCGTGGGGGCGGGTCGGATCGGGTATCAGACGGCGTTGCGGATGATCGGTTGGGGGATGCGCGTGCTGTATGTGGCGCGGTCGCCCAAGCCGGAGTTCGAGCATCCGCCCTTGTGCGCGCAGCGCGTGGAGTTGGATGAGGGATTGCGCGAGGCGGACTTCGTGAGCATCCACACGCCGTTGACCGAGGAGACGCGCCACCTGATCGATACGCGCCGGTTGGGGTTGATGAAGGAGACGGCGGTGCTGGTGAATACGGCGCGTGGTCCGGTGGTGGATGAGGGGGCGCTGGCGCGGGCGCTGCGGGATGGGCGGATTTTCGCGGCGGGGCTGGATGTCTTCGAGCAGGAGCCGAAGGTGCATCCGGAGCTGGTGGGGCTGGAGAATGTGGTGATGCTGCCGCACATCGGCAGCGGGAATTGGCGCGGGCGTGCGGCGATGACAGCGCTGTGCGCGGAGAACATCAATCGTGTGCTTTCGGGACGGGAAGCACGGACGCGGATCGCGTGAGCAGGGAGGAATCGCATGGCGGTTGAATTTCGCAAGGCGGTGCTGGAGAACGGGTTGACGCTGGTGGGGGAGATCGACCCGGAGTCGCGGACGGCGGCGTGCGGGTTTTTCGTGAAGACGGGGGCGCGCGACGAGACGGGGCCGCTGATGGGCGTGAGCCACTTCCTCGAACACATGATGTTCAAGGGGACGGAGAAGCGCACGGCGGACGATGTGAATCGGGATTTCGACGAGCTGGGGGCGCAGTACAACGCGTACACCTCGTCGGAGATCACCTGTTTTTACGCGAGCACGCTGCCGGAGCACATCCACAACGCCGCGGAGATTTTGAGCGACATTCTGCGACCGGCGCTGCGCGAGGATGATTTCACCACCGAGAAGAATGTGATCCTCGAAGAGATCGCGATGTACCGGGACAATCCGTTCTGGGTGCTGTACGAGCGGTCGATGGAGGAGTACTACGCGGAGCATCCGCTGGCGCATCGTGTGCTGGGGACGGACGAGACGATCAAGGCGATGGGCTGCGATGCGATGCGTGCGTACTTCAGCGAGCGTTACTCGGCGGACAACACGACGGTGGCGCTGGCGGGTCGGATGGATTTCGACGCGATGGTGGAGCAGTTGTGCGGTGTGTGCAGTGCGTGGGTGCGGACGGGGGCGATGCGGGACAACGCCACGCCGTCGTGCCGTGAGCGGGATTTCGAGCTGCGCGATGCGAAGGTGCATCGCGGGTATCTGCTGATGCTCTCGCCCGCGCCGTCGCTGCAGGATGATCGTCGGTACGCGGCGATGCTGCTGGCGCAGGTGCTGGGTGATCCGGGGAACAGCCGTCTGCACTGGGAACTGGTGGAGACGGGCATCGCGGAGGAGGCGCAGGCGGCGTACGACCCGCGCGACGGGTGCGGCGATTTCTATGTGTACGCCTCGGGCGAGCCGTCGCGGCTGGCGGAGATGGAGAAGATCGCATCGCACGAGATCGAGCGCGTGATCGAGACGACGACGGAGGATGATCTCGAGCGGCTGCGGAACAAGCTGGCGACGGGCGTGACGCTGGCGGGCGAGCGTCCGGGCGGGCGGATGCAGCGGCTGGGTCGGCTGTGGACCTATCTGGGTTCGTACACGACGCTGGAGGATGAGCTGGCGCGGATCAACGCGGTGACGCTGGACGATCTGCGAGCGGTGTACGAGAGCTTTCCGTTCCGGCCGCGGACGGTGGGGCGGATGCTGCCGGGGTGAGCGGGATCAGCCGATCCTCTCCGCGCTCGGCGGGCGGCTCATGAGCATCGCGATGGCGTCGATGGGGTCGAGGTCTTCGTAGAGCACGGCATGCACGGCCTGCGCGATGGGCATCTCCACCTCGTAGCGATCGGCCAGCTCCATGACGGAGCGTGTCGTGGCGACGCCCTCGACGACGGAATCCGTTTCGCCGAGGAGGTCGTTGAGCGAGCGACCCTTGCCGAGGGCCTCGCCGAGGGAGCGGTTGCGTCCGAGGGGTGAGAAGCATGTGGTGGCGAGGTCGCCGACGCCTGCGAGGCCGAAGAAGGTCTCCGGGCGCGCGCCCATGGCGACACCGAGGCGCGTGATCTCTGCGAGGCCGCGGGCGAGGAGCGCGGACTTGGCGTTGTCGCCGGCCTTGAGGCCGTCGAGGATGCCCGCGGCGATGGCGATGACATTCTTGGTGGCGCCGGCGATCTCGACGCCGACGGGGTCTTCGTGGGTGTAGATGCGCATCCAACTGGTGTTGGCCATGTGCTGGACGCGCTCGCCCAGGTCGGCATCGGTGCTGGCGACGACCATCGTGGCGGGGAGGCAGCGGGCGAGCTCGGCGGCGATGGTCGGGCCGCTGAGCACCGCGTAGGAACGCTGATCCTCCGGCTCGCCCAGAACATCCTGGAGGATGCCGATGGGCAGGAGCAGGGTGGAGTTCTCGATGCCCTTCGAGACGCTGACGATCGCGCCGTGGGGCGAGCGGGCGGCGTGGGCACGGAGGCGCTCCCAGACGGGGCGGATGAACTGCGTCGGCACCGCCGAGATGATCAGATCGGCATCGGCGAAGGCCTCATCGTCGCGGGAGGTCACGCGGACGGAATCGGGCAGGATGACCTCGCGGATCCGGTCGGAGCGGCGCGTCTGGGCCAGCGACTCGATGGCCCGCGCATCGTGCCCCCACAGGCAGATCCGCGCGGGATCCGGCTGCTGGGCCAGCAGAGACGCCATCACGATGCCCATCTGTCCGTCGCCGAGGATTGTCACACGCTGGGGCTGCACGATGGTCTCCAGTCGTCATACTGCACAATGCGGAGAACCACACGGTTCCCAGACGCGTATCGCCCCCGGAAGTTCCCCCCCAGCCCACGGAAGCTCCACCGGGAAGTTTTCTGTCTGGGGATGCCCGATTCTGGTGGGGTCTACGGGGTCTCCCGTGTCTACCCGTGTCTTGGGCGGTGGCTCGGACGGGGGGCGGAAGGCGGATTTCTGAACGCCGTGGCGTTCGGATTAGTATAGAGAGCGGTGAGGGGAGCCCCACCGGCCGGTCGGCGTATCGTGGGGGGGCTCGGCACAGGAGTCCGATCATCGCCCCAGACCCCATGAATCGCGTGGAGTGATTCAACATCCAACAGCGGAGCAGGCAGCCCCATGATGGAGACCAACACAGGCCTCGGCACCCACACAGGCGATTCCTCGACACAGGTCGATCAGCCCACCGAGGGGCAGGAGCGCGAGGCACGCCACGAGCGCCAGATCGAGCGCTGGATCGTGCTGTATCTCGTCGGCGGGTTGCTGGTCTTCACGACGACGGTGTTGCGGGTGTTCGGCATTGTCTCGCCGGAGATCTCGCAGTGGCCGGCGATCGTGGGCACGATCATTCTGGGATCGGGCCTGCTGACGGCGGCGTGGCGTGAGCTGCGGTCGGGGATGCCGACGAGTTCGACCCTCGCGGCGCTGGCGGTGCTGGCGTCGTTCGCGATCGGCAAGTACGAGGCGGCGGGGTACATCGCCTTCATTCTCCAGGTGTTCGACTACGCGCTGCGTCGCACGGCGACGGGCGCGCTGCGGGCCATCGAGGAACTGGTCGGGCTGACGCCGGACACGGCCCGGCTCGTCGATGAGAGCGGCGAGGAGCGCGAGGTCTCGGTCTCGACGATCCGCGTCGGGCAGATCGTCCGCGTGCGTGCGGGCGAGAATCTTCCGGTCGACGGCACGGTGACCAAGGGCGAGTCGTCGGTGAATCAGGCATCGCTCACGGGCGAGGCGCTGCCCGTCGAGGTGAGCGAGGGGACGCTGGTCTACGCCGGCACGACGAACCTGACGGGCACGATCGAGCTGCGGGCGACATCGGTCGGGCAGGACACGACCATCGGCAAGGTCGCCGAACTCATCGAGGCGGCGGAGAACGCGCGGACGATGCGCCAACTGCTGATCGAGCAGGTCGCTCGGTACTATGTGCCCATCGCGATCGTGGTGGCGCTGCTGGTCTTCTGGTTCGGGCGGAACATGGAGACGGCGATCACGGTGCTGGTGGTGTGCGCTCCGGCGGCGCTGCTGATCTCCAGTCCGACGGCGATGATGGCGGCCTTCACCGCCGCGGCGCGGCTCGGGGTGATGATCAAGCAGACGAACTACCTCGAAGCCGCTGCGGATGTGGACACGATCGTCTTCGACAAGACGGGCACGCTGACGACGGGGCGCTTCGAGGTCTCGCGTCTCGCGCCCGCGGAGGGGGTGACCGGCGCGGACCTGCTGCGTGCCGCGGCGGGCGCCGAGAGCAACTCGAACCATCCGCTGGCACGATCCATCATCGAGACGGCGCAGAAGGCCCGCGTCGAGGTCGATCGATCCGGCAGGCACGAGGAGGTCCACGGCAAGGGCGTGCGCGTGCGGCGGGACGACGGCGAACTCTGCGCGGGGCGCTCGTCGTGGCTCATCGAACTCAACCCGTCGATCGCCGAGGCGGTCCGCAAGGTCGAAACGAAGATCGACGGCATGACCGGCGTCCACATCATGCACGCCGGGCGGTATCTCGGGGCGGTCGGGCTTGAGGACCGGCTGCGTCACAACGCCAAGGCGGTCATCGAGAAGATCCGCGAACTCGGCGCACGCTCGATCTATCTGCTCACGGGCGATCGCTTCGCGGTGGCGAAGCGCGTCGGCATCACCGTCGATGTCGATCAGATCGTGGCCGAGCGTCTGCCCGAGGAGAAGCACGACCTCATCCGCAAGATGAGCGACGAGGGCAAGCGCGTGCTGATGGTCGGCGACGGCATCAACGACGGCCCCTCGCTCGCCGCGGCGGATGTCGGCATCGCCATGGGCCTCTCCGGCTCGGACATCGCGACGAACTCCGCGGGCGTCGCGCTCATGACCGACGACATCAGCCGCGTGCCGTTTCTCATCATGCTGGCGCGGAAGACGCGCGTCGTGATCGCGCAGAACATCGTCGCGTCGATCCTCATCACGGTCGTCGGTCTGGTGCTGGCGGCGACGGGCAAGCTCCCCCTCGCCGCGGCGGTCTTCTGGCACTTCTTCGCCGATGTCTTCGTCATCGCCAACTCCTTCCGTCTCATCCGCTTCGGCGAGGACTTCACGGCCCACCAGCCGCAGTCCGGGCCGACGCGCGCTGAGAAGGACAAGGGCGACGGCCTGCGTCCGGCGCCGAAGCTCGAGCCCGCCACCGCGTGAACCGCGACCACACGCAGCGCGCCGTCGATGTTTCGTTGCGCATCCTTCGCGTCGGGGCGACCTGGCTTGTCGTGGACAAGCCCTCGGGCTTCCTCAGCGTCCCCGGGCGCGTGCAGCACGACTCCGTTGTCAACCGTGTCCGCGCTGCGTACCCACTGGCGCGCGGGCCCATCGCGCCGCACCGCCTCGACATGGACACCAGCGGCGTCATGGTCTGTGCCCTCACGCCCGAGGCGCACCGGCACATCTCGATCCAGTTTCAGGAGCGGACGGTCGCGAAGCGGTATCACGCGCTGCTCGCCGCGCCCGTCGATCGTCCGAGCGAGGGGCTGATCGATCTGCCGATGCGGCTGGATGTCGAGCGGCGGCCGTACCAGATCGTCGATCTGGCGCAGGGAAAATCGGCGCAGACGCGCTATCGGATTCTCGAAGTGCGTCCGCACACCACGCCCGATGGGAGAAGCATGGATGTCGCGCTGGTCGAGTTCGAGCCGATCACCGGTCGGTCGCATCAACTCCGGGTCCACAGCGCCGATCCGAGGGGATTGGGAGCGCCGATCCTCGGCGATGATCTGTACGCGGGCGACCACGCCCGCTCTGCGCCGCGCCTGATGCTGCACGCGAGCATGCTGGCCTTCGACGATCCGGAGACGGGAGAGCGGGTGGA
>REDD01000291.1 GCA_007693725.1 Phycisphaeraceae bacterium
GACAGGCGTCTCCCCCAGGCACACCCCCTCCGGGGCATCCAGATCGCACGCCATCTCCTCCACCTGCCCATGCGTCAGGTCCACCAACGGCGTCGTCACCTCGAATCCACCCCCGGAAATCGTCCCCCCCGGAATCGCCCCCGCCCCCGGAAGTGCCCCCGGGAAAGCCCCCTCGTCGAGCCACGCCAGGCGCGAGACCAGCATCGCCCGCTCCGAGGCACGCTGCATCCGCTCCAGATCCGCCCCGCACACCACCGGCCACACCACCCGCTCGCACCCCAGGCGGGCGGCATCGGCCACCGCCGAGACCAACAGCAGCGTCGTCTCCAGCCCCACATCCTCATCCGCCCCCGGATCCCCCGGATCCCCATCCACCACCCGCACCTGTACATACCCCAGCAGGGCCGCCTGCTCGCGGACAAGCTCCGCCGACCGCCCCGAGCCCGGCTCATCCTCGGACAGCCCGGACCCCGCCGGCGGCACCCACGCGATGACATCGCCACGCTCGCGCTCCATCATCGAAGCGACCAGCGCGCTGAGCGAGCCATCGTTGATCACCAGCACCTTGCGTCCGGAGCCCGATTCCTCGCGGTTCATGCCACTGCTATCGGCAGCAGTCCGCCCGACGCCGCAGTCTGACGGCGTGTTCAGCGGAGCGCGGCCCGGCGTGCCTCCTGCTCACCGACGATCCGGGCCTGCAACAGCAGCATGGCCGTCTCCAGTTGCGGATCGAGGCCCTTCTCCAGAATGTCGTTCGGATCGGGACGGTCGCCATTCTCGACGAGCCGGCCCTGGGCATCGAACTCGACGACATCGGCGTTCTGGCGCGTCATCAGCGCCTCGCCGATCATCTTGGGCAGCACACGCACGCGCACCTCGGGCTCGACACCCCATGTGTTCGCACCGGGCTTGCGATGGATCAGGCGCCCCTTCGGCAGCTTGTAGTACTGCGTCGTCAGCTTGAAGGCGGCGCTCCCGCCGGGAAGCATGAACACATTCTGCACGCTGCCCTTGCCGAAGGTCCGCTCGCCGACCAGCACCGCACGACCGTAGTCCTGCAATGCACCGGCGACGATCTCGCTCGCCGAGGCGGACGCCTCGTTGATCAGCACCACCATCGGGAGATCGCGCGTCATCGCCGGACGCATCGCCCGCTCAGAGCTGCGCACACGCCCGGTGTTGTCCTCCTGCGTCACGATCACACCCGGATCGACGAAGACATTCGCGACCTTGACCGCCTCGTCCAGCAGGCCGCCGCCATTGAATCGCATGTCCAGGATCACGCCCCGCGCCCCCTGACGCATCGCCTGATCCAGCGCTGCCCGCAGATCATCCGAGGATCCGCGGATGAACTGTGTCAGCCGGATGTACGCCACGCGCGTGTCGCGGTCGATGAACCAGTCCCAGTCCATCTCCTCCGGACCGGTCCGACGCCAGCCCTTGACCGAGTGCAGCGGGATCGTGTCGCGCACGATGCGGAACTTGATCCACTCCGGCTCACCCGGCCGCTCGATCGTCAGCGTCACCGGCGTGCCGCGCTCACCGACGATCCGCTCCACCGCCTGCGACAACTGCATGCCGACCGTGGAGTCGCCGTCGACCTCGCGGATCAGGTCTCCGGGACGAATCCCGGCCTCCGCCGCGGGCGTGCCGAAGACCGGCGTCACCACGCGCAGCTCCATCGACTCATTCAGCGAGATCTGGATGCCGACGCCCGTGAAGTTGCCCTCCGCGGTGCGCTGGAAATTCGCCAGTTCGTCCGGCCAGTAGAACGCGGTGAACTCGTCCGTCGCTGCCGCAGCGCCGGTCCCGAACTCGTGCAGAATCGCCTCGTCCGCGACGCGGATCGTGTCGCGATTCGCGCGCAGAATCCGCGAAACCGTGTTCACGATGTCGTAGTTCCCGAGACGGTTCCCCTGCGCCTCCAGCACGGCGTCGATCTCGTCCAGCTCACGCACGAAACGCTGCACCGCACGCTCATCGCCGAGCGACGGCAGCGCGCCGCTCAGATCGCTCGTCGTCACGAAGGTCCGCACGCGATTCAGACCGCCCTGAAGAATCGTCAGCACCGGCACCCGCTCGACATGATCGCGCGCTGCGCGACCGAGCGCATTGATCACCATCCGGTCGTCAATCCCCGCCCAGCGTTGACGCCAGTCCTCGCCCGTGCTGTTGTAAGGCGGAAGCGCCGATTCGCCCTCCGCGACCCGGCGTGCGCTGCGCATCTCGTGCAGACGATCCGGAACATACAGACGCATCAGCGTGATCCGGGTCCACAGACGACGCTCGTCCTCCTTGAACCGCTCATCAGGATCGTGCAGCAGATTCAGACGGTTGTACAGCGTGTACGCTTCGAGCCAGTCGCCGTCCGCCTCCGCTCGCGCCGCGCCATCGCGCGACCGGCGAATCACATCGGCGACCAGCGGCTCATCCAGAATGGGTGAGATCGCGCCCTGATCATCCGTCACGAGCGCCGACCACTCCAGCACGATCCGCAGCGCCTCGGCGTAGCCATTCTTCTCAAGACTCTCGCGAATCTCGCCCCGCACCTCGGTCAGTCGTGTCTCGCGAACCGACTCGCGCTCGTCCATCCGAGAGCGGAAGCGATCGACCCCGTTCATCAATGCCTGCACCGTCGCGGGCTCGATCCCCTCCGGAAGGTCGCCGAGCAATTCCAGCACGCGGTCGCCGTCGCCCAGGGTGGCCGATGTCCACACACGCTCGGACCACGCGGCGATCCGCTCCGAGGAGGCCGTCGCCGTCCCGCGGTCGCTCGCCGTCGCCATGCTCAGGCCGAGAAGACCGCTCAGTGCCAGCAACGCCGCCACCGCGAACGACCACACATGCCTCACGCTCGTCATCACTCGTTTTCCCTTCCGCAGGACTCTCCATGGAGCCGGGACAACCTGAACTCTCCCACACCCCCTACCCCTCTACGAACAAGCTTCATCCGCGTTCTGTTCCGCATCGACCAATCCCGACCCCGCCAGCACCCCGAGATCCCGCCATCGGGCATTCCACCCCCCAAATGCGGGATTGCAACGCCGATCTGGTTCCCGGGCCTGCCGCCGGAGCGCATTTCATGCCAAACTATACGGATCGGTCACCCTGCGGCTGCCTCCCCACTCTCCCGCCACGCGAAGATCCATCATGCCTCACCTCATCGCGACCACCACGATCCAGCAGCCCCCCGCCGATCCTCCCGAGCCCCCCGCCCGCCTCCAGAGCGAAGCCATCGCGCTCGCCCTCATTTTGGCCCTGATCTGCACCTTCCTGATTGTCCTGATCGGCTACACCATCCTCCGGTACTGGCTCCGCCCGCGAGCCCTCCGCCCCAAGCCGACCGAGCGCGACCCCGCCGCTCACCAGCCACCATCGGCGTGGGAAGAGGCCGGGCGCAGAGCCAAGCCCCTCTCCGAGAATCCCGAGATGGATGAGGAGTGACACAACCCGGGGATTTTACTGGGGAACTGTCAGCGCTCTGACGGATCTCATCAGATTCGGGGTAGTTCTCTCTGGAGAGAGACAGCGAGCCATGTCCGATCAGGAGCCCAATCCCGATCATGGCGTAACCACGCCGTGCCCGCCCGATCCCGGATCGGCCTGCGCCCTCACTCCCGAGGAGATCGCCGAGGCCATCGAGCACTTCTATCCCCAGTTTAAGGGGATCGTCCGGGCCCGCCTCGCCCGGCACGCACACCGCCCGACGCATCAACTCACCTTCTCCCCCACCGAGTTCGCGAACGAGCTGTGCATCGGCCTGATGACCCAGCCGCAGCCCTTCCGCAGCCGTGAGCACCTCATGGGCGTCGCCACCGTCCGCTGCTCTCAGATCATCATCGACTACCTCCGGAGGCGCTCGCGTCTCAAGCGGGGCGGCGGGAAACGCCCCGACCCGCTCACGGAGAACATCCCCAATCGCGGGAATTTCACCGATGACATCATTTTCCGTGATGGATTCGAGCAGGCCCTGACGCAATTTACTCATGAGTACCCCGCCGAGGCGTGGGTGCTCACGCTCAAAGTCGCCTTCGGCCTCACCAACAGTGAGATTGCAGAGATCGCCGAGATATCCACCGCAACCGTGGAGCGGTACCTCCGTGCGGCACGGGTTTACCTGATCGCATCGCTCGAATGAATACCTCTCTCTCCAAGCAGGATCGCCACCGCCTCGCGGCACTCGCGGTGAAGGTCGTCGAGGCGGAGCCCGCGGACCGCGCCGGGCTCATCAAGACATTCACCGAAGGGCGCCCCGATCTCCGCGAAGCCCTCGAACGACTCGTAGAGCTGGATCTCGATACCGAACACGATCCACTGGTCGATCTCGCCGAGGCGTTCCGCGAAGCCGTCCGCGCGTCCGATGTCGAGGACCACCGGGATCACAGCGGCGAAACCATCGATCAC
Organism: Phycisphaeraceae bacterium; assembly: GCA_007693725.1. GTDB lineage: Bacteria > Planctomycetota > Phycisphaerae > Phycisphaerales > UBA1924 > REDD01. Next base: position 4,405 of record REDD01000291.1, read on the forward strand.
TACAAGCTCGTCCGCCGACTCGGCTCGGGCGCGTACGGCTCGGTGTACCTGGCCGAGCAAGTCACCCCCGTGCAGCGAAGCGTCGCGCTCAAACTGCTGCACCCTGGCATCGGCAGCCCGCGCGTCCTCCGACGCTTCGACCTCGAACGGCGCGTCCTCGCGGCCCTCGACCATTCAGGCATCGCCCGACTGCTCGACGCCGGCGCAGCACCGGACGGGCGTCCGTACTTCGTCATGGATCTCATCCAGGGCCCGAACCTGCGTACCTACTGCCGGGAGAACAATCTCTCCATTCCGGAGTGCATCGCCTTGCTCGCCAAGGCGTGCGATGCCGTCCAGCACGCCCACTCGCGCTCGGTGATTCATCGCGATCTGAAGCCCGGCAACATCCTCGTCCACACCGTCGAAGGCGAAGCCCGACCCGTGGTCATCGATTTCGGTGTTGCGCGGCTTATCGATCCGGACCCAGCACACTCGTTGACCGCAACACGCGAACTGATCGGCACACGCCGCTACATGAGCCCGGAGCAGCGCGATGCCGGAATCATCGATGGTCGCAGCGATGTCTACGCGCTCGGCATCACGCTCCGCGACATCCTCCCGCCGGCCGACGCTTCTGCGGATCCCGGCTCACTCCCCTCGACGACGAACCCGACTGTCCTCGGGGAGAAGGATCCCGCGCTCTCGCACATCCCCATGCAGGTCCGTTGGATCATCGGAAAGTGCTGCGCCCTCACACCCGCCGACCGCTACCAGACCGTTTCGGAACTCGCCGCGGAACTCCGGCGCTATCTCGCCAACGAGCCGCTCCTCGCCGCCCCTCCCGGGTTTCTGTACGGCGCTCGCCTCGCCATCACGCGTCATCCGTGGACCACTGCGTTCGTCTTCATCGCACTCGGCGCGATCGTGGCATTCGGCGTGCGCGCCGAAATCGCCAACGCACGGCTGGAACGCGAAATCATCGCACAGCGCGACATGATCATCACCACCATCGATGAAGTCCTCGACGAGATCTGGGTCTTCATCGGCTCGGAGGATGCACGCGAGAAACTCGTCCAGGGCCTGCTCCTCCGCACCGAAGCCCTCCTCTCAAAGCACCCCGACGATCACGACCTGCTCGAAACCAAGGCACGCCTGTACCGCGCACTCGGATACATACATCTCGACCGCAGCGATCATGATGCGATGAAAGCCGTCTGCCTCAAAGCACGCGAAATCTACGACCGACTCGCACCGGCACGAAGCCATGATGTCGAATTCGTCCGCGCTCACGCCGAGTCCATCGTCCGTGTCGGAAACGCGTACAACCAGCGCGGAACCTACGCTCCCGATGATTTTCTGGCCTATTACGAGCTGGCCCTCCAGATGCAGCTCGACGCCCTCGAACGCTTCCCCGGGCACATCGGCCTCCGCGATGACATCTACTGGAGCTACACGAGACTCGCCGACAGCTTCATCCAATATGCCACACCCGAACGATCCGAATACAAACTCAACCACGCACGCCAACTCTTCGCCGACAGCCCCGACCGCCTGCTCTCCAAGTACGCCCTCCAGA
>REDD01000267.1 GCA_007693725.1 Phycisphaeraceae bacterium
TCTTTCACGACTCGTGCCTCTCCTTCTCCCACCCGTACACCACCGACTCGGCGCCGACTGCGCGGCAGGCGGCGCGGAACGCCGTGGCGACATCGCCTTCGAGCAGTCCGCGGCTGCGTCGCGAGGACATCGCCCAGCGTTGCAGCGCGCAGACGACGCGTCCGCGTCCGCCGGCGCGCTCGGCACGCACCCACGCGCTGCGCGGCATCGCCAGTCGCCATCGCTCCACGCCCAGTTCCTCCAGCAGCTCCAGAAACTCGGCATCGGCGGGGGAGCGTTCGAGCCGGTGCGCGCGCATCCCGGCACGCTCGAAGAAGGGGCAGACGCGCCCCATCGACGCGACGGCCTCTGTGCAGGGCGTGGATGGATCGCGCAGGTAGGCGCGGACGAGCCGCCCCGCGACGCCGAGCCCGCGCACGCGCGGATCGACGATGACGCGCGAGATGGTCCGGAGTTCCCGGTTGAGTTTCACAGCGCGGGCGCGCTTGTCGGGGATCTCGAAGCGGTCGCCCCACAGCATGCGTCGCCAGCGCGCGTTGAGCGTCGGGTGGCTGGTGGCGAGGACGCCGAGGAGGGCGCCGTCGCGCGGGTCGCGCGCTGCGAGGACGCGGTCGATGGTCGCGGGCATGCCGGGGCGGTAGTGGAATCCGGAGAGCATCGTGAGTTCGTCCCGGTCGCCCTCGACGACGACGATGGAGGGGAGGGCGCGCCCGGGCATCGGGCGCGACAGCGAAACGCTCCCGTCCATGTCGAGCGCGGCGTGATGCGTCGGGGCGAGCGCCTGCACCACGCGCTCGCGATTGGTCGCGATGGCGATGCGCAAACGGTCCGACTCGCGCCGGAGGCGTCGGAGCAGTGCGCCGATGGCCTCGCCCGCGCGATCGTCCAGGGCGCTGCCGACTTCATCCGCGACGAGCAGCACCGGGGCATCGGTCCGCACGCGCTCGCAGCGCGCCAGCGCGATCGCCAGGTGCAGGCGGGCGCGCTGACCCTCGGACAACTCGCGGGGTCTGCGGACGAAGGCGCGCGCCTCGCCGAGACCGACGCGCGCGAGCATGCGCATGGCGCCCTCGGTGCCGGCGGGGACGAGGTCGATCGCGGGGAGGGGGCGCAGGTGTCCCGCGCCGACGCGGACGATGCGCCAGCCGGCATCCTCGGCGCTCCGGGCCAAATCGCTCAGGAGCGTGGACTTGCCCGAGCCGGAGGGGCCGGTGATGGCCAGCGCGCTCCCGGGGGAAAGGTCCAGCGTGATGGGCGCGTGGGCGGGGGCGGCCTGCTCCAGATCGATCCCCAGCAGCACGCCCGCCTCGCACGCACGGCGCGACGCCATCGCGGGCGCGAAGGCGCGCCGAGGAATCACGAGTCTCGAACGATCATCGGCAAGGGCAATCATCGCGCCTCCTCCGGCATCAGGGCCCGAATCGCATCCAGCTCCCGCCTGACCGTGTGGAGGGACATCCGCAGGTGTCGCGACGCCTCGCGCATGGAGCGTCCCTGGAGGATGCAGGCGGTGGCGATCCGCCGGCGCTGGGGCTCCCACTCGCGCATGTGTCGGAGGACGAACCCCGCTTCGGGGGACATGAGCCGCTCGATGACGATGCGGAGGCGTCGTCGGACGAGTCGGGGCGGCTGGTGCATGAGTGCGGCGACGCGTGCCGCGGGCACCCCCCGCTCGTAGACGGCCTCCAGGAGCGCCCGATCGTCGGGCAGGGCGTGGGCCGAGCGTGCCAGCGCGACCTCCGCGTATCGTCGCGTCCCGCGTCGACGGAGGTCCACCCGCTCCGTCCGCGCCTCCAACCTCGCATTCGCCAGTGCGATCATTCCCGAAACCTCCTCCGCACAGTGACTTACGCCGCGCCGCCCACCACGACAGTACGGCGTTTGTTTGGTGTCAGTGAGGGGAGTCTACCGCCGCGGCGGAGGGGTGCAAATGAATCGCGCAATCCACGGGTGCGCGACTGACTTGCTGTGGTCGGCCGTGGAAAATCGTTCGGCGCGGACCGGCGTTTTCAGCGTATGGGGAGAGGTGCCGAGGCGGTCGGGGAGGCGGCGATGGTTTCGAGGCGTTCCCGGAGGTCGGCGAGGAAGCGACGCTCGCGGTCGGGGTGGCCGAAGCGACCGATCTGCATGCGCATGTCCAGCGGCATCAAGGGGTTGGGCGAATCCCGCCAGCCCTCGGGCATGACGATCACCAACTCGGCGAGCTCGTCCTTCGTCGAGACGAGGGAGATGATGAGGGTGTCGGGATCATCGGAAGAGAGGATGCCGGAGAGGACGGCGAGTTCGTGCATGGAGGCGGTGGCGCGGACGCCGGCGGGGATGTCGCGGACCGGTCCGGAGACGGGGGAGATGGTCGTGATCCCCTGTCCGGGTGGTGCGGCACACCCCGAAAAGACGGTCAGGGACGGCGTGAAGAGGGTGCAGACGGCTGCACAGAGAAGAGGGGTTCGGAAACGGGCGATGAGTGTGTGGCCCGAGGGTGCTCGGGACCGCCCGTGGGTACCATTGGCGGGCAGGAATCTTGATCCTGGAGCACGGGCGTCCGCGTCGGGCGGGTCGTGGGGCCGGGACTGGGAGACAGGTCTGGGTTTGGACATCACCATCCGCGTTCCTGACGGCGTTGACCGCACTGCGGTGTTCGGTGCCGCCGAGCGGAACCTGAAACTGATCCGTGAGACGCTGGGAGTCACTGTAGCAGCGCGCGACGGCGTGCTGCGTATCGGTGGTTCGCGCGAGGGTGTGGACAGTGCGCGCGTGGTGATCGAGCGGCTGATGGAGGCGGCGGGTCGTCGGCGTGCGCCGGGTCGCGACGAGGTGCTGGGGATGATCGCGCGGGCGGGCGAGAGCATCGCCCCCGGAAGTATCCCCGGGACTGCCCCCCGAAATGGGAATGGAAATGCCCCCGGAAGTGCCCCCGCCAATGGGGAGCCGTGGGCGGATCGGCTGGATGTGTACGCGGGGGGTCGTCAGATCGGGGCGCGGTCGGAGAATCAGCGTCGGTACATCGAGGCGATCCAGGAGCACGATCTGGTGATCACGACGGGTCCGGCGGGGACGGGGAAGACCTATCTGGCGGTGGCGGGTGCGATCCACATGCTGAAGACGGGGCGTGTGAAGAAGGCGATCCTGGCGCGTCCGGCGGTGGAGGCGGGTGAGAAGCTGGGGTTCCTGCCGGGGGATATGTACGCGAAGGTGAATCCGTATCTGCGCCCGTTGCTGGATGCGCTTCATGACATGCTGGACTATCCGACGATCAAGAGATTCATGGCGGCGGACATCATCGAGATCGTGCCGCTGGGGTTCATGCGCGGTCGGACGCTGAATGATGCGATCATCATTCTGGATGAGGCGCAGAACACGACGCGCGGTCAGATGCAGATGTTCCTGACGCGGATGGGACAGCGCTCGAAGATGATCGTGACTGGCGACACGACGCAGATCGACCTGCCGGATGCGCGCGAGAGCGGCCTTGTGGATGCGGTGCGCCGTTTGCGCCGGACGAAGGGCGTTGGGTTCTGCGCGCTTGACCGGACGGATGTGGTTCGTCACGAGCTGGTGCAGCGGATCATCGACGCCTACGGGGGCCCGGAGTCGGAGAGCGAGGCGAGCGATGCCTGAGAAGCCGAGCCAACGCTCCGGGAAGGGGGCACGGACGGGCACTCGCGGGATCGCGAAGACGCGCCGGAGCGAGATCCGTCGTCTTGTGACGACGCGCGAGCGGATGGACTGGCGTGACATGGTGGCGCGTCCGGAGTTTCTGCCGATCGCGGTGGCGCTGGCGGGGTTCATCGTGCTGTCGTCGGTGGCGATCGGTCTGTATCGCGGGTCGGTGCTGGTGGGCGTGAACCGGACGATGGATTCGACGCGCGAGGCGCGGATTGACTTCGAGGTGATGGATCAGGAGGCGACACAGCGCGATCGGGCGTCGGCGGCCGATCGTGCGCCGTGGGTGTACAACGCGAATGAGGCGTTGTTCAACGAGTTGCGGATCGCGATGGGGAGCTTGCCGCAGGCGCTGGGCGCTTCGGAGAGTTACGAGCAGGTGGCGGAGGAGATCCGGGATGCGTTTCGTCTGACGGCGGCGCAGTACCAGGGGATCCGTCGGACGACCTCGACGCCCGAGGAGCGCGCGCAGTGGCGCTCGCGTGTGGACACGCTGATCAACGAGTTGCAGCGGACGCCGCTGCTCGAGAACGCGGAGTATCAGCGGTTGTTGCAGGCGCCGACGAGCCAGATGGAGCTGCGCCGGGTGGAGATGCGGGCGACGGGCGACGGCGAGGCGGAGCCGGAGATGCGTGCGCAGCGGATCTCGGATTCGGATGCGATGGCGGTGACGCCGGACGACGCCTCGCTGCGGACGGCGGTGGAGGATCGTCTGCGCCGGATCGCGTTGCGGGCGGGGTTTGTGGATGCGGGGGCGGATGTGGTGGTGCAACGGTTGATGTCGCTGCGTCGGCCGACCTACGAGTTCGACAAGCCGGCGACGGATGTGCTGCGTGCGCAGGCGGCGGCGAACACGCCTCCGGTGCGCGAGGTGTGGCGACGCGGGACGGTGCTGGCTTCGGCGGGCGAGCGGGTGAACGCCTCGACGCTGCGGCTGCTGCAGGATGAGAAGCGTCGGTACGATGCGAGCGTGCCGCTGGTGCGTCGTGCGGCGGAGTGGCTGGGGATTCTGGGTCTGGTGAGCGTGCTTGTGATCGCGACGGCGGGGTATCTGCGTTTTTACGATGCGGAGATGGTGCAGACGCCGCGGCGCGTGATCGCGCTGAGCGTGTTCGGCGTGGTGATGCTGTGGCTGGCGTGCTGGCTGGCGGTGACCTATCCGGCGCTGCTGTGGCTGGCGACGCTGGGGCCAGTGGCGTTCTGGTGGATGATGCTGGCGGTGGCGTTCGATCGTCGGATGACGGTGCTGCTGGGCGGATTGCTGGCGCTGCTGGTGGCGCTGGCGCTGGATCGCTCGGCGGGGTTCCTCATCACGGCGATGGTGGGCGCGGCGGCGGCGGCGTGGCGCATGAACGACATCCGCAGTCGGAACGAACTGGTGCGCGGCGGGCTGGTCGTCGCGGGCGCGCTGGCGGTGTCCGCGGTGCTGACGGGGCTGATCGAACGCCCGATGTCGCAGGCGGTCCTGATCGAGACGCTTTCGGACGGCGCGGCGGCGGGGGTCGGCGGGTTCATCGCGGCGGCGATGGTGCTGGTCGGGCTGCCGCTGGTCGAGCGGTCTTTCGATGTGACGACGGGGCTGACGCTGAGCGACCTGCGCGATCCGCGCCATCCGCTGCTCAGGAAGCTGCAGCAGCGTGCGCCGGGGACCTATCACCACTCGCTGAATGTCGCGACGCTCGCGGAGGCCGCGGCGAACGAGATCGGCGCGGATGGGCTGCATCTGTATGTCGGCGCGCTGTATCACGACATCGGGAAGATGAACAAGCCGGACTACTTCGTGGAGAATCAGCCGCGCGGGTTCAACAAGCATGATCGGCTGAGCCCGGCGATGTCGCTGCTGGTGATCGTCGGTCATGTGAAGGACGGGATCGAGCTGGCGCGGGAGTATGGATTGCCGCGGAGCTTGCATCAGTACATCGAGTCGCACCACGGGACGACGCTGGTGGAGTATTTCTTCGACAAGGCGAAGCGCGATGCGAGCACGGAGGAGAAGCCGACGGAGATCGAGTATCGGTATCCGGGTCCGAAGCCGCAGCGGAAAGAGGCGGCGATCCTGATGCTGTGCGATGCGGTGGAATCGGCGACGCGCGCGATGGCGGAGCCGACGCCGTCACGGATCCAGGCGCTGGTGCATTCGATCGCGCGGAAGCGGCTGGCGGACGGGCAGTTCGACGAGTGCGAGCTGACGCTGCGCGAGCTGTCGCTGATCGAGGATGCGATCACGCGGATGCTGTCGGCGATTTATCACGGGCGGATCGCGTATCCGAAGAGCGTGACGGAGCG
>REDD01000107.1 GCA_007693725.1 Phycisphaeraceae bacterium
GCCAATGTCGGCGCACGCATCCTCTACAAGCTCTGCGGCACGGCACTCACCGCCAACCGCTGATCACCGCATCCTTCTCAGCGCATCGATCCGCCTTTCCGTCGGCGGGTGCGACGCGAACAGACTCGTCAGCGTCTTCCCGGCGAACGGCTCCACGATGAACATGTTGTTCTGCGCCGGGTTCGGCTGCACCAGCGGGATCCGCTTCGAGTACGCATCCAGCCGCGCCAGCGCCGATGCCAACCCCTGCGATGAGCCCGCGATCTTCGCGCCCTCCGCATCCGCGATGAACTCCCGCGAGCGACTGATCGACGCCTTGATCAGCGCTGCGCCCACCGCCGCCACGATGATCACCGCCAGCGCCACCAGCGGGTTCCCGTCGCGCCGACCGCCGATGAAGAAGAACCACTGCGCCATCATCGCCAGCACACCCGCGATCGTCGCCGCGATGCACGAGATCAGCGTGTCACGGTTCTTCACATGCGCCAGCTCGTGCGCCATCACGCCGCGGATCTCCGCGGGCTCCATCAGCCGAAGCAGACCCTGCGTCGCCGCCACCGCGCTCTTCTTCGGCGAGCGACCCGTCGCGAACGCGTTCGGCGCATCGTGCGGACAGATGTACACCCGCGGCATCGGCAGCCCCGCCCGCTGACGCATCTCATCCACCATCGCGTACAGCTCCCGATTGCTCACCCGCGCACCCTGCACGACCGGACCCGATCCGTCCGGGCCGATCTCCCGCGCCTGCATCGACTTGATCGCCAGCGTATCCGAGAAGAACCACGCCCCGATGTTCATCGCCCCGCCCAGGATGAACGCGAAGATCATCCCCGGCCCGCCCGCCACCGCGTACCCGACGAACACGAACAGCGCGATCAACCCGGCCATCAGCGCTGCGGTCTTCAGTTGATTCCCGAACACATGCCCCATCGCTCCGACTCCTTTCACAACGCCGCCCCGACCCCCCGCACCGAGACAAGCACGCCGCGTACCACCATTCTTCCCCCTTCCCGCGCCCGCATTGCACTCCACCCCGCAATTTTCCCGCCCCACCGACACACGCCCACGCGACCGACTGCCGTTCTGACAGTCCCCGCTGCACCCGCGCCCCGACGCCCCTACCCTGCATATATGTTCGGATCGCATCTCTCCATCGCCGGCGCACTCACCAACGCCCTCGACGAGGCCGAATCCCTCGCGCTCGACACCGTCCAGATCTTCACCAAAAACCAGCGCCAGTGGAAGACCAACCCCCTCGACCCCGCAGTCCGCGACGACTGGCTCGCCCGCATGAAGGAACTCGGCTGGCAGGGACGCACCGTCGCCCACGACTCCTACCTCATCAACCTCGCATCGCCCGACGATGAACTCTGGAAGAAATCCATCAACCTCATGCGCGAAGAGATCGAGCGCTGCGCGCAACTCGAAATACCATTCCTCGTCTCCCACCCCGGCGCGCACACCGGCTCCGGCATCGACACCGGACTCCAGCGCATCGCCCGCGCCTACAAGCAGCTCTTCCGCGACACACGCGGCTACCCCGTCGTCCTCTGCTTCGAGAACACCGCCGGCGGCGGCTCCACGCTCGGCCGCACCTTCGAAGAGCTCGCCACCCTCGCCGAACTCGTCCGCAACGAGGCCGGACCCGACGCCGACAACCGCATCGGCTTCTGCTTCGACACCTGCCACGCACTCGCCGCCGGGTACGACCTCGCCAACCACGACCCCGACTCCACCCGCAAGCGCACCATCCCGCAGGCCCGCGCCATCGCCGAGGCCGTCCTCGACGAATTCGACCGCACCTGCAACATCGCCAACCTCCGCGTCCTCCACCTCAACGACTCCAAAGGCGCCCGCAACTCCCGCATCGACCGCCACCAGCACATCGGCCACGGCGAAGTCTCCAAGGGCGCCTTCAGTGCTGTCCTGAACCACCCCGCACTCGCCGCCGTACCCAAAATCCTCGAAACCCCCAAAGGCCCCGACGACTCCGGCAAGCCCTGGGACACCCGCAACCTCGCGACCCTCCGCCGCCTCATCGACAAGCCCGCCACCACCACCACGCGCAGCACCCGCCCCGCATCGCCCAATCTCGCACGATCCGCGAACCACACCGCCCGCAATCGCCGATAACCGCACCATGACAACCACGACCAACATCACCTCCGCCCTCGCCATCGCCGCCACGGCCATCATCGCCGCCGGATGCGCCCTCCCACGCTCACCCCTCAGTGAAAACCCCGAAACCATCCGCGCCACGCCCGTCCAGATGCAGGTCGTCGACGAGGCCCTCGCCGCCGGCGACGATGAAGAAGCACTCCGCATCCTCGCACGCGCCATCGAGCAGAACCCCACACTCACCGTCGCACACCTCAGGATGGGCGAGATCTACCGCGTCCGCGGCGACTACGACGAAGCCGAACGCTCATACGCCACCGCAGCACGACTCGAACCACGCAACTTCGACGCCCAGTACAACCACGGCCTCACACTCCACCTCCTCAACCGACTCGCCGATGCCGTCCGCGCCTACCTCCGCGCACTCTCCATCCGCCCCAACGACTTCGAGGCCAACCTCAACCTCGCCACCGCATACCTCCAGCTCGAAGAGCCATCCCAGGCCCTCGCCTACGCCGAGCGCGCCATCCGCGCCCAGCCCACCAGCGGCCCCGCACGCGCCAACCTCGGCAGCATCTACGCCGCGCTCGACCGACACAACGACGCCGTCCGACAGTTCGAGTCCGCCGCCGAACTCATGGAACTCTCCCCCGAACTCCTCCTCAACCTCGCCGACTCACTCGGACGCATCGGACGCTACGAACAGATGCAGATTACCCTCGACGCCGTCGTCGAGCTCAACCCCTCCGCGCCCGCGTGGGAGCGCGTCGGCTACGCACGCTTCAAGCTCCGCGACTACTCCGGCGCACAAACCGCCTTCCGCGAATCACTCAACATCGACACGCGCCACTTCCCCGCGCTCAACGGCCTCGCCGTCTGCCTCCTCAACGAATACCTCCAGAGCAACCGCCAGGACGAAGCCGCACGACGCGAAGCCATCGACCTCCTCCGACGCTCGCTCCAGATCAACCGCAACCAACCACGCATCACCGAACTCCTCTCCCGCTACGGTTAACCCCTTACACGCTTCGCGCCCCCGATCACCCCATCCTCATCGCGCTGTACGCTGTGCGATGACATGCCAGGTCTTGGCCCCATCCGAGCCGCGATCGTCTCCGCATGCCTGGCGTGCCTCGTCGTCGCGCTCGCATCGTGCGCCTCCGGCTCCGCCGCGCAGCGCGAAGCCGATGCCATCCGCCAACGACAGGTCGAGACCCTCTCCCTCGTCAGCAGCATGGCCGACCAGTACATCACCTCCGTCACGCAGGCCATCTCCCTCATCAACTACGATCCCCCCAACCCCCGCGCCCGCTGGCTCGCTGTCTACTTCCTCCGAAACGCCGTCAGCGCCTCCCTCGACATCGCCACAAAGCCGAACCCCGGCATCGCCCTTCTCGACATGCTCGTCCTCGCATCCCTCCAGACATGGTCCTTCGAGAACCACTGGATGCCCCTCGGCATCGGCGAGCAAGGCGAACCCGCGCTCGAGCGCCTCCGCGCTGTACGCGACAATCTCTGGCTCGAAGCCGCACACAATCTCTCCCCGCAGCAAATCACCACGCTCCGCGCACTCATCGACGAGTGGATCGCCGACAACCCGGATCACACCGCCGTCTCACTCGTCCGCTTCTCGCTGTTCGACGACGAGCGCTACCTCTCCTCCGCCGACTCCAGACAAAGCGCCTCCGGACTCCTCGCGCAGGTCGGACAGGCCGCCGGCGCCATTCAGGATGCAACCATCTTCGCCGAACGCGCACTCTGGTTCGCCAACCGATACCCATACCTCCTCGGCGAGCAGACCGAGCTCACCGCCTACCGCATCCTCGATCAACCCGAGTTCGTGGACATCCCCAAAGCACTCCGATTCCTCGAAGACATCCCCGCTCAGCTCGACAAAACCTTCAATCCCCTCCTCGTCGAGTTCGCCGACGAATTCAAGGAAGACCTCTACGCGCACCTCGCCGACATACGCGCCGATGCGATCCTCGAAGCGCAGGTCGCTCTCGAAGAAACCATCCGCATGACACTCGACGAAACATTCACCCGAGTCGAACGCGAACGCGCCAAGACCGTCGATTCGGTCTTCGATCGCCTCGCCACCGAAACCGATGCCTTCCTCGACAAGCTCGACACACACGCCGGCGACATCGCCCCACTCACCGCCGACCTCCGCCAGACCGCCCAAACCATCCAATCCCTCGCCACCGAGTTCACCACCACACTCGACGCCGCCGACCGCCTCGCGGCACGCTTCGATCCCGCCGCGCACGATGGCGAACACACCAAGCTCGAAGACTTCCGCGCACTCGCCACCGACACCACCCGCGCGGCAGCGCAACTCACCCACACACTCGAACTCGCCAACACCATGATCGATTCCGGCAGGATCGATCAATCGCTCTCGGCCCTCGCCGACCCGCTCAACAACGCCATCGACCGCGCCTTCTGGCGCGCACTCATCCTCATCATCATCCTCATCGCCGGCCTCGCCCTCCTCCGCCTCATCCCGCGCCATGCCTTTGCCGGCCCGGACCGCCCGCGCCCGGACCGCGCGTAACCGTTCTTGTGTGCCACGGATTTTCCGGGGGTCCGTTGCCATCGCACGCCCGCCGATCGCATCATCTTTCGAGATGACAAACCACAGGCCGTGGCGCGCAACATCCTCGGACACCACCCTCCAGCCCCCGGTAATTTCATCGGGACATCCCCCTGTTTTAGTAGGCTTTCTTGCCCGCCTTCAACACTGTTGTATTCTGACTCCGCAAAGGGATTCGTCACGCTCGCGCATGTACAGGCGCGGGCGGCATGTCAAAAGGAGTCGAAGAAACATGTCACGCATTTCCGTTATCGCCGCGCTCGCGGCGGGCATCGTTATTCCAAGCGCTGTCGCATCGGCAACCTGGGATGTCGTCAACCTCCACCCCGCAGGAGCCGCCGCATCTGTCGCGCTCGCCGCAGCCGATGGCATGCAAGCTGGCGAAGCCCTGATCGGAGATATTTTCCGCGCTGGTCTCTGGAGCGGCACCGCCACCTCGTGGGTCGACCTCCACCCAGATGGGGCCTCCTCATCCACAGTGAATGGCACCCACAGCGGACAGCAGGTCGGATTCGCCATCATCGGTGGCACCGTCCGCGCCAGTCTCTGGAACGGCACCGCCGCCTCATGGGTCGACCTCAACCCCGCCGGTGCCACCAACTCGAACGCCTTCGCGGCTCATAACGCCCAGCAGGTCGGGCGCGCCAATGTCGGCGGCAGCAACCGCGCCAGTCTCTGGAGTGGCACCGCCGCATCATGGATCGACCTCACCCCCGCCGGCGCCACCAGCTCGATCGCCTTCGGGGTCCACAGCGGACAACAAGTCGGACTCGCCCTTTTCGGCGCCAGCAGCCGCGCCAGTCTCTGGAGCGGCACTGCCGAATCATGGATCGACCTCACCCCCGCCGGCGCACTCTCCGCGGAGGCACGAGCGATCCACTCCGGACAGCAAGTCGGATTGGCCGTCATCGGCGACACGACCCGTGCGAGTCTCTGGAGCGGCACCGCCGAATCGTGGGTCGATCTCCACCCCGCCGGTGCCACCATTTCCCGAGCCAACGCCATCCACTCCGGACACATCGCAGGGGAGGCCTTTATCGACGGCGTCGTCAATGCGAGCTACTGGAACGGCACCGCCGATTCATGGATCAATCTCCACGCGTTCCTTCCCGCGGAGTTCATCTCCAGCGTTGCCCGCGGCGTCTACTCCGATGGAAACACCATCTTCGTCGCCGGCTTCGGGGTCAACACCGCCACCGGCCGAAGCGAAGCACTCATGTGGGTCATCCCCAC
>REDD01000204.1 GCA_007693725.1 Phycisphaeraceae bacterium
GGGCGGTGCGATGATGTTGTTGACGAGGCCCATCGTCGCCGAGTTAGCGGTGAAGTCGTCCGGCAGGATGAACACGGGCTCGCCGACCGGGAGTGACACATTGACGGTGAGATACGAGTCGAAGTTGAAGTTCCCGGCCCAAGTCCCCGTCTGTCCGCTGGGAGAATTCTCGGCATCGACTCTGATGCTGAAGTTCTGGAGGGGCACCCCGGTACTGACATTCACCGCCGGCGAGATGTAGCGGCCGGAGAACCGCCACTTAGTCGGGCCGATCTGCTCCACATCGCCCCCGAGCGGGTTACTGATGACGATTTCGTGCCCAGGGGGGTGGTATTGAGGTAAGACCCAGACATAGGTATCTGCAGTATGCCCGGTCAACGGCAGGGAGAGGAGTCTTGCCCTCAGCACACCCGCCCACGGCACATCATCGGGGATGACATGCACCATCTCCATGATGAACTCGTAGTCGAGTTGATAGCTCGCCGCGACCGTAGGGGCGGGTCCGGAGATCACGATGTCGTCATGGCGGAAAATTCCCGTCTGCAAGTACGGCCAGCCATTGCCGCACGAGTTCCAGCCCGGGCGTGTCCAGCCGTGCGAAGTGTGCTCGATCGATGCGGTATGCACAGTGATCTCGCCGGTTGCATAGTTCACATTCCAACCAGCGCAACCGCCTACTGGCACACAGCCGGACAGGGTGAGCGGCGCAGTGTTCGATGTTTGCTGGACGCCGCAGTTCAGGGGCTCCAACGGCCATGGACCCGCTCCGGACTGCACGGCGAAGAACTGGCCCAGCGCGACAGTGGCGTGGCCCACAACCATGACCAGCACGGATGCGGTGCAGATTCCCGGGCGGAATAAGACTTGGCTTTTCGACGATTTTTTCATGTCCGAATCCCTTGTTTGGGGGGCAGCAAGATCGGCCAACAGGCGGCTCTATCCTTGAATACCTGGCTTGCCGGGGGAGTCTGACGCGATTTCCCAGAAATTGGTGGTAGATTGTTGAGGTGGCTCATCGCCCACCCAACCAGCCCCCTACCACCTCGCTCACGCTGCTCGGGCGCCTGAGCCGTGGTGATGATGCCGAAGCGTGGCGGGAGTTCGACGGTCGGTATCGGGGGTTGATTGTGCGGTATCTGCGTGGTCGGGGGTTGCAGGTGGCGGACGCCGAGGACTGCGCGCAGGCGGTGATGGGGAAGCTGGTCCGCGGGCTGCGGAACTTCAAGTACGACAGCGAACGCGGCGGGTTTCGGGCGTATCTGTACCGGTGTACTCGGTCGGCGCTGTCGGATTTTGCAGCGCGGATGAAGCGGAACGGGCGCGTGCTGCCCCTCGACGCAGTGGTGGGCGTGAACGGTTCGCAGGCGGATGATGATTCTGGGTATGCGGTCTTTGAGCAGGAATGGGTCGATCATCACTACCGGCTGGCGGTGTCGCGGTATCTGGATGTCTCCGAAGGGCATGGTTCGGACATCCTGCGTGCAACGCTCGCGGGCACTCCTGCTCGCGTGATCGGAGAGCGGTTGGGCATGACGGAGAACGGGGTGCACAAGGCCCAGCAGCGGCTTCGGGAACGGCTCAAGGCATTGATCGCGGAGCAGGTGCGCGACGAGGAATTGGGCGATGGGTGATCACGACCATCCGACTCACGGAGGGGACGGATCGCTCGAGTCGGGATCCCCAACGATCGACCGGTTGTTCCCGCTGGATTCGGTGGATTGGGCCGAGCGGGTGATGGCGGCGATGGCGGACGATCCGGAGTGCGGGCGTCTGGGTGAGTATGAGTTGCTGGAGGAGATCGGTCGTGGCGGGCAGGGGGAGGTATACAAGGCGCTCCAGCCGCGGACGGGGCGCGTGGTGGCGCTGAAGCGCATCGCGGGGATCGGGCTTGCACCGAGTGAGACGCTTCGGAACCTGTTCGCGCGGGAGGTGGAGGCGCTGATCCGCCTCTCGCATCCGAATGTGGTTGGCGTCTACGCGGCGGAGGTGATCGACGGCCACACCTTGCTGGTGATGGAATATGTCGACGGGGTGCCGATCGATCAGTGGGCGGACGAGTGCTGGAGCGCCGATGAGGATGCGTTGAGGAGGGTTCTGGAAGCGTTTGCATGCGTGTGCGATGGGGTGATGCATGCGCACGCGCGCGGCGTGATTCATCGGGACATCAAGCCGGGGAATGTGCTCGTCGACGCAACGGGCACTCCGAAGGTTCTTGATTTCGGGATCGCGAAGATCATCGATGAGCATCATCCGGAGGCGACGGTGAGCGGGTTTCTGGGGACACCGGGGTATGCAGCGCCGGAGCGGGCGCGTTCCGGTGCGGTGCGCACGGATACGCGGAGTGATGTGTACTCGATGGGGGTGCTGCTGTTTCGGATGCTGACGGGGCGCGAAGCGTTCGAGGGAAAAGAGCGTGCATCCTCGGAATCCGGGATGCGGATTCCTGCTCCGTCACGGTACCGAACGCTTCCGCGTGAGTGTGACTGGATCGTTGAAACGGCGACTCGGGAAGAACCGGACCGGCGGTACCAGACCGTCGAGGCGCTGCGTGCAGACATCCGGGCACTGCTGCGCGGCGATGCAGTCGCGGCAGCCCCCGCGAGCGCGACCTACCGCTTCAAGAAGGCGGTCTCGCGATATCGGTACGCGGTGGCGGGATCAGGTGTTGTGTTTGCATCTCTGGTGATCGCGACGATCGTGAGCGTGGCATCGGCGGAGCGAGCGCGTGATGCACTCAGGGAATCCGAGTCGAATCGGCTTGCGTTGGAGCTTGCGCTGGAGAATGAGCGGTCGGCGCTGGAAGCATCGCATGCCTCGGAGGAGCGTGCGCTGCTGGAAGCGGCGCGGCAGCAGCAGATTTCGCGGTTGATGCGGAAGGTTCTGGGCGGGAGTGCGCAGATTGTCAGTGCCCGTCCCAATATAACGGTTCGCGAGGCGCTGGATCGGGCGGTTGCTGAGGAGTTCACGGATCCTGAGCGACGGAGCAGGAATCTCGATCCGTTGGTGGAGGCAACTCTGCGGGAGGCGATCGCGGATACCTATCTGGGGATCGGACTGCATGAGCAGGGCGTGATGCACATGCGGATTGCCGCGGAGTTGTTTCGCGAAACGCGTGGGATCGAGAGCGACGAGTATCTCGCAGCTCTGAACCTGCTCGGGAGCACGCTGCGAGCACAAGGTCGGCTTGCGGAGGCCGAGACGGTGCTGCGCGAGACGGTGGATGCGCTGCGTGTGCGCGGAGCGAGCCATGTCATTTCGCTGGCGAATGCGCTTTCAAGTCTCGGAGTTTCCCTGCGCAGGCAAGGAAAACTCGACGAGGCGCTTGAGACATACCTGGAGTCGCTGGCGCTGTACGACGCGTCGCAGGGCCCGGAAGGTGAATCCAGCGCGAGACTTCGCCTCAATATCGCAATCGTGCTTTCACATCTCGGAGAGCATGAGGAAGCGATCGCGCTGCTGCGGCGAACGCTTGTTGATTTCGAGCGGCTGAATCCGGAGGGGAGTCTGGATCTTTGCAACGGCACGAATGCACTTGGGAACATGCTATGGGAGATTGGGGAGCGGGAAGAGGGGGAGAAACTCATCCGGCGGTCGATCGAACTCTTCAAGGCCCTGTATGGCGGCCCGGCTGCGGCGACGGCGTGGTGCATGACTACTCTGGCGGCTCGTCTGGGCGGTGACGGTCGTAATGAGGAGGCGATCGAACTGGGTGTTGAGGCCATGAGTATTCACGATGCGCTGTCGAATCACACCAGTGGTGCTGCGTTGCAGTGCCGTGCACATCTCGCGGGCTACTACCGCGTCGCTGGTCGGCTGAGTGAGGCGGAAACGGTGGCGGGCTGGGCATTGGAGCGCGAGCTTCCTCGCATCGCCGAAAGCAGCATGCTGCTTCGAGAACTCGGCGAGATCTATGTCGCCACGGAGCGTTTTGAGGATGCTGAACGAGTGTTTCTGCTCGCGTGGGAAATGCTCGTGGACGACCTTCCGGTCACGGTCCGATTGCGCGAGAGCTTGGCCAAGCGCCTCTCAGAGTTCTATGAGGATAATTACGGCTCTACGGATGCATCGGAGCACTGGCGGGGCATCGCCACAGGTGCCGTTCATATGAATCAATAGATCGACGGCACGGACCTGCACTGATACGCATCTATTCCGTAAATCAGTTGCAGTCGTTGCCGAAGTTTCCCGCGAGGATGATGAAGTCGTCGAGGTTGACGAAGCCGTCGCCGTTGAGATCGCCCTGAGCGGGTGTCATGCCGGGGCCGGAGCCGAAGTTGCCCGCGAGGATGATGAAGTCGTCGAGGTCGACGAGGTTGTCGCCGTTGATGTCGCCGATGCATTCGCATGAGTCGGGGATTTCGTTGTTGTTGATGTCCGGGACGAGGCCGGCGGCGACGGCGCAGGCGTCGGCGATGCCGTCGTTGTCGCAGTCGGCGATGTCGTAGCCGGGGCCGGGGACGATCTTCCAGACGGAGCCCTGGTTGAGGAAGGTCATGTAGAGCTCGCCGAAGGCGTCTTCACCGAAGGATGAGAGGTTGAAGTTGGGTGGTGTGAGTTCGGCTTTACGGTTGGTGAGGTTTGAGATGGTGTTGTTCTCGATGTCGAGGACCGCGGACCAGACATCGCCGGAGCAGTAGTCGCCGAAGAAGTATGTGCCGCGCATCTCGGGCATGACGCAGCCGCGGTAGACATATCCGCCGGTGATGGAGCATGGGTTCGGGGCGCCGACGCGTGGGTAGTCGTGGATGGGGAGTGTGAGGTTTGTTGCGTTGCATGTGCATCCGGAGAGTCCGGTGCAGAAGAAGCCCTCCATGCAGCGCCAGCCGTAGTTCTGTCCGCCCTGGTAGCCGAAGTCGCCGGGGCCTGCGCCGGCGGGGTTTGCGAGCTGGACGGAGACTTCCTCGCGCGTGACCTGTCCGACATCGGCCATGATGAGATCGCCGGTTGCGCGGTCGAAGGAGCATCGCCAGGCGTTGCGCAGGCCGTAGTGCCAGATGAGATCGTTCCCGGTGATGCCGATGAAGGGGTTTCCGGGTGCGGGCGCGGGGTTGCCTGCTGTGGAGTTGTCGACATCGATGCGGAGCATTTTGCCCCAGAGGACATTGGTGTTCTGTGCGTAGTTGTTGGGGTCGTTTCCGGAACCACCGTCGCCGGAAGAGAAGTAGAGGTAGTTGGCGCCATCGGTGGGAGAGAAGCCGATCCAGCCGCCGTTGTGGTTGTTGAAGGGCTGGGAGAACTGGAGCAGTATGACCTGCGAAGCGGGGAGTGCGGCGTTGGGGTTGTTCTGATCGACGGAGAAGCGGGCGATGCGCGTGTCGCCGACGCCGACGGGGGCGGTGTAGCAGACAAAGAAGTGGCCGTTGTTGTCGTAGTCGGGGTGGAAGGCGAGGCCGAGGAGGCCCTGTTCGTTGGCGTTGTCGCGTACGGAGGATGTGATGTCGAGGAATGTGGAGAGCTGCTGCGTGTGGAAGTTGTAGACGCGGATGCGTCCCGGCTGCTCGACGATGAAGATGCGGTTGTAGTCGTTTGGTGCGTGGGTGACGAAGAGGGGTCGTGTGAGTCCGCTGACGACGAGCTCGCGCTGGACGGGGATGAGTTGCGGTGGGTCTGCGAGGACGGGCGTTGTGAAGAGGAAGGGAACGATCGCGAGGGCGAGTGCGGCGATGCGGGTCATGGTGATGTGCTCCGGGTCGTGGGTTGTGTGATGGGAATAACTACGCAGCAGACTCGCTTCGGGAGGCGGATCCGGCGGATTCCGAGGAAGAATTGACGATCTGTTCCGGTTTTGGGAGGGAAAGATCCGGAGATCACACGAGTTTCTGGCCGGGGAGGAGCGGCGGCGTCGGCACGCCCATGATGTCGGCGATGGCGCGGAGGAGTTCGGCCTCGGCCGGTGCGATGG
>REDD01000168.1 GCA_007693725.1 Phycisphaeraceae bacterium
TCTGGGGCGGACCAGCGGTGCGGTCGGTGCGACGAACATCAACGAGGCCGTGAAGCAGATCCAGCAGTACAACCTGTTGAATTTCGCCTACCCTAACGATTGGGATTCCCTCCTGACCAGCGGCGGCCAGCTCTTCGAGGGGCTGGACCGCAACGCCATTGGCCCAGTCAACGGCGACATCTCCGCAGAGATCGTCGACGGGGATGAGGCCACGGCCCTCTTCGAGGCGGGCATCACGCGTGCCCTGGCGATGGTGAATCCCACGGGCGGTTCACTGCCGACCGGCTACAGCGTGACCTTCCGGCCGTACGCTGCGAACGCCCTTGCCGATGCCATTGATATCGAGCCCGGCACCGCTGTGACACTCGCTCGTCTGAATCCGGTCGTTGCCGCGCAGGTGCTCAATAAGAGCGCCGATGCGTCGTATGTCATCTTCGGTCTCGGAGATCTCTGCACGATCGTCGGGAACGGCATCAACTCGGCTCCCGTCCATGTGGCCGGCTCCGGTCAGCGGACTCCGGATCGCGTCTACAGCCGCTACGGAGTGGTCTTCCAGACCACCAACTCAAGTGGTCAAGCCCTCAGCAGGGCTCGCTTTGCTGGTGTGGTTGCGCTCGACGGCAACGGCATCCGCAACGCGAGCACCTATCTTGAGGATTACTACCAGGAGAGTGCGCCCTCGGGCACCAACTGATTGTCGCATGAGTGACCCCGGCGCAATATCCCGTTGCGCCGGGACATTCTCTTGGGCATTCTCATGCCATGGATGGGGAGGTTCGGATGAGTTCTACGAGCGTCCTGCGGACCAACGCGAGACGGCGCGCACTGTCGCTCGTCGAGTTGCTCATCGTTCTCGTTGTGCTGGTTGTTCTGGGCGGGTTGCTGGTTCCTGTCTTTACCGGCGTCCAGGAACGCGCCGAGATCGCAGCCACGATGGCAACCATGCGACAGATCGAGCAGGCGATACTCGGAGACGGGCAGAGTCCCGGGTATTTCGCCGACATGGGCGAGTTGCCCAGGCCGTGCTATGGCCTTCCTAGGGATACTCCATGCAGATACGGGATAGGCAGCGCCCCGGACTCCACCGCGAGGATAGATCATCCTCAACTCAGGTATCTGTTCGTGAATCCTCTCAGCGAAGAAACGACGCCCTACGCGAACTTCGGTGATCTTGCATTGAACCCCGCCACGGGCATCGGTTGGCGCGGGCCATACATCCAGAGCGCAAACGGCAGGTACATCGTCGATACAGAACGAGGATTTACAATTCGGTACGGTGATGAGGTTCCTCCTGTATCTGGACTCACACAAGGTGCAGATCCCGCGTTGCTGGATGCATGGGGCAACCCGATCGTAATTCAGGAGCCATACGAAGAACCTGATGCCCAAGGCCCGTTTGGTAGGCCAGAACTTGTACGGCTCGGAACCCGCCTGATTTCGGCAGGCCCCAACGGGATCATCGACACCCCGCCCGGCATTTGGAACCCAACACAGGAAGAGCGCGGCGACGACATCGTGCTCTTCCTCTTTGGTCCGGATCCAGCAGAATGAAGAGCAAGACACTGTGTGATATCGCGAACATTCGGCAGCGACGGGCGCTCACGCTCATCGAACTGCTTGTTGTGCTCGTTGTTCTGACGATCCTCGCTACCATCGCCATCCGAGCGACCGACGGTATCTTTTCGCAGTCGCGCTACGAGGCCACGGTGCGCACCTTGCGGCAAATCGATCTTGCCATTGTCGGCGATCGCGATCTTCGGCAGGATGACGGCACACCGATCATCAGCGGATTTCTCGCGGACATCGGTCGATTGCCGATTCCGCCTGCTGGCGAACTGTTCTCCGGCCAGAACCTTGCAGAATTGTGGGACGACACGCAGTGGGCGGCGTACCCGTATCAGATCCGTTCGCCACAGACCCACCCGAGCATCCGTGTGGCGTGCGGTTGGCGTGGGCCGTACCTCAAGCCCGGACTCGGAACAAGCGGCGGTGTGGTTGATGGTTGGGGGCGCTCGTTTGTCTTGATCGATGATCCCGACGAAGAAGAGTCATTCGATCTCCGCATCGTTTCCACAGGCGCCGACGGCTCGATCGAGACATCGACTCAGTTCGACACCATCGACCCGTTCAACATCAATCTCGTGAATGACTACAAGGTGGGGACGAGTGTATCCGTCACGGTCTCTCGTCGCACGCAAGATGGCGATATCAACTCACTCACTTTAAACAATCAAGCTGTCACAGTTTTTCTCTTTGTGCCGGATCCAAATGCACCGAATGGAATACTTGTTCGGTCCGTGACTCCACAAGTTCAGAACGATGCTCCGATACTTCCGGTTGTATTCGAGAATGTCCCGCCCGGGCGACGCGCGTTTCGAGTGTACATCCATCCAACTGGTGCTACGCCAGTAGAGGTGCAAGGTGGCGAGGGTTCAGTCTTTGTCACCCGCTATGTCCTGATTCCTCCGACCGGCACCACCACGGTTGAGTTGATTTTTCCACCACCACAACCGTAATCGATAGACCATGCCCCGCAAGCCGCGCAACACGATTCTCTGCATCACCGCCGACCGGTTGGTCCGGGCGGATTTCGATCGCGCTGCCGATGCCGCGGGATTCACCATCACGGTTCGCCCCCGCCCGGCCATCGACGACCTGCCGGGGCTCGTCGAGACGACGATCCGTCTCCGCAGCGACATCGGCAAGCGCGTGTGGGTGCTCTCGTCGGACATCTTTCTCCAGATCGCCGATCTCACATCCGCGCCCGGCGCGCTGGACGATGATGAGCTCCGGCGCGCGCTGGCCTTCGAGCTTGAGCCGCTCTCGAACATCTCCGGTCTGGATTCGCTCGTCGGCTATGCACCGCTCGCATCCGAGACCGGGCACGCCGCGTTCCTCGTCTCGCAGATCTCCCGTTCGGAGGCCGAGCGCATCTGCGAGGTCGTTCGTCGGGCCGGGGGCCAGCTCGTCGGCATCGCCCACCCTGCCGGCGTCCCCGCCCCCCTGCACGCGTCCGGGGCGCTCGAATCATGGGCGCGCGTCGAGGCGTGGACCGATGCGACCGTCCGCATCGAGCGCTCGCCCGGTCAGCCGGTCACCCGCAGCCCGCTGCTCACCCCGCTCGGCGGACACACGCAGGGCGCGGGCACGGAGTGGGGGGGCGATGAGGGCGCTGCTCCCGCCGAATTGCTCCTGACCAGCAACGGCAATCAGGTCGCCGGTTACGACCCGCAGCTCATCCGCCGTCTCGACACCGAGGACGATTTCCGAGCCCTGCTCTCCACATGGGCGCGCATCCTCCACGACGATCTCGCGCCATCGCAGGTCATCCATCCTCCGAAGCGTCCCGCGCCCGCAGGGGCCTGGACGGGGCTTGCCGCGGCGGTCGCCCTCCTCGCCATCGGCGGGTGCGCGGCCCACTGGTGGTATGTCAATCAGCAGATCACAACGCTGCAGGCGGAGGTCAGTGAGCGCCGCGGGCCGGCAACCGAGCGTGAGCGGCTTCAGACCGAGTTTGGCGCTCTTACAACGCGCGTGCAGAACAGGCGAGCCCAACTCACGAGACTGGAATCGGACATCGACAAGGCGCAGTCCGGCATCGCCTCCTTCATCGCCCGTCCCGGCGAGGTGCTGCACGCTGTGTGGCTCGCTTCCGCTGATCTCGGCGGGCAACTGACGCTTACGGGCATCGAGGCCGACCGTACCGGGCTTCGGCTGGTTGGTGATGTGCTCTCGCCGCGGAGCGCCGCGGAGTTTGCGCAGTCGATCAGCGATCAACTCGCGGATGTCGGTTTGCGTGTCGAACCGCCCCGCACCGAAGCGGATGGACGGCTGTGGACATTCGAGATTCCGCTGCGTGATCGCGTTCAGGTGCCCAACCCCGAGAGCGCGCTCGTCCCTGCGACCCCCACGCGGACAAGAGGGGGTGGTCGATGAAACCCAAGTCGACGCGCGAGCGATGGATGCTCGTGCTCATCCCCGCGGCACTCGTGCTGATCGTCTACGGCTTCTTCATCCGCGGCCCGCTGATGAGTCGGCTCGATACCGTCTCGTCCGAAGCGGACCGTCTGCGTTCCGAGCCCATCAGTCTGCAAGGCAATGCCGAACTGCGAGCGGAACGCGACGAACTGACACACGAAGAGCGACAGATCGATGCGCGCATCGCGGAGTTGCGGGGAGCGCCGCTCCTGCCGGCGGGCTTCGGTCGATCCGCGAACCGCTCCGCGGCACTCCGCGAGATCACCGGGCTGATGGAGCGTCATCGCCTGCGCCTCAACAATCAGGGACTGGTGCACCTCGCGGAAGCGGGTGCGCCGAACAGCTTCGAGGAAATGATCGTGAATACGCGGTCGATGCTCGAAGCCGGAGCGGAGCCGACCTACCGGCGATTCCGCTTCACGGGTCGCTATCAGGATGCGTACGGGATGCTCAAGGATCTCGCGGCGAGCGGCCAGCCCGTGGTGCCTGTTTCCATCCGGATGGAACGCATCCCTGGCAGCAGCCATCTTCGTTGGGATTTGGTTGTTTGGATGTGACTGGAGGACCGGTGTGAGCGCACAGAGCAGCGACAATCTTGCGGGCGGTCTGGTCGAGGCCAAGCCCACGCTCGCCGGTCTGCTCGGAGAGTGCGTCCGTCTCGATGCTTCCGACCTCCACCTCGCTCCCGGTGTTCCGCCGTACTTCCGCACACACGGCACCCTCGAACCGCGCACCGCCCGCCCCGCGCTCTCGACGGATGACATCGCTCGCATCGTCGATGAGTTGCTCGGCCATCGCGACCGCACGGCCCTCATCGAACACGGCTCGCTCGACGGCGCCGTCTCATCCGAGGATGGCGCCCGGTTCCGATTCAACATCTACCGGCGTCAGGACGAACTGGCCGTTGCGTTGCGCAAGCTTGAGGACCGCTTCCGCACACTCGGGGAACTCGGCTTGCCCGAGTCGCTCTACGCCCTGACCGAACTGGTCGACGGTCTGGTTGTGGTGGTCGGGCCGACGGGGTCGGGCAAGAGCACGACGCTCGCCACGATCATCGACAGGATCAACTCCACCCGGAAGTCGCACATCATCACGATCGAAGACCCGATCGAGTATGTCCACCGTCCGAAGCAGGCGCTGGTCAACCAGCGCCAGATCGGCACCGATGCGAGCAGCTTCAACGAGGCGCTCGTCGCTGCGCTGCGTCAGGATCCCGATGTGATCCTCGTCGGCGAGATCCGCGACTTGAACACCATCCGCACTGCCATCACCGCCGCGGAAACGGGCCACCTCGTTTTCACGACCGTGCACGCGGGCGACTGCGTCGGCGCGATCGAGCGCATGGTGTCGGTCTTCCCCTCGGACGAGCAGGAAGGCGTCCGCCGCCAGTTGGCGCTGGTCATGCGTGCGGTGGTCACACAACACCTGCTCATCTGCGATGGCGAGGGCCCGCGCCGTCCCAACGACCGCGATCGCCGACGCGTTCCCGCATCCGAAGTGCTGTTCGTCAATCCGGCGGTCGCCAACCTCATCGCCCTTGCGAAGAGTTCGCAGATCTACTCCTCGATGGAGTCCGGCGCTGCTGCGGGAATGCAGACGCTTGAGCTTGATCTTGCTCGTCTTGTCAACGCCAACCTCATCAGCGAGCGTGCCGCGCTCGCGGTCACTCGGAATCCCGGGGTGCTCCGCGACCGCATCGCGTTGCTCAAGCGAGGATCCGCCGCGGGCGTTGGGGGGCGTCGATGACCGCGACTCCGGAACCGGCCCTCCTCGATCTCGATCAGGTGCGTATCGATCCCGCGTGGGCGCTCCGCATCCCCGCGCGCCTCGCCATCCGCCGGCGTGTGCTGCCGTTTGCAGCCATGGAGGGCAGGGTCCATGTAGCGTGCGCCAACGGGAACGATCTCGCCGCGCTTCAGGCCGTGCAGCGGTTCGTCCGACTGCCGGTGCATGCGGAGGTCGTTGATGCCGCATCGCTCGAACGGGCCATCAATCGGGTCTACGGCGATCCCAGCAAGGCGATGTCCGGCGCGGAGCGTGTCCGTTCGATCGACATCGACGCCGCACCGTCCGAACTCGAGGCGGACGATGCCGTCGGCCTGTGCGAGGAGCTCATGCACGCCGCGCTCCTGCGTCGGGCCTCGGACATCCACATCGATCCAGATCGCGAAGGTGTGCAGGTCCGTTTCCGTGTCGATGGCGAACTCGAGCGTTACCGGCGTCTCTCCTCCAAGGCGCACGCCGGACTGATCAGCCGCTTCAAGGTGCTCTCGGGCATGGACATCGCCGAGAAGCGCGCGCCGCAGGACGGACGCTTCACGCACACATTCGGCCCCACAGGCCAACGCATCGATGTCCGCGTCGCCTCACTGCCCACGACCTACGGCGAGCGCATGACCCTGCGTCTCCTCGCCGTGCAGACCGACACCCTCACGCTCGAAAAGCTCGGTATGGTCGATCGGGATCTGGACATCTTCCAGCGTGCCCTCGACCGGCCTCACGGCCTGATCCTCAACACGGGGCCGACCGGATCCGGCAAGAGCACTTCGCTCTACGCGGGCATCCGCCGACTCATTGGGCGCGAAGACCTCAACATCGTGACCGTCGAGGATCCCGTCGAGTACGACATCCACGGCGTCGCGCAGGTCGAGGTGGATTCCGCCGACAAGGTGTCCTTCTCCAAGGCGCTCCGCAGCATCCTCCGGCACGATCCCGATGTGGTCATGATCGGCGAAATCCGAGATCAGGAGACCGCGGGTATCGCCATCAAGGCCTCGCTGACCGGCCACCTCGTCCTCAGCACGCTGCACACCAACACCGCGGCCAGCGCGATCACCCGACTCATCGATATGGGCGTCGAGCCCTACCTGCTCGCGGCGACCCTGCGTCTCGCCGTGGCTCAGCGTCTTGTGCGTTCGCTCTGCACGCGATGCGCACGACGGCGTCCGATCACATCCGCCGAGGCGACAGCGTTCCGCATGCCCGCGTTGACGGACCAGCAATGCGCCGAGGCCGTCGGCTGTGTCTACTGCGCTTCGCGCGGCTATTCCGGGCGTCTGGGCTTGTTCGAGATGCTCGAAATCACAGAAGAGATCGGCACGCTCATCACCAAACGAGCCACCGAAGGAGAGATCATCGCCCACGCCCGCTCCACGGGTGTTCCGAGTCTGCTGGAGGACGGCGTTGCGAAGATCCTCGCCTGCCGCACCACCATCGATGAAGTCCTCCGTGCCGTGACCGCCTACTGAGTGAGTGCCCCGACCCATGCCCACCTACAGCTACTTTGCGAAGGACCAGACCGGCAAGCCCCTCCAGGGGCGAGCGGATGCGGAGACGCAGGCCGCGGCGGTCTCGGCGCTCCGGGCTCGGGGCTGGCTGGTGCTCGATGTCCGGCCCTACCAGTCCGCCACCCTCACCGGACGCAGATTCCTCGCCGCCATCCGCCCGACCGCCTGGCTGCCGCCCCGTCGGATTGATGTCGAGCTTTCCCTGCAGCAAATGGGGGTGATGCTCCGCAGCGGATTGACCCTGCTCTCGGCGTTGGGGATCCTCCAGGCTCAGGCCCGGCGTGCCTCCATGGCCCGCGTCTGGCGTGATGTGGGCGAGCGCATTCAGGAGGGGTCTTCGCTCGCGGATGCGATGAGCCACCACCGATGCTTCCCCCCGATGGTCCTCCAACTCGTCCGGGTCGGCGAGCAGACCGGCTCCCTCGAAGAGGTGGTTGATCGTGCCGCCACCTCCCTCGAATCCCAACGGATGATCCGAGCCAACCTGATCACCGCGATGATCTACCCCTTCATCGTGCTCGTGATGGCGATCGGGGTCACCGCACTCATGGTGCTCTACCTGATCCCGAAGCTGCGTCAGTCGCTCGATGCCCTCTCGGGCCGGCTCCCGGCGATGACCATGGCCCTGATCCAGGTCTCGGAGTTCGCCCAGCAGTACGCCTTGACCGGCCTGATTCTGGTGATCGTGGTGCTCTGCTTCATCGCCCTGCTCCGGGCCTGGCCGCCGGGGCGGCTCTTCATCGACCGCACCCTCCTGCGTCTCCCCATGATTGGGGAGGTCATCCGGCTGGCGGGCACCGCGTGGTTCGCCCGCAGTCTCAGCGTCATGCTCCGCAGCGGCGTTTCCCTGCTCGAATCCCTCCGGACCACCGAAGGACTCATGGGAAATGCCCACATGGCCCGATGCGTATCCAATGCCCGCGAGCAGGTCATGGCCGGTGGAGGCCTGAGCGAACCGCTCGCACAACCCGGCGCCTTCACTCCCATGCTCCCGCAGATGGTCCATGTCGGTGAATCATCCGGAACGCTCGACGAAGTCCTCGAAGAGGTCGCGGACTTCCACGAGTCGCAGTTGCAGGTCGCGATCCGCAGATTCAGCGGCATCTTCGAGCCCGCTTTGATCATCATCGTTGGCGGAATCGTCGGATTCGTTTACATTTCTTTCTTTGTCGGCATGTTCTCGATCTATGGAGCCAGATAATGCGCAGTCTCCGTTCATCACACACCGCGCTCGCACTCCTGACACTCACCGCGCTGGTCGCGACCCCGCTCGCCTTTGCGCGTCAGGGCGCGGACCCGAATGTCCCCGCGCGTGCAAACGAGACCGAGAGAAGCACGCCACCCGCGGCACTCCCCGATGCGCCGGACCCCACGGCGGAATCCGAGGCCATGCGTGCCGCACGGATGACGGAGGATGGCCGCCCCATCGCGCCGGCCCCGCGTCGCACCGAGTCCGTTCCCGAGATCGTTCTCGTCGGCCGAGTCATCGTGCAGGGCAAGGAGCCCGCGGGGCTTCTGAAGGTCGGCTCGCAGCTCTACATGGTCCGTGAGGGCAGCGAACTCTCCGTCGTCCGCGACCGCAACGCTCCGCCGATGCTCGTCACGGTCGTCGAACTCTCCGAGCGCCAGGTCCGTCTGGCCGTTTCACCTTCGCGTCCGGAAGCCGATGCCCAGACCATTCTGCTCCAGTAATCCCCACCACGAGCCACGCATTCACCGCTGCATTAGGTCCGGAGACTTCACGACCATGATCACTCAGAAGCGATTCATCTCCATCGGGGCCATCATCCTGCTCCTACTGGCGCTGGGCGCGATGCATTCGCAGGCCCAGCCGGCGCAACGCTCCGCCCCATCCATTCGCGTCGAGCTCATCGAGTTCCGCGATGTCCCGCTCGAGGATGCGCTCCGTCTGCTCTCGCTCCAGACCGGGTTGAACATCGTTTCATCATCCGGCGCGGCGAAGACCCCCGTTTCGCTCTATCTCAAGAATGTCGATGCCCTCGACGCCCTTGAGGCACTGTGCAGCGCGAACAATCTCTGGTTCCGACGCGATCCCAACACCGGCATCTATCGCATCAACACCGTGCAGGAGTATCAGCGCGATCTTCTCACCTTCCGCGAGCAGCGCACCGAGGTCTACACGCTTTTGTATCCCAACGCCAAGGATGTCGCCGTCGCCGTCGCGGATCTCTTCGGTGATCGCGTGCAGCTGAGTCTCGGCCTCGACCCGCAGGATGCCCTCGACGAACTCGAACAGCGCTTCGAGCGCTTCGACCTCCTCGACGAGCGCGGTCAGGATGCCTCGCGCGGCTTCGGCTCCGGAGGGGGCCGCTCCGGACTTGGCGCTCGTGGTTTGGGTACCTCTCGGCTCACCGATCGCGCCCGCGGCACCGGCGCCACCAGAAGAACTCCGACGACCCGACAGATGCTCTCCCGCCGAGCCGGCGAGACGATCATCGAAGAACTCGGACTGACCCCCGAGGAAATCCAACAGATCGAGGCCATCACCCGCGGCGAGGACATCGCCGATCCCGATGTGCTCACGGAAGTCCTCCGCCGCAGTCAGGCCACGATCTTCGTCACCGTCATCCCCAAGCACAACAAAGTCATCGTCCGCACCAGCGATGAGCGCACCGCCTCCGAGATCGGCGCTCTCGTTCGCCAACTCGATGTCCCGACACCGCTCGTCCTGCTCGAAGTCAAGGTGCTCTCCATCAATCTCGGCGATGACCTGAGCACCGCCTTCGACTTCAACTTCCAGGCGGGTGATTTCACCGGCGGCTTCACCGAGGGCCCCATCGTCAGTCCCGCGCCCTTCGCGGGCGGCGGTTTCAACGCCACCGACGGCATCTTCCAGATCGTCGGCAGCAACTTCTCCGCCCGTCTTCAGGCGCTCGAACGCGACAACCGCGTCACGACGCTCGCGACGCCGCTCCTGCTGACCGCGAACAACGAGGTCAGCCGTCTGTTCGTTGGTCAGACCGTTCCGATTCTCACGGGCTTCTCCAGCCGTATCCGCCTCATCCGCGATACCACCGATGAAGTCATCGAGGCGACGCCGGAGTACGAACTCGAGGATGTTGGCAACACGCTGCTCATCACGCCGAACATCAACGCCGATCGCTCCGTGACTCTCCGCATCCTCCAGCAGGAATCCTCCGTCAACGAGGGCGGAGCGAACATCCTCGTGCCCATCGGCGGGGGCGGTTTCGAGGAGCGGGCGGTCGACATCGTCGCACGCCAGACGGTCAGCGGCACCGTGGTCGCACAGGACGGCATCCCGATCGCTTTCGGCGGTCTGATCCGCGAGTCCGTTTTCGATCAGCGTTCCTTCATCCCGATTCTCGGCGAGATCCCGATTCTGGATATTCTCTTCAGCCGGATCCGCAAGGGGCGCTCGCGTGAGGAACTCATCGTCGTGATCCGTCCCTATGTCCTCACCACACCCATGGACGGCGAGACCATCAGCCGGAATCTCCTCCGCGATCTCACACTGCTCCCGGAGGCCGCGATCGGCGATGAGCAACTCGAGACCTACGAGCGCATCGAACTCCCCGAGCCCGACCCCGGCCTCCGCAGGAGATTCCTGTACCACAACACCGACGATCAGTAATCATGATCGCGATGCGACACCTGCGGCTCCTTCCGTGCATTCTGCTGTGCATCCTCTGCGCCTGCACCAACGGCACGCAAAGTGGCCGTAACGCATCCGCCCCAGATCGTCCCGGGCCCGCGCGTGAAACCATTGCCACCGGCGGGGATGCCGTGCTGCTCGGCTCGCTCTCCGGACAGGGTCTGACGGCGCAGCAACTGGCGACGCGGCTGGCATCGCTGCTCCGTGAGCAACGGTACTTCTCCGCGCTCACGCTCATCGCGCAACACCCCGAGACCGCCCGCCTGCTCATCCTTCGTTCGGATCGTCAGGCCCTTGCATCCCCCGCGATCCGTTTCGCTGCCGCCGCCTTGGATCACCTCACGCAGACGGGCAGCGACGAACCATGGCTGACAACCATCCTGTGGCGTCTCGCCGACATTCCCGCTTCGCATCGCTACGAGACGGAGCAGGCCCGCCTCCAATCCTTGATCCAGTCAGGACAATTCGCCGAGGCGGTCCGGATCGATCTCCCGGCACTCCTGCCCCTTGATGCGCCTGCTCCACTCTGCTCCGAAGCGGTCCGTCTCCGTGCGCTCGCCCTGCTCATGACCGCACAGAACGATGGCGCGGCGGACCTGCTCTCCGGCGCCTTCGAATCGGCACGCGCTCGTGATCCGCTCACCGCTCCGACGCTCGGTCTGCTCGCCTCCGAGGCCGCACAGCGTGCCGGGCGCCTCTCTCGCGCTCAGCAACTCTGGCTCGCGGCTGTCGAAGCCGCGACGCACAGCGCCTCGCTCGGCATGGTCGAGCCGGGGCTCTGGCAACGCCTCTGGGATGTTCAGCCCGAAGAGACCGAGTGGCCCGCCGACGCCGTGCGACTCTTCGCCGATGTCTCCTCGATCCAGGATCGCCCCGAGGCGACGCACCCCGCGGCCGTGGGCACATGGCTCATGCAGCAGGATGCGCACGCACGGGCGCTCGTGATACTGAAACAGGCCGAGACCAGCGCCCGCTCCGCACCGGCACGCGAACTCCTCCGCCTCCGTCAGGCCCGCTGCCTCATCGCGATGGATCAGGCCGCCGCCGCGACCGCCATCCTCACCCAACTCTCGACCTCCGAGCGCCCCGGCATCTCGGGACAGGCCCGGGCGGTCCTCGCACTCCAGCAACTCCAACTCGGACGCGGCGAGGAGGCGATGGCCCTCATGACCTCCGCGATGACGCTCCTTGCCGACACGCCCCACGCGCCTTCCATCAAGGCCGATCTTGGTCTGATCTGTCTCACCGTCGGCCAGTCGGATCGCGGGCTCGCGCTGCTCGAACAGGCGAAGGAAGACTTCAGCAACTCGGGCGCATGGAGTGATTGGCTGCGTGTCCAGCAGAATCTGGCGATCTGGCACGAGGAAAACGCGGATCTCCCCGCCCTCGAAGCCACCCGGCGGGCCATCGCTCAATTCGAGCGGGGCACCCCTGTGCGGATCCCTCCGCTCGCGCCGATCCAGCCCGAGGGTTGAACGCCCCAGATCACGCCGGGCGAGCGAGACAGATCGGCGCGGTCCCTGCTACCTTCTCTCTCCATGCAAAGGTTTCATGCTCGTTCCGCCCGTGCCCGGTTCATCCCGCACATGCTTGTTCCCCTCGTGACGCTGCTGCTGAGCGTCCCGCTCATGGCCTCCGGTCCGATCGAGCCGGTCGGCAGCCCGAAGCGACCTGCCCCCGCATGGCACGCGCTCATCAACGCGACGGTCATCCCCGCCCCCGGTGAGCGCATCGAGAACGCCACCATCGTCTTCCGCAACGGCGTGATCACCAGCATCGCGCCCGATGCCGCGCCGCCGCAGGGGGCAACCGTCCACGATTGCTCCGGGCTCCTCATCGCCCCGGCGTTCATCGACGCTTTCGTTGAGGTCCAGACTCCCGATCTCGCTGCCGCGGCACAGGATCGTCACTGGTCGGTCACGGTCCAGCCCGAACGATCGGCCCTCCTCGGCCCCGGACTCACCGAGGCGCAACGCAAGCGTCTGCACGCCGACGGTTTCGGCGTCGCCCACATCGTGCCCCGCGGCGCGGTCTTCGCGGGACGAAGCGCCACCGTCCTGACCTCGGAATCCTCCGAGTTCCATCACCCCATCCCGTCCGTGCTGCCCGCCCCGCCTTTCCACACCGTCACATTCACGGTCAGTTCGTGGGGCGAGCGTCGCTTCCCGGGCTCGAAGATGGGCGCGATCGCGCTCATCCGCCAGACCCTCTCCGATGCGGATTGGTACCGCGATGCCGCCTGGTCCGACCGGCAGTCGGACGCCGTCGGTGAACCGGTCCGGCGCAACGCATCGCTCGAAGCACTGGCCGACAACGGCAAGTTGCTCTTTGCGACCGACAATGTCCTGGACACACTGCGCAGCGCAAAACTCGCCGCCGAGTCCGGGCGTCAGGCGGTCTACATCGGTTCCGGCGAGGAGTACAAGCGACTCTCCGCCATCGCCGACATCGATCCCACACTCATCGTTCCCCTGCGCTTCCCCGCGATGCCCGAGATCAACACCCCCGGCGAGCGCAACGCCGTCAACCTCCGTGACCTCATGTCATGGGAACAGGCGCCGGCGAATCTGCGCCGTCTCAACTCGGCGGGTGTGACCGCGGCCATCACATCGTCCCGAATCCCCAATGGCCAATCCTTCTTCGAGAACCTCCGTCTCGCCATCGCCTGCGGCCTCTCGGAGGATGATGCCCTCGCGATGCTCACCACCACGCCCGCGCAGATCCTCGCGCTCGACCATCGCATCGGACGCATCGCTCCGGGCCAACTCGCGAACATGCAGGTCATCGAGGGTGATTCGCTCTTCGCCGAAGACCGCAAGCTCCGCTCGCTCTGGATCGCCGGTGTCGAACATCGCCTCGATCCCGCCGATCGCTACGACTTTGAAGCGAAGTGGGGGGGAACGCTCCCGATCGGTGACGGCGTCGATGTCACGCTCACCATCGGCCCGGGCAACCGCATCGCCGTGACGCAAGCTCCCGATGAACCCGCCGAGGATGATGGAGAGTCGAAGAAGCCCCAGACCATCCCAACCAGTCGTGTCAACATCGCCGACAACCGCCTGTCGTTCATGCTCGATCTCTCCGCCTTTGACATCCACGGGCGCGTCTTCGCAAGCGCGATCCTCGAAGGCGACGACCTCTATGCACGCCTCGAACTGCCCGACGGCGGCTCTCTGGACTGGACGGCACGCCGTCTCCCGCCCGAAGAAGCGGCTGAAGATCAGGAAGACAAGCCCCAAGACAAGAAGCCGTCGACGCGCGAGCGCACCCTCCTCGCGCGAGCCGCGGACATCCCCGATGAACTCCATCTGCCTTTCGGCCCCTTCGGATTCGACGCGCTCCCCGAGCAGGAGCACCTCATCCTCACCAACGCGACCATCTGGACCAGCGGGCCCGATGGCATCCTCACCGATGCGGAGATCGAGATCCGCGATGGCAAGATCGCCTATGTCGGCGAGGCGCGACCCGCGCACGACCCCGGCGCGCGTGTCATCCATCTCGAAGGCAGGCACATCACCCCCGGACTCATCGACTGCCACAGCCACACCGGCATCAGTGGGGGGGTGAACGAGGGAACATTCTCTTCGACCGCCATGGTCCGCATCGAAGATGTCATCGATCCGGACGCCGTCAACTGGTACCGCCAACTCGCCGGTGGCCTCACCGCCGCCAGCCAGCTCCACGGCTCCGCAAACGCCATCGGCGGACAGAACTCCGTCGTCAAACTCCGCTGGGGCGTTGCTCACCCCGATCAGATGCGGCTCGAAGGCGCGCCGCCCGGCATCAAGTTCGCCCTCGGCGAGAATGTCAAGCAATCCAACTGGGGCGACACCGCGACAACCCGGTATCCGCAGACCCGCATGGGCGTCGAGACTTTCATCATCGATCGCTTCCTCGCCGCGCAGCAGTACGCAGCCGAACGCGCCGATCCGAATAAGAATCGTCGCCGCGATCTCGAACTCGAAGCACTCGCGGAAATCCTCGACGGCCGTCGCCTCATCCACTGCCACTCGTACCGGCAGGATGAAATCCTCATGCTCTGCCGCGTGGCCGAGCGCTTCGGGTTCACCATCGGCACCTTCCAGCATGTGCTCGAGGGCTACAAAGTCGCCGAGCACATCCTGCAGCACTCCCTCGGCGGCTCGGCGTTCAGCGACTGGTGGGCGTACAAGTTCGAGGTCTTCGATGCAATACCGGAGAACGGCGCGATCATGCACGATGTCGGCGTCATCGTCTCCTTCAACTCCGATTCCGATGAGATGGCGCGCCGCATGAACATCGAAGCCGCCAAGGCCGTGAAGTACGGCGGCATCGAGCCCGACGAGGCCCTCAAGTTCGTCACGCTGAACCCCGCCATCCAACTCGGCATCGAGCACCGCGTCGGCTCGCTCGAAGTCGGCAAGGATGCCGACATCGCCGTGTGGTCCGGCAATCCGCTCAGCACCCTCTCGCGCTGCGAGATGACCATCGTCGATGGTCGCGTCCTCTTCTCGCTCGAAATGGATGCCCGCCTTCGCACCCATGCCGATGCCGAACGACGCCGGATCATTCAGAAGATCCTTGCGCTTGAAGATGCCCCTCGCGGCGAAACCTCCGCAGACGAAGACGCCGAGGCGGAGTACGACGGAGCGGATTCGATCGAAGAGCCGGATCTTCGTTCGGGTGCACAGATCGACTTCGCGCACATGCGCATCGGTGGATGTTCCCACGGCTGCGATTCCTGCAGCGAACCGCTGCCGATCCATCTCCTCGAAATCGAATACATCTGGATGCTCAACAACGGCATCGACCCCCGTCGCACGCGCCCGGGGCAGTGCGGCTGCGGCGAAGGCGCCGCGTTCATCTACTCGTATTGAAGCAAAGACCATGACGAACAAAGCACTGCACACGCTCATCTCCGCTTGTCTGCTGCTGACGATCCTGCCGATCGCCGCGGCTCAGGATCTCATGATCAAGGCACCGCCGCAGCAGCACCCCGTGCTCATCCGCGGCGCGACGATCCATCCCGTCTCCTCGGATCCCATCCCGAACGGCGTCATCCTCTTCGTCGACGGACGGATCACGCATGTCGGCCACGATGTTCCCGCCGATCTTCCGCGCGACACCCGCATTCTCAACCTCCCCGGCAAGCACATCTACCCCGGCCTCATCGGCGCCAACACGCTCACCGGTCTGCTGGAGATCGGCGCTGTCCGAGCCACCCTCGACTACCGCGAAGTCGGCGACATCACACCCGAAGTCACCGCTGCCGTCGCCGTGAATCCCGACACCACCATCATCCCCGTCACCCGCTCCAACGGCATCCTCACCGTCGGCGTGCTCCCCACCGGCGGACTCATCACCGGCCGGGCCTCCGTCCTCCGCATGGACGGCTGGACCAACGAAGACCTCACCATCCGCTCCGAAGTCGGGCTGGTTGTGAACTGGCCCTGGATGCGCCGCGCCACCGGCTGGTGGGTCCGCAGATCCGCTCGTGAGCAGCAGGAAGATCTCGACTCGCGCCTGCGCATCCTCGATGAAACCTTCGACGAAGCCAAGGCATACATCCTCGCACGCGAAAGTGATGAGGCGTTGCCGATTGACCTGCGTTGGGAAGCGATGCGCAGGGCGCTCAATCGTCAAGTCCCGCTCCTCATCCGTGCCCAGGAATTCGAGCAGATCCAGAGCGCGGTCGCGTGGGCCAACCGACGAAACCTCCGCATCGTGATCATCGGTGGAAGAGATGCCCACCTCGCCGCGGACCTCCTGATCCGTCACGACATCCCCGTCATGATCACCGGCACCCACAATCTTCCAAACCGCGACGATGACGCCTACGACGACCCCTTTACCCTCCCCGCTCGACTCGAATCCGCCGGTGTCCGCTGGTGTCTCGCGACCTCAGGCAGCTCGTTCGAGACGCCCCACGAGCGCAATCTGCCTTATCACGCCGCCACCGCCGTGGCCCACGGCCTGCCTATCGATGCGGCCATCCGCTCCATCACGCTCTCAGCAGCCGAAATCCTCGGCATCGATCAGGATCTCGGCTCGCTCGAAGTCGGCAAACTCGCAACACTCATCATCACCGACGGCAATCCCCTCGAAATCACCACGACCATCGAGTCCGCCTTCATCGACGGACGCGCCATCGACCTCGCCAACAAGCAGACGGTCCTCGCCGAGAAATACCGTGAGAAGTACCGCCAACTCGGCTTGCTTCAGGATGAGCCACGCGCTCCCGCGCAGCACGAGCACGCCCCGCAACCCTGAACCGCACCTCAACTATCGCAGAATGATGTCCTCGACCTCTTCGAGACCCTGTGTCAGCACGCGCGGTCCATCCTGGGTCACAAGCACATCGTGCTCGTAGTGCACGCACTGCGAGCCGTCCGCCATGTGAATCGGCCACCCGTTGCGATCCTGCAACACCTTGCCCGTCCCCACACCGATCATCGGCTCCACCGCCAGCAGCATCCCCGGCCGCAGCACCACCATCACATCCGCGATCTCGGAAGCATTCGCCCCCGAGGGCACCGTGTTGTGTATGTACGGCGGCGCATGCAGCGATCGCCCGATCCCATGCCCCCCCAGCCCGCGCGCCAGGTGAAATCCGCACTCGCCCTCCACATAGCCCTGCAACACCTTCGCCCACTCGATCAGGTGCTTCCCCGGCTGGAGCACATCGATCCCGCGGCGGATCGACTCCTTCCCGCACGCCGTGAGCTGGGCCACCTCGTCGCTTGGTTCACCGAAGACATAGGTCCACGCCGCATCCCCGATCCACCCATGGCAGGTCACGCCGATGTCGATCTTCAGTACATCGCCCGCACGCATCGGCTCGGCATAAGACGCCGCGGTGCCGTGCACGAGGCAACTGTTCACACTCAGGCACGCATGGGATGGAAACGGCGGCACACCCCGCACCCGGTACCCCAGAAAGCACGACTTGCACCCCAGCTTCCGGTGCGTCTCCGCGACGAAACGATCGACCTCCGGCAGCCGCATCCCGACGCGCAGCCACTCCGACAGTGCTCGATGGGTCTCCACAACGCAATCCGCCGCCCGTTGCGCTGCTGCCTCATCGACTTGTGGCTGGTGAGGACTCCGCCCCTTGTGAATCACGACCGATCCTTCCGTTACAACGCATCCTAGCAGCCGATCGCCGCCAGCAGACGGTCCGCGACCGCCTCCGCCGATCCCCCCGATGCATCCACGAACACCGTCGCGGCACGCTCGTACAGCGGCATCCGCTCCTCGTACAGGTCCGCCAGCGTCTGCCCCTCCCGCAGCACCACGCCCCGCGCCCGCAGATCGCCGATCCGCTCCGTCAGTTCCTCCAGCCCCAATCTCAGCACCACGACCGGCCCCAGCCGGCGCAGATGCTCGATCGCAGCCCATCGGTACACGACGCTTCCTCCCGGCGCGTAGACGCACGCCTCGCCACCGACCCCCAGCACATACCGGCACTCCAGATCCAGAAACGCCTCCCGCCCGATCTCCCGCAGAATCTCTCCATGCGATCGCCCCTCGCCTTCCCGTATCAGCAGATCCCCATCGAGGAACTCGATCCCCAGCCGCTCCGCCGCGAGCCGCCCGACGGTGCTCTTTCCCACGCCGGGCATGCCGAGGATCGTGATCGTTGTGTCCTTCTCCATTCTCACAAGGTACTCCAGAACCGGCATTTCCAGTCTCACGCGATCTGAACGGTCTGTTCGGGAATCCCCGTTCACGCTCTCCCCGGTCCGTCCCGATTCCCTCAACCGTCATTTTCCCGCGTTGGAACCCGCCCGACATTGGCGTACGCTTTGAGTGACGGCTCACATACCCCAGACGACCCGCGGAGGATCCACGCGTGGCCAAGCCGCCAGTGCTCATCGTCGAAGACGAAGTCGATATCGCACACCTCATCGAGTTCCATCTCAAGAGGGAGGGATACACGACCCGCATCGCGCACTCCGGCGCCGATGCGCTCGAAATGCTCGATCGAGAGCCCCCCGCACTCGTGCTCCTCGACATCATGATGCCCGATGTTGACGGGCTCGAAGTCTGCCGACGGATCAAACGCGAGCCCAACCTCCGCAACATCCCCATCATCATGGTCACCGCACGCGGCGAGGAATCCGACATCGTCGTCGGACTCGAACTCGGCGCCGAGGACTACATCACCAAACCCTTCTCGCCACGCGTCCTCGTCGCACGCGTCAAGACCGTACTCCGACGCAAGTCCGCGGACACCAGCGGCGTCATCTCAATCGCGGGCGGCGCGCTCACCATCGACTCCGCCCGACACATCGTGCAGATCCACAACGAAGAGGTTGATCTCACACTCACCCAGTATCGCCTCCTGCACTATCTCGCGCTCCGCCCCGGATTCGTCCGGACACGCGATCAGATCGTCTCCGCGGTTCGCGGCGAGGGCGCAGTGCTCTCCAGCCGAGTCATTGATGTTCACATCGCCGCACTGCGCCAGAAGCTCGGTGAATTCGGCGAGCTTGTGGAAACCGTCCGAGGCGTCGGCTATCGCCTCGCAGAGTCCCGCATGACCGAAACGGTCTGACTGCCGACCATGCCACGATTCCTCGCATCCGCACCCCCTTGGCTGCGCATCGGCCTCCTTGCGGGCGTTGCGGTTCTGCTCATCCAAGCATTCGCAGCCATCAGTTTCCTCGCCATCTTCGGCCCATCCTCGGAACTTATCACCGCGACCGCAATCCTCACACTCCTCTCAGCAGCGGGGGGCTTCGCCATCGGCGCGGCCATCACAGCCCGCGGCACGCGCAGACTCACGGAGATCACCGAAGGCGCACGCCGCTTCTCCCGTGGCGACCTCCGCCACCGCATCCCCACCTCCGCCGAAGGGGAACTCGCCGCACTCGCAACCGCGCTCAACGACATGGCGCAGCTCCTCTCATCCCAACTCAACCAGCTCCGCGCTCAGCGCAATGAACAGGAAGGCATCCTCCGCTCGATGGAGGGCGGCGTCCTCGCCATCGATGCGGAGTTCCGCGTGCTCCGCGTCAACCGAGTCGCCCAGCGCATGCTCGGCCTCACCGATACGCAAGTCCGCGGCAAGACCCTCCACGAGGTCGTCCGCGACACCGGGCTCCAGCGCTTCGCCGCCGATGCCGTCGCAGATCCATCCCGCCGCGCTGCCGAGTTCCACCTCACCGTCCCAACCCGCGGCGACATCATCGTCCGCGCCACCAGCGGCGCTCTCCTCGACGCCGAGGATGAGCCCATCGGTGCCATCATCCTCCTCTCCGATGTCTCCCAGCTCAAGCGCCTCGAGTCCATGCGCTCCGACTTCGCCGCCAATGTCTCCCACGAACTCCGCACCCCGATCACCAACATCAAGGGCTATGTCGAGACGCTCATCGACACAGATCTCTCCAATCCCGACCTCTCCATGAACTTCCTCCGCGTCATCGCACGCAACG
This sequence comes from Phycisphaeraceae bacterium, assembly GCA_007693725.1. Classification (GTDB taxonomy): domain Bacteria; phylum Planctomycetota; class Phycisphaerae; order Phycisphaerales; family UBA1924; genus REDD01. Next base: position 20,316 of record REDD01000168.1, read on the forward strand.
CCGATCGCCTCGGCGCCATCGTCGATGACATGCTCGCGCTCACCAACCTCGAGCGCACCGACGGCCAGATCCTGCCCACCGCGCCCACCCCCCTCTGGATGCTCCTCGACTCCGTCCGCCTCCAACTCGACCCCGAGGCCCGCTCCAAGCGCATCCGCCTGGCCCTCGATGTCCCCAAGGATCTCCGCGCCAAAGTCAACGCCCGCCTCGCCGAGCAGGCCATCGTCAACCTCGTCGCCAACGCCATCAAGTACAGCCCCCCCGAAACCGTCGTGACCATGTCCGCCCGCGCCGCACCCGAAGCCCTCGAAGACGGCGTGCCCGCCATCGAGATCGCCATCGCCGATCAGGGCCCGGGGATCGCTCCAGAGCACCTCCCACGCATCTTCGAACGCTTCTATCGCGTCGACAAGGCCCGCAGCCGCGAGCAGGGGGGGACCGGCCTCGGGCTCTCCATCGTCAAGCACATCGCCCTCGTCCACGCCGGAGCCGTCTCCGCCGATTCCACCCTCGGCGAGGGTTCCACCTTCCGCCTCACGCTCCCCGCGGCCATCCCACCGCCAATCCCCAGCATTCCGGAACACGCCGCGAGTCCCTAACCGAATCTTTGCGCAACTCCCGTAGTCTCCAGACGCCACGCAACCTCCAATTGCTCCCGCCCTGGAGACTCCCCCATGCTGATCAGGTCAACCCCGGCCGTCGCTCTCTCCTTGCTCATCATGGCACTGCTTTGCGCAGCGGTCGGCTGCGAGCGCGTCGATGGAGTGTCCGGCCAGATCCAGATCGACGGCTCATCCACCGTTGCTCCCCTGACTCAGGCGATCGCCTCCAGATACTCACGCGTCAACCCGCAGACGAGAATCGCGCTCGCGATCTCGGGCACGGGCGGCGGCTTCAAGCGCTTCTGCGTCGGCGACACCGATCTCTCCAACGCATCACGCCACATCACACCCTCCGAACTCCGTGAAGCGCAGAGCAGGGGTGTCGAGTTCATCGAGCTCCCCATCGCCCTCGACGGCATCACTTTCGCCGTTCACAAAGACAACACATGGGTCGATGCGCTCACCGTCGAAGACATCCGCAACATCTTCCGCGAGGGCTCCACGGTGCGCAACTGGTCCGATCTCCGCGAAGATTGGCCCAACCGCAAGATCGATCTCTATGCACCCGGCATCGCATCCGGCACCTTCGACTTCTTCAAGGAAGCCACTTTCCCCGAGGGCGGAAGCGTGCGTCTCGGTGATGTCACCACCAGCGAAGACGACCACCTCCTCGTCCGCGGCATCGCCGGAAACCGCGATGCACTCGGGTTCTTCGGCATCGCCTACTACGCCGCGAACCAGGATTCGCTCCGCGCCGTTCCGATCGTCACGCCCAACGGCCCCGTCGCGCCATCGATCGAGACCATCGCCAGCGGTGAATACGCCCCATACAGCCGCCCTCTCTTTCTCTACATCAACGCCGCCCGCGCCGACCGTGAAGACATCGACGCCTTCGTTCTGTACTACATCGACAATGTCAACTCCGTTGCCGAGACCGTCGGCTACGCGCCGATCCCCGACGACCTGCTCTCCATCGTTCGAGAGCGATTCGCGACCCGCACCACCGGCACCGCGTGGATCGACGACACCGGCTCGCCCGTGCGTGCTTCACTCCGATCCGTGTACACCCGCTGAGCAACATGCAACCAGAGCATGCATTCCGACTCCATCGGCGACCACGCCGTGAACGCGCGGTCCGCTCGTTCCTCTTTGCATGCGCTGCCGTCAGCATCTTCACCACCCTCGCCATCATCGTTCTGCTCACCACCGAGACCGTCCGCTTCTTCGCTCTCCCCGAGGTCAGCCCACTCGAATTCCTTTTCGGTACGCAGTGGAACCCCCTCACCGCAGCCGACAAGCAATTCGGTGTCCTCCCGCTCGTCACGGGCACCCTCCTCGTCGCGGGCATCTCCGCGCTCGTCAGCATCCCCCTCGGCGTTCTCACCGCCGTCTACCTCAGCGAGTACGCACCCAAGAGACTCCGTGCCATCCTCAAGCCCGCCCTCGAAATCCTCGCCGGCATCCCCACAGTCGTTTACGGCTTCTTCGCCATCACCGTCATCACCCCCGCGCTCGCGAAGTTCATCCCCGGCCTCAACGCCTTCAACGCCCTCTCCGCCGGAATCGCCATGGGCATCATGTGCCTGCCCATCGTCTCATCACTCTCCGAAGACGCCCTCCGCGCTGTCCCCCGTTCCCTCCGCGAAGGCGCGTACGCGGTGGGGGGGACGAAGTTCGATGTCATCGTCAAGGTCGTCATACCCGCCGCTCTCTCCGGGATCATCGCCGCCTTCCTCCTCGCCATCGCCCGCGCCGTCGGCGAAACGATGATCGTCGCCCTCGCAGCAGGAAACCGTCCCAACCTCACCGCGGATCCCACGCAGCCCGTCCAGACCATGACCGCCTACATCGTCTCCACCATCAAGGGCGAGACGCCCTACGGCAGCATCGAGCGTCAATCCATCTTCGCGGTCGGCGCGCTGCTCTTCCTCCTCACACTCCTCATGACCATCGCCGGCAACATGATCCTCCGCAAGTTCCGTGAGGTCTACGAATGACCCCCGAAACACTCAAGCCGACGAAGCCCATCTCGCGCCTCCGACGCGAGTGCATCAACCGCGCCTTCGCAATCACCTGCGCTTCCGTCGCCATCCTCGCCGCCGGGGTTCTCCTCGTCCTCATCGTCTCCATCGCCATCGACGGCGCCCGCTACCTCAGCTGGACCTTCCTCACCGAGAACGCCCACTATCTCCCGGACCAATCCGGCTTCTTCAACGCCGTCGTCGGCTCGCTCTGGATCTGCATCGTCTGCGCCCTGACCGCACTCCCCATCGGCATCGGCGCCGCCATCTACCTCAACGAGTTCGCGCCCAGATCGCGCTTCACACGCTTCATCCAACTCAATATCTCGAACCTCGCGGGCGTTCCCTCCGTCGTCTACGGCCTCATCGGCCTCGCCGTCTTCGTCTCCTTCTTCAACATCTTCAACAGCAGCTCGCCCGTCTATGCAACGCCGACATCACCCAACAGCATCTTCTACCTCGGCCTCCCCTTCGGGCGCTCCGTCCTCGCGGGCGGGCTCACGCTCGCGCTCGTCGTGCTCCCCGTCGTCATCATCGCGACGCAGGAAGCCCTCCGCGCCGTCCCGAACTCTCTCCGCGAGGGCTCGCTCGCCCTCGGTTCCACACGCTGGCAAACCGTCCGTCGCATGATCCTCCCCGCAGCGCTCCCCGGCATCATGACCGGCTCGATCCTCTCGCTCAGCCGCGCCATCGGGGAAACGGCCCCCATCCTCGTCGTCGGCGCATCCCTCTACTACACCGCCATCCCCGCAAACCTCCTCGACTCGTACTCCGCCATGCCCGTCCAGATCTACGCATGGGCCGGCGACACAAACCCCGAGTTCCACAAGCTCGCGGCATCCGGCATCGTCGTCCTCCTCGCCGTACTCCTGACCTTCAATGCCGCTGCGATCTTCATCCGCGCCAAATTCCAGAGGCCACTCTCATGATCAGAGCACTCGAAATCCAGACCCGTCCCGTGAAGCCGCGCATGCAGAGCCATTCCCACACAACCGCCATCACAGTGCGTGATTTCAACGCTTGGTATGCAGATTTCCACGCTCTCAAGTCCATCTCAATCGACATCCCGGAAAAACAGGTCACCGCGCTCATTGGCCCGTCCGGCTGCGGCAAGTCCACCTTCCTCCGGTGGATCAACCGCATGAACGACCTCATCCCCTCCGCACGCGCCGAGGGCGTGCTTTCACTCGGCGGAATCGACCTGCTCGCAAAGAACACCGATGTCGTCGATCTTCGCCGACGCATCGGCATGGTCTTCCAGAAGCCAAATCCATTCCCGAAATCCATCGCCGAGAATGTTCTCTACGGCGTCCGCTTACACCACAAACCCAGCCGCACCGAAGCCGCCGCCATCGTCGAGCGCTGCCTCACCGAGGTCGGACTGTGGGATGAAGTCAAGGACCGACTCAAGGCCAATGCCCTCGAACTCTCCGGCGGCCAGCAACAGCGCCTCTGCATCGCCCGTGCGCTCGCCGTCGGTCCGGAGGTGCTCCTGATGGACGAGCCGACCTCCGCGCTCGATCCCCGCGCCACCGCACGCATCGAGTCCCTCATCCGCACCCTCCGCGAGCACTACACCATCGTCATCGTCACGCACAACATGCAGCAGGCACACCGCATCTCCGACCAGACCGCGTTCTTCTACGAGGGCAACCTCGTCGAAGTCGCGCCGACCGAACAGATCTTCGATGCCCCCCGTGAGCA
>REDD01000138.1 GCA_007693725.1 Phycisphaeraceae bacterium
TCAGAAGAGCTTCAGCGCGAAGAAGATCACGGTGAAGATGAGGTCGGCCATGACGACGGCGACGACGGACTGGACGACGGTGTTGGTGGTCGCGCGGCCGACGCCCGCCGCGCCGCCGGTGACCTTGAGCCCGTTGCCGCAGGCGATGAGCCCGATGAGGAGCCCGAAGATGGCGGCCTTGACGATGCCGGTGAGGAAGTCGCGAGGATCAACCTGCGCGACGGTGTTGTTGTAGTACTGGACCCATGAGATGCCGAGCGCAACCTTGCTGATGAGGGCTGCGCAGAAGATCGCGACATAGTTCGCGATGACGGCGAGGCAGATGAGACTGAAGATCGTCGCGACGACGCGCGGCACGACGAGGAAGCGGACGGGGTTCAGCGCGCCGGCTTCGAGGGCTTCGATCTCCTCGTTGACGACCATCGTGCCGATCTCGGCGGCGATGGCCGCGCCCGCGAAACCGACCATGACGATGGCGGCGATGAGCGGCCCGAGCTCTCGGAGGACGGCGACGGCGATGATGTTGGGAACGAGCTCGACCTGACCGAGCTGGTCGAGCGGCGGGGCCATCTGGAAGGCGAGGATGAGCCCGATGGCGCCGGAGACGAGTGAGACGATGAAGACGGATTTGACGCCGATGCGGACGATCTGCGAGACGATGGCGACGCGTCCGACGCGGGCTCGCCTGCTGACGAATCCCCGGAAGAACCACATGGTGGCCTTGATGAGGAGGTACCACATCGAGCCCATGTGCGCGAGGGTTTCGCGCGTGAAGTTGCCGAGGTACAGGACGAGCGCGACGGGCAGGGATCTGGACTGGCTCGAACCGTTGGCCATTGCTCTGGAGCACTCCCGAGTGTGGATCAGGCGGTGTTGGCTTCTTCGAGCGAACGGGCGATGGTGAAGACGCGGTCGAGTCGTGCGATCTCGAAGATGGAGCGGACCTTGTCCTGGAGGCCGCAGAGGATGAGCCGGGTGGATTGCTTGCGGGCGATCTGCATGGCTTCAACGAGCGTGGCGACGCCGGAGGAGTCCATGTACGGGACGCGCGAGAGATCGACGACGACGCGCTCGGGCTTGCCGTCGAGCGCCTGTCGCATGGATTGCTGGAGGTCGCGCGAGCATGAGAGGTCGATGTCGCCCGAGGGGGCGACCAGGACCAATCCGTCGCGGCGCTCGATCTGAACTTCCATCATCGCTTGGCCTCATCCTCATCCTGCGGGGCGCGAACGGCCCGGCACATAATCACTCTCATGCCGCGGTCTCCGAGATCGGTGCGGCGCTCGAATCGGACTCCGTCCATGACTTCCCGCATGATGAAGACACCGAGCCCTCCGGGTCGAACATCGTCCAGATCGCGCCCGCGGATCGAATCGGGGTCGATCTGAGGCCCCTCGTCCTCGATCGCGACAATGATGCCCTTGGCATCGGAGTCGAGGGTCTGCGAGTGGGGCCAGACGCGGATGCGGATCGGTCCGTCGGGGCAGCGGTGGTAGCAGTGTCGGATGACATTGGAGATGGCCTCATCGACGGCGAGGGCGATGCGGGACGCCTCGTTGTCGTCGAAGCCGTAGCGCTTGGCGATGCCGGCGACCATCTCGCGGGCCCCAGAGAGGTAGCGCGCCTGGCTGTACATCTCCATGCAGACATGGGGCGGACAGTCGGGGAGTTTGACCTGATCTGGGGGGGTCTTGGGCATCGCATCCTCGGCGCTGACGCGGGCATCGGCACCGTTGCACTGGGAATTCATGAACAGACACACACCATACCGCAGCGGCATGGTGCAGGCAGGGAGAGGCGAATGCTGGGCTCTCAGGCGGACGGATGGCCTTTTCAGCCGGTGCGGGCGGCTCGTCGCTCGGCGATGTCGTCGCTCCACCGCCCGGACTCGTACCACTCGACCCAGCGATCGACGGCCTGGGCCCGGTCGGGCTCCGGCGCGGCGTGGCGGAAGCCGCGGGTTTCCCCGGTGAGGCGTTCGAGGGTGCGGATGGCGAACATGCGCTGGGCGGGGTCCGCGGATTCGAGTTCGGTGATCAGGCCGCGGACCCGCTCGGGCGTGGGATCCTGGCCTGCCTGCGCGATGGCACGGGTGCGGTCGGCGGGATTGGAAGAGTTGAAGGATGCCTCGGAGGAGGGAACGGAGCAGGCGGCGAGGGGGAGTGCGGTCGCGAGGGCGAAGAGTGCTGCTGTGCGTCTCATGGGGAACATCTTACCTGTGGGTGGAGATTCTCTGGTCGTGTCGTGGTACTTTCCGTCATGGACCCAACGGTTTCGCCCGGCGAAGAATTCATTTATGTGCTCGATTTCGGGTCGCAGACGGCCCAGTTGATCGCTCGCAGGGTGCGGGATGCGGGTGTACTGGCGCTTTTGGCCTCGCCCGAGATGAGCGCGGATGAGATCCGGCAATCGGGTGCGAAGGGGCTGATTCTGTCCGGTGGGCCGTCGTCGGTGTACGAGCCGGGCGCTCCGGGGTGCGATCCGGGGATCTTCGAGCTGGGAATCCCTATTCTGGGGATCTGCTACGGGATGCAACTGGCCTGCCGCGTGCTGGGGGCGGAGGTGAAACGGGCGGAGCGGCGCGAGTTCGGGCGGGCGATGGTGACGATTCGGGATGATGGGGACCTGTTCCGGGCAATTCCGTCGCCGACGAGCGCGTGGATGTCGCACGGGGATCAGATCGATGCTGGGTCGGGGGATTTCGACACGCTGGCGTCGACGGGGACTTGTCCGTTCGCGGCGGTGCGTCACCGGCACCTCCCTGTTTGGGGGGTGCAGTTTCACCCGGAGGTGACGCACACGGCGCACGGAGCGGACCTGCTGGAGAATTTTCTGTACCGGATCTGCGGCTGCCGCGGCGCGTGGCGGATGGCGGATTTTCTGGAAGAACAGGTCCAGCGCGTCCGCGAGCGGGTGGGCGATGGGCGTGTGATCTGCGGGCTTTCGGGGGGCGTGGATTCGTCGGTAGCAGCGGGGCTGCTGGTGAAGGCGATCGGGGAGCAGGTGACCTGTGTGTTCGTGGACAACGGGCTTTTGCGGAAGAACGAGCGCGACCTGGTGGAGATGACCTTCCGCGATCATTTTCAGGCGGATCTGCGGGTGGTGGATGCGTCGGAGGATTTTCTGGTCGCGCTGGCAGGGGTGGAGGATCCGCAGGAGAAGCGGCGGATCATCGGGCATCGGTTCATCGACGCTTTCAAGCGTGCATCGGCGGAGATCGAGGATGCGGCGTTTCTCGCGCAGGGCACGCTGTACCCGGATGTGATCGAGTCGGGGCACGGATACGCGGGGAAGTCTGCGAACATCAAGCTGCACCACAATGTCGGCGGGTTGCCGGAGGAGTTGGGCTTCGAACTGATCGAGCCGCTGCGCGATCTGTTCAAGGATGAGGTGCGCAAGCTGGGGGAGGTGCTGGGGCTGCCGGAGCGGATCGTGTGGCGGCATCCGTTCCCGGGTCCGGGGCTGGCGGTGCGGATTCTGGGCGCGGTGACGAAGCCGCGGCTGGAGATTCTGCGCGATTGCGATGAGATTCTGCTGGAGGAGATCTCGAGCGCGGGGCTGTATCGGGCGACCTCGCAGGTGTTCGCGGTGCTGCTGCCGGTGCAGTCGGTGGGCGTGATGGGCGATGCGCGGACCTACGAGTCCGTGGTTGCGGTGCGGGCGGTGACGAGCGAAGATTTCATGACGGCTGATTGGGCGCGATTGCCCTACGAGACGCTGGGGACGATCTCGAATCGGATCATCAATGAGGTCCGGGGTGTGAATCGAGTGGTGTACGACATTTCCTCGAAACCACCGGCGACGATCGAATGGGAATGAAAACGAGACAGTGCGTGTTGCGGGCGGTGTGGCTGCTGTGCATGGCGGCGGGCTGCGCCGTGGCGCATGGAGCGGAGCGCGGCATCGATGCGTTGCCGGAGTTGCAGGGCGATCAGCTCGAAACGATCCGCAACGAGCCGGGCCCGCCCGAGGACCATCGCTCGCGTGCGTTCGGTCCGCTGCTGACCAATGCGCGGCAGTGGGACCTGACGATGCGTCAGTGGTCGGCGAATCCGTCGCTAGTCACCGGCTGGGCGACGCGGGAGACGGTGGATCGGTTCACGCGTGGCCTGACCGATGATGCGGGGGAAGCGGTTGCGCTGTTCGGGATCTTCCGCGAGCGGCAGACGCTCGGGGACGAGTTTCCCGGTGTGGAGCGGTGGCTGATCGAGTTGGTCGATCATGATGATCCCAGCGTGCCCGCGGGTCCGGTGGTGATTCTGTTCGTGGAGACGAACGCCTCGGTGCTGCTGACGCCGCCCCAGGACGGTTGGTTCGTCTCGGCGGCGGCGCGGTACTACAAGCCGATGCTGCTTCCGACGCGCCAGATGGGCCAGCAGCAGGTGTTTCCCGCGTTCGTCGGGGCGGTGTTCCGCGTCTCGCCGCTGCGGGGAGAACCGATTTCTGAGATCTTCGTGTGGGTTGCTCTGGCGTTGGCGGTGATGATCGCGGTGTCGTTGACCGTTGCGATCATCATCATCAGTAAACGGGGTGCAACGACACCGCTGCAATCGACGCCGACGCCGGCGGTCTCGGACGATGCATCGCTCGGCGCCACAGATCCCGCGGATGCCTTGGCGCGATTGCGCAGAGAGGCATCGCGGGAAGAAGATGAAGAGACACATGGGTGAACCATTCCCGAATGTGCGCACGGATGATGCGGGGCATGATGTCGTGCGCGTGGAACTCGCGGAGCGCTCGTACGATGTTCTGATCGGCGATGGGCTGCTCTCGGAGGTCGGGCCGCTGACGGCGGAGGCGGTGTCGGGACGGCGTGCGTTTGTGGTGATGGATGAGCATCTGCCCGAGCATGTGATGCACACCGTGCTGAATTCGCTTGAGAGCGCCGGGTTCGGGACGACGCTGACGGTGGTCCACCCGACGGAGGCCAACAAGACGCTGGACACGGTGGATCGGCTGCTGCACGAGATCGCGGAGACGGCGCACGAGCGTCGGGATCCGGTGATCGCGCTGGGCGGCGGGATCGTGGGCGACATCGCGGGGTTTGCGGGTGCGGTGTATCGGCGGGGCGTGCCGGTGATCCAGTGTCCGACGACGCTGCTCTCGATGGTGGATGCCTCGGTGGGCGGGAAGACCGGCGCGAACCTGATGTCGCGGACGGGGCTGCGGAAGAATCTGGTCGGGGCGTTCTGGCAGCCGTCGCTGGTGCTGGCGGATACGGGCGTGCTGGAGTCGCTGCCGGAGCGGCATCTGCGGTCGGGGCTGGCGGAGTGCCTGAAGCATGCGTTGATCGCCGGTTCGACGCCGCTGGCGCTGGATCCGGCGGATGCGATGTTCCGCTGGACGAACGAGATTCTGCTGAAGGTGCGGATGGGCGATGCGGAGCTGCTGCGTCGGCTGGTGTCGCGGAGCGTGGCTCTGAAGGCGGCTGTGGTGGCGGGGGATGAACGGGAGGAGGCGCCGTCGAGCGAGGGGGGACGCGCCATCCTGAATCTGGGGCACACCTTCGCGCACGCGATCGAGACGATCCCCCACCTCTCGCCGGATGGCCGCTCGGAGTCGTCGCCGCTGCACCACGGCGAGGCGGTGGCGCTCGGGCTGGTGTGCGCGGGGGCGTGCGCGGTCCATCTCGGGCTTCTGGATGAGGAGTCGCTGCGTCGGATCCGCGTCGCGGTGGAGCGGCTGGGGCTGGAGTCACACCTGATCGGGCTGCCGCCGGATGAGGAACTGATCGATCGGATGCGTCACGACAAGAAGGTGCTCTCGGGTCGGCTGCGGCTGGTGCTGCCGACGGCGATCGGGGAAGCGGTGGTGGTGGAGGATCCGGTGCGCGAGTCGATCTTCGCGGGATGGAAGGCGATTCGCGCGGGGCGTTGAGGGGTCGAACGCTCATCTTCAAGCGTGATGGACCGGCGTCCCGATAACGCGTGGTGGACACGGTGTGGATGGCTCGCGCGGTGGAGCAGCGGGTTCCGCATCGACCGACCGAGGCCGCCTGCTATGAAGACTGTTGCGATCGTGAACCAGAAGGGTGGCTGCGGCAAGACCACGAGCGCGGTCACTCTGGCGAGCATCCTTGCCTCTCGGGGCGAGCGGGTGCTGCTGGTGGACCTCGATCCGCAGGCCCACTGTGCGCTGGCGCTCGCGATTCCGGAGGATCGGATCGAGGCGTCGATCGCCGATGCGTTGCTCGCGCCGGAGCCGGAGGCCTTCCCCATCGACTCGATCGTGTGGCAGGCGTCGCGCCACATGGATGTGGCTCCGGCCACGACGCGGCTAGCGGGGCTCGAAGCGGCACGGGGCGGGCTGGCGGAGCTGCACGATCGCGATCTTCGGCTGGCACGGCTGTTGACGGGTGTTCGAGAGCGATACGACTGGTGCTTCATCGACTGCCCGCCGTCGATCGGGCTGCTGACCTTCAATGCCCTGCGAGCGGCGAGTCAGGTGATGATCCCGATCGAGGCGGGGTATTTCGCCCTGCGCGGCGCGGAGAAGCAGATCGCGACGCTACGAGCGCTGGCTCGTCGGACCGGGCAGAACGCGCGGCACCATGTCTTCGCGACGATGCACGATCCCGGGCGGAGCGACTCGGTGGATGTGGTGCAGGCGATCGGGACGCGCTTCGGGGATTGCCTCGTCCCGGTGACGATCCGCTTCGATCCGGCGCTCAAGGAGGCGACCTCGCTGGGCGTCTCGGTCATCGAGCACGCCCCGGAGACGATCGGAGCGCAGGACTACTCCCTGCTGGCGGATTGGTTGGCTGAGCACGCCGAGGAGATGCGGACGGATTTCGCGGACATCGTGGTGCGGAGTGCCGTGCCCGGCGGTCCGGCGCAGCAGCCACACATGGCGGAAGTCGGTGCGGCGGTGGCGGATGCCCGCCCGCTGAGCCGTGCCGCGGAACTGGTGGAGCGGTCGCGCCGATTGCTCGAACGGACGCAGAGCATGTCCGAGCGTGAGCTGGACCAGCGCACGCAGGCGGTGATGGAGAGCGTGGAGGCGATCCACGGCCTCGGAGAGCGCCCCCCAGCGCTCGCGACGAATGGCGTGCTTGCGGGGACACATCGGGCGTTGCAGTACGGCCCGCGCCAGACCCATCAGGGTGTGCTTTTCCTCTTCCCGGCGGGTCCGGAGGCGGCGGTCTCGGTGGCGTGTGCGCTGTCGGGGTGGTCGGATTCGGCCCACAGGATGCGGTTCAATCCGGCGATCGGGGTGCATGAGGTGTGCATACCGTTCCCGGTGGGGCGGCACGCCTACCGGATCGTTGTGAACGGACAGTGGATGACTGATCCGCACAACCCCAGGACGCAGCCGAACCCCTACGGTCAGTTGGACAGCGTGATCGAGGTCGCCGGAGTAGGCGGCTGATCGCGCGTGTCGGCAGGATGCCGACAGGAGAGTGGAGCCGACCATGACATCCCAGGGACGCACCGATCGATCCGAGAGCGGGCCCGCGATTCGACTTGCGAACGAAGAATTCGATGCCCTGACCGACCTGTTTCTGGGCGATACGGGACCGGGGCGACCCGATGAGCCGGCGCCGAGGCCACGCCTCGTGCAGGACCATGCGGAGCCGGAGGATGTACCGGTGCGCCATGCACCGATGCCTTCGACCGAGCGTGCTGCATCAAAGCCGAGCCCGGCCCAACGCCCCCCCACCGTCGAGGCGGTGATCACCGGACATCTGCCGGTCCGCTCGGGGCTGTGGGTCTCGCAGTACAGCGCCCGGAGCAGCGAGGAACGAGCCGAGCCGGTCGCGCTGGTGCGGATGGTGGCCGGGTCGGCGACGGTGGATCTCTACGGCGTTCCGCGCCCGGAGGCGGAGGATGCGTCGATCGAAGCGCGGACCCTCGAAGATGCGCTGCGCCATGCCCGGCGGTATGCGGGCGTGTGCATCGTGCATACCGATGAGACGCAGAGCCCGCGGCTGCTCGACGATGCGAGGATCGGGACGATCACGATTCTGACCGGGGCGAACGATGCCGCGGTGGTCGATGCGTACCGGGCGATCAAGGGCATCTCCCAGCGTGCGGAGGGACGCGGCACGCCGCCGACCATCCGGCTGGCGATCATGGGAGCCGATCGCAAACGGGCGGACGAGGCGGGGGCGAAGATCCGCGAGGCGGTGAGCGTGTTCCTCAGCGCGGAGCTCGATATCGCGCCTCCGATCTCGGCGATGGGCGCGACGGGCGCGTGGTCGCTGTGCCGCGCGACGACGGAGTTGGATGTTCCGACGATCCTCGATGCGTGGTTCTCGACGGAGGATGCCGAGGAGTCCGAGACCGTGACGGCCACCGGCACGGTCGCCGAGTTGGAGCACGAGACGCACGACACTCCGTGCAGCGAGGCGATCGCGACCTCGCTCGCCGGTCACATCGCGGGGCTGCGTCCGCTGCATCTGCCGTGGCCCGGCCCGGCGGGTGTGGAGTTCGCGTTGGATGAAGCGAATCGTCTGCACGCGCTCGCGAGCGAGGCGATCGGCGGGCTCGCGGGGCTGACGAGCGCGCACGGCTGGGCGCAGCGTCATGCGGAGCTGATCCGGATGGCGCTGAGCGCGAACGGAGCAATCCCGAATGCGGGCAGCCCGATCCTGCATCTGTTCACCGGCACAGCGCGAGAGATTCGTCCGCTGCTCGATACGGAAGTGAAGATCCATCTGCTCGCGCGGATCGACCCGGGCACGGATTACTTCACGACCGAACTGAACTGAACCGGCGAAAGATCAGCCCTTCTGCGGCGGCTGCGGATCACTCTTCGATGCGGACTCGGATCCCGCGCCCACGGGCTCGCGCTCGCGTCGGGGAGACTGCTTCGGCTGCTCGATCGGCTTGGGTGTCTCGTCGCTGTGCTCGCGATTGCAGACGAGCGGATCGTCGGACATGCGCGGCGCTGCGACATCGTGGAAGGATGAGGCGAGGGCTGGTTTCAGGCCGCGGAGGGCGCGGATGCCTTCGCTCATCTGCACGACGAACGAGAGCACGAGCGGTACGAGCAGGAGCGTGAAGACGGTGGAGACGAGCAGGCCGCCGACGACGACCGCACCGAGCCCTCTGTAGAGTTCGGAACCGGCACCCGGCGCGATGACGAGGGGCGACATGCCGCCGATCGAGGTCATGGTGGACATGAAGACGGGTCGGACGCGCGTGCGGACCGCCTCGGCGATGGCGCGCACGGGCTGGAGCGCATGGCCCTCTTCGCCCTGCACATCCGCAGCGCCGCGCATCAGGTTGAGGGATTGATGCACGACGAGGATGGCGTTGTTGACGACGACGCCGATGAGGATGACGAAACCGAGCATGGTCAGAACATCGAGGTTCTGCGTCGCGATGAGGGGATTGCGGTCGGTGATGTCGTGGAGGATGCGCAGGCCGAGGAATCCGCCGACGATGGCGAGCGGGACGCTGAACATGATGACGAAGGGGTAGGTGAAGCTCTCGAAGAGGGCGCACATGAGGAGATAGGTCACCATGAGCGCCCAGACCATGCGGGCGGTCATGAACTGCGGCTCGAACCCGAAGAGCACCACGACGCCGACGATGACGGACGCGAAGGCCATGATGCCGAAGGCGCCGTACGCGAACTCGGCTCGGCGTCGCTTCACGGCACGCACGAAACCCCAGACGGATGCGGCGGCCGCCGCGCCGAGCAGGATGAGCCCGAGGATGCCGATGGCGTTCTGGAGCCATGTCAGGTCGTTGCCGCTGCGGCTGCCGAAGAGCGCGCTGCGGACTTCCTGCAACTGCGCGGCGGTGCCTTCGAGGCGGACACGCATGGTCGGGTCGATGAGTCCCTGGTCGCGCAAGGGCGCGATGTAGTTCGCTTCGAGATCTTTGGTGATCTGTTCGAGCGGCACTCCTGCGGGCGGCTGGATGCGCAGGGTGACGGAGGGGAGTTCCTCGATGCGCTGGATCTCCTGCGGCGCGGTGCTCTCGATGAGGTCGACGACGGATGAGAGAGGAACGATGGGGCCGCGCGGAGTTGCGATGGGGATGCCCGCGGCCTGCTCCTTGTACTGGAGGCGTCCCTCACGCGGGAGCACGACGATGTCAACGGTTCGGCCGGAGACGCGGTAGTCGCCGACGAACGCGCCGTCGAAGAGGGCGCGGATGGCGGTGCCGACGCCGGAGGTGCGCAGGCCGAGTTCCGTACCGAGGCGGTTGAGGCGGACCTGGGTCTCGGGCTGAGTTAGGTTGAAGTTGGAAGGGTCGGGGCGGACATTCTGCGGGCCGTACTCCGGCTGCTCCATGAGTGCGCCGAAGAGCGCGCCCGCCGCGGCCTTCACGCGATCGAGATCGGTGCCGGAGATCTCGATATTGATGGTGCCGCCGCCACCGACATTGCGCCCGAAGAGCGACGCCTGCTGTGCGCCGCCGAAGGCATCGGGCGTGGTGTTCATGGAGTTCGAGAGGAGCTGGCCGACGGGGACGACCACCTCCGGGTAGGCGCTGACGCCGCCGACGAACATGAGCGTGCCGAAGGCGCCGATGAAGAAGTTCTCGATGGGCACGGGATCGAAGGGATCCTGCGGCACGGGTGTGCCGGAGTCATCGAAACGCGGCGGTCGGGGGATCGGCGGCAGTTGCGCGATGGCCTGTCGATCGTTCAGGTCGATGTTGATGTACGGCGAGACCTGCGCCTCGATGCGCTCCGCGATCGCGACCTTCTGCTCGTTGGAGTAGCCCGGCGGGATGAGCAGGCCGCCGAAGACGAGGTTGCGGTTGCCTGAGGGGAGGTAGTCGAGCGGCGGGACGAGTGCGAGCGCGCCGAGCACGCTGACGCCGGTCATCACGATGATGACCGCGGGGCGGACCGTCCAGGCGCGCCAGCCGGTCATGATCCAGTAGACCATCCCGCT
The DNA here is from genome assembly GCA_007693725.1 of Phycisphaeraceae bacterium. Lineage (GTDB taxonomy): Bacteria > Planctomycetota > Phycisphaerae > Phycisphaerales > UBA1924 > REDD01. The sequence continues at coordinate 10,856 of REDD01000138.1, forward strand.
GAGGCGGTTGTTGACCCAGCCGAAGAAGGGCGCGAGGCCGAAGAGATTCTCGAAGGCGCTGCGGAGCGGGCCGTGACGCTCATCCTCGCGCTTGCCGAACCATCGGGAGCACGCGGTGGGAATGACGGTTGTCGAAACGATGAGCGAGAGGACCACCGCCGAGGCGATGGCGAGCGAGATGTCGCGGAACAACTGGCCCGCCTCTTCCTGCACCGTGAGCACGGGGATGAAGACCGCGACGGTTGTCAGGGTGGAGGCCAGCACAGCGCCCCACACCTCGCGGGCGCCGTCGTAGGCGGCCTTCATGGGCTCCTTGCCCATGTCGCGGTGCCGGAAGATGTTTTCGAGCACGACGATGGCGTTGTCCACGACCATGCCCACCGCAAAGGCCAGCCCGGCGAGCGAGATGACATTGAGCGTGCGCCCCATCGCGAGCAGCGCGAGAAAGGTGCCGATGACCGAGATTGGGATGGCCATCGCGATGATGCCGGTCGCGACGAATGATCGGAGAAAGAGCATGAGGACGATGATGGCGATGCCGCCGCCGATGAAGAGGTTTGTTGTGACGAGGTTCACCGCAGACTTGATGTAGATCGTCTCGTCGTAGACCTGACGGATCCGCAGATCCGGGCCAACAACCGGATCGAGCCGCGGCAGAATCTCCTCCTGCACCTCAGCGAGGCGGACCCGGAGCCCTTCCATCACCTCCATGACATTCGCGCCGGTGCGCCGGATGACCGGCATCGCGACGGCGGGCCGACCGAGCGAACGCACAAAGCCGCGGGCCCGCTCGTGCGACAGCTCCACGGTGGCGACATCGCGGACATAGATCGGCCCCGCATCGCGGTAGGCGACGATCGTGTCGAGGATGTCATCACTGCTCGTGAACTGCCCCATGACGCGGACGCGATAGTCGCGCTTGCCCTCGGAGATCGTGCCCGCCGAGACATTCACATTCTCATCGCGGAGCGCCTGGATCAGGTCGATGTGGGTGAGCCCGCGCTGAGCGAGGCGCTGGTTGTCGACGAGCACCTGCATCTCGCGCTGTCGTCCGCCGTAGATGCGGACTTCGGCGACACCGTCGGTGCGTTCGAGGTACGGCTTGACCTCGTTGTCGAGGGCGTCGTAGAGGAGTGCCGGGTTGAAGTTCGGGTGGCGAGCATCGGCTTCGGGATTGAGGTCGAGGATGATCCACGCGATCGGATTCTCGACATCACCGCTGACGGCCTCGCGCGTCGGCGGATCGGCATCCGGCGGGAGATCCTTGACCTGACGCAGCGCATCATCGACATCGGAGAGGGCGCGTGTGAGATCGGTGCCGAGGAAGAACTCGAGCTGGATCTGCGAGCTTCCCTCGCTCGATGTGCTACGCATCCGCTTGAGGTTGTCGATGTTCTTGAGTTCTTCCTCCTGACGCCGGGTGATCTCGTCGACGATCTCCTCGGGGCTGCGTCCGCTCCAGTTGGTGTTGATCTGGATGATCGGCTTGTCGACATTCGGCGAAAGCTGCACGGGCATGGAGCCCAGCCCGATCAGACCGAACATCAGCACCAGGATCACGCCGACGGTCACCGTCACCGGCTTGCTGAGGCAGAAGCGAATGATGTCCATGTCTCAATGCTCCACGCGGGCATGAATCCCGGAATACTTATCAGTCGGTCGTAGAGGTGTCGGATCGGCTGACCTGTTGTTGTGCGTCATCACCGTTCATAATGGAGAGCGGCGCGGTCGGGTAGAGACGCTCGTTGCCTTCGATCACGAGTTGCATGCCCGGCTGCAGCATCCCGGATTGCACGACGACACGATCACCGAAGCCCCAGAGCCGCCGAACGCGGATCGGCATCGCCTGTCCGTCCATGTTGGCGTAGACGAACGCGCCGCCGTCGTCACGCAGCAGCGCATCCTTGTGAACGGTCAGGGCATTCTCCATGTTGCCCGTCGGGACATATGCAATGATGCTCATCCCGGGACGCAGCATGCCATCCTCATTCGAGAGTCTGATCCGCACCGGGAAAGTACGCGCAAGCGTATCGCCGGAGGGAATCACCACGATCTCCTCGGCCTCGACATCACGATCGAGCGAGGCGATGTGCACCCGCACCTTGCCGCTGCCGTTCGCGACCGCTCCGATGTAGGTCTCAGGAACATCGACATAGGCATCGATGACATCCACCTGAATGATCTGCGCGACTGCAGCGCCTTCACCGACCCACTGGCCGACCTCGGTCTCCTTCCGCACCACCGATCCGGCGAACGGCGCCCGGATCGTCATCTTCTCGCGCCGCTCCTCCGCCTCGGCCACCGCGGCACGGGCGGACTCCACATCCGCGCGAGCATGCGCGGCTCGGGCCTCAGCACCCCGAACCGCGATGCGGGCGTTCTCGACCTCCGTCTCGGAGACCGCGTTCATCGAACGGGCCGACTCGAGCCGGCGAAGATCCAGCGCTGCCTGCTCCACCGCGGCGTCACGCTCGCCGACCGTGGCCTCGAACGCCGTGATCTCCGCCTTCAGACGGGCAATCGCGAGCGTGATGAGGCGGGAGTCCAGCCGGGCAAGGATCTGCCCCTCCTCGATGACATCGCCATCCTCGACATGCAGTTCCACGACGCGCCCCGCCTCTTCCGCCGCGACCATGGATCGCCGCACCGCGCGAAGTTCGCCCGTCGCTTGACGCTGCTGCACGACCGCTTCGGCCCGCACCGGATCAACGCGCACAGACCACGCACGCCCCGGCTGGGCAAGCACGCTGCCGCTGCAAACCAATGCCAGCATCAGCGCCGGCCAGACGCCCGAAAAATTCCCCAGTCGAAGTTTCATTGTGTGTGGCTCCGATGTGTGTTGGCGTTCCCGGACATCTCCCCGGACTGCTCACTCTGCTTCGGGGCAATCTCCGGCAGCGCTCCAGACTGCAACAACCGCTCAAACTCCTGCAGGTTGCCGAGCATGCGATCCAGAAATCCCTGCATGGTGCGGATCTCTTCCTCCGAAAAACCGCTGAGGAATTCCCGCGTGAACTGCTCACCGCGCTCGCACGCGAGTTCACAGATTTCCTGACCCTTCTGCGATGCCCCGACAAAGACGCTGCGACCCTCGCCCGGCTTGCTGAACCGCTCGAGCAGACCGTCGCTCTCCATCGCCGCGACCATGCGGCTGACATTCTGCACGCTCAGCAGCGCATCGTTGCTCAGCGCGGTCAGGGTCGGAGGTTCTTCGTAATCCGTCACGGCACCGAGCAGGATCCACCGGCTGCCCGTCAGACCGAGATCCGCGACGAGCCGATCGCCGCAGCGCATCATCATGTTGTGCATGACGAAGAGTTCGCGGACGAGCGGAGCATCCTTCCAGCGCAGAATGCCGCCGTCGTTGATGGTGGCGCACTCGTCGGCTCGGTTGGCTGGTGTCTTGCCCATGGGGGCGACGCTAGGCCCGCCCGAGAGTCCGAGTCAACATGTTGATTTCAACATGTTGATCCGAAAACCCGATCTCAGCCCTGAAAACGGCGATGAGTGGCCCACACCCCGTACGGGGAAACCCGATTCCGGAGCCCGTCAGGATGCCCGCTGCCGCCGCTGAATCGATGCGGTCGAGCCGTCCCGACTCAGGCGGATTCCTTGCGGGCCACGCGGAGCTCAGCCAGCCGCTTGGGATGCTGCACGGCGTCGCGGTCGATGACGAACTCGACGCCCTCGCCGGCGACATCGGGCAGGTCGTACATCAGGTCGAGCATCAGCTCCTCCATCACGCCGCGGAGCGCACGGGCACCCGTCTTGCGTGAGATCGCACGCTTGGCGATCTCCTGCAACGCGGCATCGGTGAAGGTCAGCTTGGCGTTCTCCAGCGAGAACATGTGCTGATACTGACGGACGATGGCGTTCTTCGGCTCGGTCAGGATCGAGACCATCGCCTCCTGGCTGAGCGGGCTGAGCGGCGTCATGATCGGCAGACGCCCGACGAACTCGGGAATGATGCCGAACTCGACGAGATCCTCCGGCGCGACCTGCGCGAGGATCTCCTCGGCCTGCTCGACCTCATCGATCTTCCGCACATCCGCCTGGAAGCCGATGCGACCCTTGCCGAGCCGGCGCCGGATGATCTCGTCGAGGCCGACAAAGGTGCCGCCGCAGATGAAGAGCACATGGCTCGTATCGAACTGGATGTACTGCTGCTCGGGATGCTTGCGTCCACCCTGCGGCGGAACATTCGCGATGGTGCCTTCGAGCATCTTCAGCAATGCCTGCTGCACGCCCTCGCCCGAGACATCCCGTGTGATCGAGACATTGTGCGAGGTCTTGCCGATCTTGTCGATTTCATCGACATAGATGATGCCGCGCTGCGCCGACTCGAGGTCGTAGTCCGCCGCCTGCAGCAGCTTGAGCATCAGGTTCTCGACATCCTCGCCGACATAGCCGGCCTCGGTGAGCGTCGTCGCATCGGCGATGGCGAACGGCACATTCAGGATGCGGGCGAGCGTCTTGGCGAGCAGGGTCTTTCCGGAGCCGGTCGGACCGATCATGAGCACATTGCTCTTGTCGATCTCGACATCCACATCGGAGTTCTCCAGATTGCTCAGCCGCTTGTAGTGCTGATGCACCGCGACGGAGAGCGCCTTCTTGGCGCGGAGCTGGCCGACGACATACTGATCCAGGAATTCCTTGAGCTGACGGGGCGACGGAATCGTGCCGAGCGCGGCACGCCCGGCGGAGACACGCCGACGCTCCTGCTTGAAGATGTTCTGGCACAGATCGACGCAGTTGCAGCAGATGTAGACATCGTTCGGGCCCTCGACCATCGGCCCGACCTCGCGTGATGTCTTGCCGCAGAACGAGCAGGTGGTGACCTTCCGTCCGCGGAAGCCGCTGTCGCCCGCGGTGGTCTGCCCGCCATCCTCGCCGTCGTTCCGGTTCTTCGCCATTGAGTCCTCTCGCCCTGCTGAGCTCCACAGAAAGGCCGCAACACCCCTGTGCGACGACCTCACCATCGACTCCGAGTCTATCGACCCGAATCCCCCCCGGCTGCATGCCGACAGGCACGCCCGCAAGAATCGTGCAAGTTACCCATGATTGGGCACTTACAAACGGAAATTTCATCGGTATTGAGTACGGACATCGTGGATGAATAACGGTGCGGACCTTGACAGCCGGTGGACGGGCCCGGCATGCCCCGGAAATCCGCTTTCTGCCCCTCAGTCGCGACCGGCCAGCGGGATCGGGTCGTCATCATCATCGTCATCGTGCGGATACCCCGGAATGCGGTCGCCCGTGAGGTCGTAGCCCGGCGGAGCCCGCCGCTCCTCCCCCGCTTCCGGAGGATTCGGAGCAACCGGCGGTCTGGTCCCACGATCGGCCCGATCGCGCACGACGCCGACGATCGCATCGCGTGCCGCCTCGTACTCCTCCAGCGTCAATTCGCCATCGATGTACATCTGGCGCAGAGACTCCAGCGACAGACCAGAATCCCCTCTCGAATCGCCTCTGAGCGCCCAATGCCGGATCAACAACAGCGCGATCGTGCCGAAGATGATGACGACAACGAACACACCGATCCACAGGAGGAGCGCACCTCCCTGTCCTGACGATCCGCTCACGCCTTCGCCGCGTCCTGCGCCTCCATCTGCTTATTGAACTCCTCGACGGAGATCTCCTCGATCTTCGCCTTGGTCAGCAGAGCATCCATCGCCTTGTGCTCGCGGATCTGCTGCACGATCAGGCCGAGCTGATTCTGCTTGCTCAACTGATCGTAAAGATCCTGCGGACGCATCTGACGCGAGGCCGCGATCTGCGAGATCCGAGCGCCGACCTCGTCCTGCTCGACGCCGATCTCGAAGCTCTCGGCGATCTTCGCGAGGATGAAGAAGAGCTTGAGTTCGCGTCGGGCGACATCATTGCTCGATCCGCGCAGCTCCGCGATCCGCTCTTCGACATGCACGGGCTCGACACCCTGATACATCATCTCCATGCGCTGACGCTGGAGATTCCGATCGGCCTGACGCGCGGTGAGGCCCTCGGGCAATTCCATCGTGGTGTTGTCGAGGAGATAGCGGGCGATCTGCTGGCGCAGCGCCGACTGCTGCTCGACCGCGACGCGTTGATTGAGCTGCATGCTGATCGTCTCGCGGAGCGCGGACTCGTCACCCATGCCGTAGCGATCGACCAGTTGCTGCACCTCGAGCGGCTGGATCCGCTCGACGCGCTCGACCTGGAACTCGATCTCGAGATCCTTCTCGCGCACCTCGGGGTTCTCGTGCTGCGCGGGGCCCTTGGTCTTGACCTTCAGCGTGTCGCCGGGCTTGGGGTGCCCGATCTGCTTCGCGAAATCCTCGACAATCACACCGAGAATCGCGCCGCGACCTTCCTTGTCCTTCGCGGGCACCTGGATGACCGCGCCCTCGAGCTTGAGGATCTCCTTGCCGTCCGCGACGCTCCGCATCACGCCCGACCCGATGCAGAAGTCGCCGTCTTCGGCCTTCTCCTGCGAGACCAGATCGCCCTCGTTCGTGCACAGACGCTCGACATGCTTGTTGATCATGTCGTCCGTCACCTCGATGAGCGGACGCTTCACCTCGATGCCGTCCAGCGCGGGCAGGTCGAACTCCGGAGCCACCTCGATCTCGACCGAGAAGGTCACATCGTGACCGGGCTTCACCTCGATGCTCTCGATATCCTTGCCCTCCGGCTCACCGACGACACGCAGCGAGTGCTTCTCGACCGCCTCCGAGTAGGCCGAGGCGATCAACTGATTCCGCGCCTCTCCGGTCACGACCGAACCGAACTTGCGCTCGATCAGACTCCGCGGCACGCGCCCCTTGCGGAAGCCGGGGATCGCCGCCTCCATCGCGACCGCCTCGATCGATGTCTCGATCTGATCCGTCACGCGCTCGGCGGGGATGGTGATGGTGAGCCGTTTCCGGCTCGGCCCGATGTCCTCGACCACCACATTCTGATCACCCGTTGCTGTCGATGCCTTGGCCATATCTGTCTTCTCGGTCTCTCTTGTCGGTACGGACGGATCCGAACGAAACTCCTCGTCCACGCATCACGCGATGCTGGAAACACGCGCCCACGACCCGCACCCCCGAATCCCCTTCCCCCGGAATACGGGAACCCCGGAAACCACACCGACCAACCACCTTCTCGGCGTCGGGGCGAACCGCACACAATACCGCCGCAAACCATGCCCCGCCATGCCCCCGCAGACAGCCCCCCGGATGCTCTGCTACACTCACCGACCCCCTCCAAAGGACCCTTTTCGATCGCCGGAGTGGCGGAATTGGCAGACGCGGTGGATTCAAAATCCACTTGGGTAAAACCAGTGAGGGTTCGAGTCCCTCCTCCGGCACTCTCAATCCGGGCGATATCCGTCCCGATCGACACTCAGAACACCCGATGCGTCACGAACGCACGAAAGGAACTTCCATGAGCCAGGCACCTCAGCCCAACCCCCAACAGGGCGGCCAGCAGATGCAGATCCGCATCGACGAATCCAAAATGCACTCCTCCTACGCCAACACCATCCGGACCTCCACCACCGCCGACGAGATCATCCTCGACTTCGGCCTCAACCTCCCCGTCCAGCAGGGCCCCAACCAGCCCGCCGCGATGAACTTCCAGGTCGGCTCGCGGGTCATCATGAACTGGGTCGGAGCCAAGCGCCTTGCGATGTCGCTCTCCCAGGCCGTCAACGCCTTCGAGCAACGCTACGGCGAGATCGACCTGAACCAGAAGCAGCCCAAGCAGCAGGGCTGATTCAATAGACCGAATTGATCAGTTCGACCCGGCGAACCCCGCCGGGTTTTTCGTGCGCTCAGGTCGAGCGGGGATTCGGCAGACGATCGCGCATTTCTTCCAACGCCTTGCGATCCGCCGCGGAGAGCTCCTTCGGCGCAACAATCTTCACCACCGCGAACAGATCGCCCTTGGTCCCGTCATCCTTGGGGATCCCCAGCCCACGCAGGCGCAGCCGCTGCCCGCTGGAAGTCCCCGGCGGCACCGTGACTTCGACACTCCCGGCGTCGAGCGTCGGAACGGTGGCCTTCGCCCCGAGCGCCGCCTCGGCGATGTTCAAGGGCACATCCACGAGCACATCCCCGCCCTCGCGCCGAAAAACCGGGTGCCCGCCAACCCGCACCGTCAGAATCAGGTCACCCGGAGCCCCACCGCTGGAGCTTGGTGAACCCGCCCCACGCACTCGCAGCTTCGCACCGTCCTGCGTGCCCTTCGGGATCGTGACATCGATCGTCTGCATCGCCCCGCCGCGGGAGATACGGATCGACTTGGTCCCACCATGCACCGCCGTCAGGAAATCAACCTCGATCTCGCGCATTGCGTCGCGCCCTCGCGTCGAACGGGAACGAGTCCGTGCCTGCGCACCGAAACCCCCGCCCCGTCGGCCACCGCCCATCCCGCCGAACAATTCCTCGAACACAGATCCGAAGTCCACACCGCCGGCGCCCCGACCCGAAGGTCCGCCGACATTGGTCCATGTATAGGTTCCGCCGCGCCCCGCCCCCGGCTCACCGCCCGGCCACCCTCCAAAGCTGCCCGCCGCACCGGCATGCCCGAACTGGTCGTACTTCCGGCGTGTCTCCTCATCCGAGAGTGCATCGTACGCCTCCTGCACTTCGCTGAACTTCGCCGAGGCATCGGGCTCTTTGTTGCGATCCGGGTGGTACTTCTGCGCGAGGCGTCGGTACGCCTTCTTGACCTCGTCCTGGCTCGCCTTGCGCGAGACACCCAGCACCTCGTAATAGTCACGCTTCTGCGCCATACAGCCCCAACTCTATGCCGAACCGACGGTCAACACCCCTCACGGACCAATCCCTCCGTCGGCATCCCGGATCAAACGCGCGACCTGGCGCGCTCCGTCACGAACACCCCGCAAATCCAGCACCATCGGCACCGGCGCCCCCGCGGTGATCGCGGCGACCTCGTAGGCCATCCGATCCAGCCGCCCCCGCCCCGGTGCCACCCTCCCGCTCTCATCCGCATCGGAGAGCCGGGCACACACCACCGCATCGCCCAACCGCGAAACCGTCCGTGCGGGATCCTCGCCCGCCAGCAGGACCGTTGCCGGGTCGACGCCCACGCCGAGCCCCGGAACGCCACCCTCCGCGGCATCATCCCGCACCGGCCACCCGCAATCCGCCAGCACCCCGCCAGACCGAGCCGCATGCTCCACCGCCGATCGCACCGCCTCCTCCGCCTCGTTTGCCCGTGGCAGCGTGCAGCACACCATGCCGCGCCCGCCCGTGAGGACTGCAAGATCCGCCGCCAGACCCGCCGCCTCGCCCAACGCCTCGACCGCTCGGTCCACACGCTCCGGGTCGGAGAGGTGCTTTGGCGGAATCCAAAGGTCGACCCCGGCACACGAAATCTCGTGTCGCCGAAGCAGCGAGGCGAGATCCCGCCTCGCCGAGCGTCCCATCTCCCGAGCACGAACCCCGGCGCTCGATCCGTCCAGCACCACCCAGCGCAAACCCATCTCCGCCACCCAGGCAATCTGCGCACGCACATCCAGACCGGCTTGTGATGCTCCCCAATCCAGCCCGGCAAGAGAAACACCCATCTCGATACGCGGCAGACCGTCCATCGCAGCATCTTCGCGGAGATTCCGAGAACCTGCACGAAACGCCAATGGGCACCCCCCATAACCGCGAAATCGGACCCATCCCCCACCCGCTCCGCTCCAAACCGTACAGCCCCCGCAGACCCCCATCCCGTACGCCCGACATCCTTTGCAAGCACCCCCACCCCGATGCAAACTACTCCAAGCGGTGCCGGCCCCACGACAACCAGGAGAATGCGATGCCCATCTCATCCTTACGCAACACAACGCTCATCGTGTCGATCAGCGCAGCGCTCGCGGCTGCTTCCAACCTGTACGCTGGCATCATCGGAACACACTGGAAGAAGATCGGCCCCGACACATGGGAGCTCTACGCCGAAATGCAGCCCGGCTACCGGCTCTCCAACGCTGACCTCGGCGACACGGGCATCAACCAACCGCCCGCCGGAATCAACCACGGCCTCTTCGTCTCCGACGGCGCCTTCACAAGCTACACACTCCACATCGGCAACAGCCCAGGAGCACCCGCTCGGTCACCCAGCACAACCACGGTTCTGGACGGCGAGAATCTCAACGCCGCGTGGTTTGTCATCGGCGGCGTCTTCGGCAGCACCATCGAGGGAACCACCGGCGGAACCATCCTCGGTGTCCGCGTCCTCACCGTTGAAGTCACACCTGGCGCACGCCTCGGCGGCACAAGCCCCGATGGCGTCACCCCGAGCACCATCCTGCTCTTCGGGAACGACGGCACTGCCGGCGGAACCACGAGCGGCGTCTTCAACATCGCGCCGATCCCCGGATGCCCCGGAGACATCAACGGCGATGGCGTCGTTGACCTCGACGACTTCATCATCCTCGCCGGAAACTTCGGCTCAGGCCCCGGCGCGACTCCCCAGCAAGGCGATCTCAACGGCGACGGCTTCGTCGACCTCGACGATTTCATCATCCTCGCGGGCAACTTCGGCAACGACTGCAATTCGTGATCTTCTCCGGACAAACACCGACAATCTCGCCCCGATGCAAAGCATCAACGCCGCAAACCGCCCGATTTCTGGCGTGTCGTTGTGGATCGCTCGTCGTGCAGTACCCTGAAATGGTGTGATGTTTGCACGAAAATACGGTCACTGCGCCCAGAAGACTCCGGTGCATCACCGCCAACTCGAAAGTCCCTCATGCACCCGATTCTCCGATTGACGCCGGTTCTCGCAATTGCTCTCAGCGGCTTGCTTGTCGCGACTTCATCGGCCGACGAAAGCCGCGAACCCTGCTGCAGCGCCTGCGCCAACCACCAGCACGCCACTGCATCCACAGCGCTCAACCACGCCAAGCAGGTCATCGCTGGGAGTGATCAGCGATCGATGCTCGCCCCACCCCAACCCATCGGACACGATCAGCGCATCGTCAAAGCAGAAACCGGCTGCGCCCCCGCCACGCTCGCCCAACGCCAGTTGATCGAGCAACTCCGCACCGAGATCGTCGATCCGGCGATGATCGATCCCTTCCAGCATGTCCGCCTGTCGAATCGCATGCGCGACCCATCGCGCAGTGCAGGGCTGAACATCGAGTACATCCTCTCGTCAGCAGTCGCCGCCGACCAGGACTTCGTCGATGGACTCCTGCGCGGCGCTGAATACTGGGAAGACATGATCAACAGCGAAGCCACGCTCGTCGTCTTCGTCGGCTTCACATCCAACCAACCCTTCCTCGCGGCAGCAAGCACGACGCTCTACGGATGGAACTACCCCAGCATCCGCAGCAACACCATCGCCGCCGCGGCGCCGACCGTCGCCGACTATGTCTCAGCACTTCCCGAAGTGCTTTCGTACCAGAAGGCGGCTGGCCCCGGAGACACCATCTCCAACGACAGCATGATCATTAACAACGCGGTCTACCAGGCCCTGGGTTTCCCTTCATTGATCGGACCCGGCGACAACGACGGCTTCATCGTCTTCAACACCGACTTCGACTTCGACCCGGACCCCTCCGACGGCATCACGCCCGGATTCCGCGATCTCGTCTACATCATGATCCACGAGCTCGGCCACGCACTCGGCTTCACCAGCACCGTCGATACCGGGAACGGGCCCAATTTCTTCAATTCCCTCGACATGTTCCGCCTCGGCACGCTCGGAGCATTCAACGAACCCTCCACACTCGCGGAATTCTCCGACTTCGACCGCGAACTCCGCCCCGGCGTCGAGGCCGCCATCGCCCGCGTCGGATTCTTCGAGAACATCCTCGGCCCGCTCTCATTCTCAACAGGCAACAACAACGGCGACGGCCGTCAGGCAAGCCACTGGAAAGATGACGCACTGCTCGGACTCCTGCTGCCCATCGGCGTCATGGACCCGACATACAACGGCGACCAGATCCCGCCCGGGTATGTCACCGACGCCGATCGCCTCGCCTTCTCGCTCATCGGATGGGACATCGATGCCCACAATTGCCGATGGGCACCCCTCGACACAGGAGTCGACGGCGCCATCCGCGCACTCGCCTCGTTCGATGACAGTTCCGGGAGCGGCACGGCCATCTACGCCGCAGGCGACTTCACTGAAGTTGACGGTATCCCCGCGCCCGCAGTCGCCCGCTGGGACGGCGATCAATGGACACCTCTGACCAGCAACCTCAGCGGATCCTTTGACTCCGTGCACGCCATCCAACCATTCAACGCCGACCTCTACATCGCCGGTGACTTCTCGACCGCCATCGTCGGTGGCCAACCCGCCTTCAACATCGCACGCTGGGACGGTGCCGCCTGGAACAACCTCGGATCTGGCTTCGACGGCCCGGTCTACGCACTCGCGGTCTTCGACGATGGGGCCGGGGGCTCCGGGAGCGGCCCGGCCTTGTACGCGGCAGGCGATTTCACCGCCATCGTCGATCAAAGTGGAGCCCCGACCACGCCCGCCTCCAACATCGCGCGCTGGGACGGCACGCAGTGGTCGCCCCTCTCCCTCGGAACCAACGCCTCCATCCGTGCCCTCGAAGTCCACGACGACGGCTCGGGATTTGCCCTCTACGCCGCCGGAAGCTTCACCGAGGCAGGCGGCGCCCCGGCCGCATCCATCGCACGATGGAACGGCACAAGTTGGTCCGCAGTCGGCAGCGGCCTCGCTGACACCGTCTACGCGCTGGCCGTCTTCGACGATGGGAACGGCTCGGGCCCGACGCTCTACGCGGGCGGCAACTTCTCCTTCGCCGCATCCCCGCCCAATACGCTCAACCGCATCGCCCGCTGGGACGGCGCACAATGGACACCACTCGCCGACGGTCTCGACAACACCGTGCACGCACTCCATGTCTTCGACGATGACTCGGGCGATGGCCCCGCCCTCTATGCCGGCGGCGCGTTCACATCCGCCGGAGGCGTCACCGCCAACCGCGTCGCTCGCTGGGACGGCGGCGAATGGTCGCGGCTCTGGGTCGGCATGACCGACACCGTCCTCGCTTTCACCACCTTCGACGATGGGACCAACATCGGTGAAGCCCTCTACGCCGGCGGCGACTTCATCGGCGCGGGCGGACAACTCGCCAACCGAATCGCACAATGGGGCTGCACCAACTGGGCCGCCACCGGACTCGCCACCCCCTGCCCCGGCGACATCAACGGCGACGGCGTCGTGGACCTCGACGACTTCATCATCCTCGCGGGCAACTTCGGCGCAGGCCCAGGTGTAACGCCGCAACAAGGCGATTTGAATGGCGACGGCTTCGTCGACCTCGACGACTTCATCATCCTCGCCGGAAACTTCGGCAACGACTGCAACTGACTGTGCCATCAGTCCCCCCGCGCAGCGGGAGACTGATGCAACTCCCAATCGCCCCGTCGCCCTCGTTTTCCCCCACAGACCCCGACCATTGCGTCGGGGTCTGTTCATTTTCCGCCACATCGACCCGATTTCTCTTGTGCCCCACGCCCCGCACAGTACGCTTTCTCATATCGATTTCACGCCGGTGCCGCGTGCCTTGACGCGCATCGTTCCGGCTCCCCCGCGGCCACTCACGGGAACACAACCCATGACCACCCCCACCACCAGCGTCGCGACACGCCTCGCTGCCGCCATCCTCTGCGCATGCTTCACCGCACACGCCCTCGCCGATCGAGGCGACGCTGCATCGCCGATCGCCGCGCCGGGGACCACTTCGCAAGCGCACATCGACGCCGCATCGCTCCGCCCCTTCGCCGTCGCGGGCGAGATCGTCGACGAGC
>REDD01000207.1 GCA_007693725.1 Phycisphaeraceae bacterium
CTCGATCCCCTCCGCCTCACGCCGGAATCGCTCCTGAATCTGCGGCATCTCCCCTGCCAGAATCGAAAAATCCCCCATCTCCGAAGCCTCTGCACGCAGATCGTCGCTCAGCTCGGTGCGCTCCACCCGCACACGCTGCAACTCCCGCGCCGCAGCCGCACGGATCGCCTCCATCGCCTCCAATTGATGCACATCCAACTCCAGAATCCGTGCATACTCACCCACCGTCCGCGCATCCAACGATGGCTCCGCACCCCCCGCACCACCCACAAAGACCTGTCCGCGGCACACCCCACCAACGCACAAAGCCGCGAGAACCACAAAGGGCACGCAAAGCCGGACGGTCGCATTCTGAAAACGCATCATCGAGGTCTCCTCCGTCGCGAACGCTGGAATCGGGCCACCCGTCGGCACCACGCCGAAGACGGTGCAAGCATCCCAGTCCCAGTCTGGACGCCGCAGAAGACCTGATCCGTCAGCGATCGCGCCGAGGACCGCCGCCGCCCGCGCCGCGCCGACGCTGCTCGGGCCGCTCACCCTCCGCCGCACCACGCGCCCGCTCGGCACGCGGACCGCCTCCATCTTCCTCAAGCACGCGACGCCAGTCACGACGCTCCTGCCCCGGCAACCTCGCAAACTGCTCGTCCGTCAGCACCGACCGCAGACGATCCATCACGGTCTGGTCCAGTTGCTCACGCGCCTGACGCGCCTCGCGCACCGGCGCATCACCACCGCCGCGCCCCATGCCGAACATCTGGCGCACCGATCGATTCTGCTCGCTCTCCTCGGTCGCTTCCTGCAACCGCACATTCGCCTGGTCAACCTGACGCATGAAACCGCTCTGGAGCTGCAAGATCCGCTCCGCCTGCTCATCGTTCAGATCGTCCATGGTGAGCGCCTGATCCAGCGCACGCATCCCGACGGTTTCCCGGTAGATGTCCGGGAATGAACGCTGCTGAAACTCGCGCGAGAATCGGCGTCCCATGTCCTGACCGAGCGAAGACTCGATCTGCCGGGCGAACTGACGATTGACATCGCGCAGCCGGGTCGCCGCCTCCCGCGCTTCCGTGAACCGCCGCTCCATCTCCGCGAACTGCATGTTCTGCCACATGCGCATACCCTCGCGCATACCCTGCTCGTAGATCTCGTTCCGCGCAACCAGCGCACGATCCAGAGCCATCTCGTAGCGATCGAGAATCGGCGCGACCTCCTCACGCTGCTCATCGTTCAACGAAAGATCCGAGATGATGCGCGTCAGGTCCACCGTCTCGCCGCTGATCAGGCCGCCCTGACTCAGTGTGTAGAACCGACGGCGGAACCGCTCCACACGCCCCCACTCCTGCGCCTGCTCCGGCGTCAGCACCAGACGAAAATCATTCAGAAATTGATTGTCCAGTTGCTCGCGCCGCTCCGCGAAGACCTGCGTCACCTGCTGCAGGTCTTCCCAAACCTGCCGATCACGCGTGTCGCGGAACTCTTCCCGCGCGGCCTGCTGAATCTGGCGGAACTCCTGACGCAACTCCTGATACTCGCCCATGTACGCCTCGAGCAGAACCTCCGCGAACATCACCTGATCGCCCGAAAGCCCCAGCATCCGCTCGTAATTCCGGATCTCCTCCGTCGTCACCTGCGGCTCCGACAGCGGATCAAACCGGAACTGCTGCGCCTCCGCCCGCTCTGCCGGTGCGAGCACACAAACCATCACGCACATCACGCCTGCAAGCACCGACGCTCGAATTTGCCCGGGCATAGACCTCTCCAAAAGCTGTTGTCATGCCGAAACCCGCCCCTTGGCGCGATTCCGGCTCGATTCCGTGCATCTTCCCGACCGCCCGCAAGGCGTCACCGGGAAACAGAAAAACGCCCTCCCCCATCCCCGTATTGCACTTTTCCGACCCTCTGGATGCACCTCCTTGTAGTGAATTCCCGTGTAGGGGTTTCAGACCTCCCCGCTCAGCGCCCGTCCGCGATCCCGCGCCGCCAGCACCGCCCGGACCACCAAAGCCCCGAATCCCCCCCCCTCCAGCACCTCGAGCGCTGCCGCCGTCGTCCCCCCCTTGCTCGTCACCGCCCCGCGCAATACCGCCGGATCTGCATCCTCCCCGAGCAGCCCAGCCGCTCCGATCACCGTCCGGCGCGCGCTCTCCAACGCCACATCACGCTCCAGACCCGCCTCCTCACCCGCCCGAACCATCCACTCCGTCAGCAGAAACACATACGCCGGCCCCGACCCCGCCACCGCCGTGAACGCGTCCATCTGCTCCTCGTCCAGCCGGACCGTCTCCCCGACACCCCCGAACACCCGTTCCGCCGCCGCCAGATCCCCCTCGCGGACCCCCGCCCCCCCGCACACCGCCGTGATCCCCAGCCCGATCCGCGCCGGCGTGTTCGGCATCGCCCGAACCACACGCCCCCCACACCCCAGCACCGCATCCACCTTCCCGATCGTCATCCCGGCCAGAATCGAGATCACCAGCCGCCCACCCAGCTTCCCCCCCACCTCGCCGCCCAGCCCCGCCAGCGACTGCGGCTTCACCGCCAGCAGCACCGCATCCTCAGCCCCCATCGCCCCCACCATCTCCGCCGCACTCCCGAACACGCCCGCCCCCATCCCCGCGAACCGTGCCCGTTTCGCCCCGTCCGGCTCCGCGACCATCCACACCCCCGCAGCAACCGCCCCCGACCGCAGGCACCCGCCCACGATCGCCTCCGCCATATTCCCCCCGCCTATCACGCCGATCGCCACACGCCGCTCCTTCCGATCACACCCCGGATCCGCCTATCATCCCTGCTTATACCCACATCCCCCGACTTTGCGTCCCCCGGCACCCACTGACCGATGCTCTCCTGAACCCATGGCACTCGTCTACACACTCGATTTCGAGAAACCTCTCAACCGGCTCGAAGCCCAGATCGAGTCGCTCGAGCGCGGCGAGCGCCCCGACGATCTCCCCCCCGAGAAGGACGCCTCCACACTCCGCAAGGAGCACACCCAACTCCTCCGCCGCCTCTACTCCGGCCTCACACCGTGGGACACCGTCCGCGTCGCCCGCCACCCCAAGCGACCGCAGTCCCGCGACTACATCTCCATGATCTGCAAGGACTTCTGCGAACTCCACGGCGATCGACGCTTCCGCGAAGACCCCGCCATCATCACAGGATTCGGACGCATCGGCTCCATCAAGTGCCTCATCGTCGGCCACCACAAAGGCCGCGACACACAGGAAAAACTCGCCTGCCACTTCGGCTGCGCCCACCCCGAGGGCTACCGCAAGGCCCTCCTCAAAATGCAGCTCGCCGCCAAGTTCCGGCTCCCCATCGTCACCTTCGTGGACACCCCGGGCGCCTACCCCGGCATCGGGGCCGAGCAACGAGGCCAGGCCGAGGCCATCGCCGTCAATCTCCGCGAAATGTCCCGCCTCAAGACGCCCATCGTCAGCATCGTCATCGGCGAGGGCGGCTCCGGCGGAGCCCTCGGCATCGCCGTCGCCGACCGCGTCGCCATGCTCGAACACGCCTGGTACTCCGTCATCAGCCCGGAGGGCTGCGCGGCGATCCTCTGGAAAGAGGCCAACGAGAAGAACAACAACGCCGCCGCCGAGGCCCTCCACCTCACCGCACGCGAGAACAAACGCCTCGGCATCATCGACGCCATCATCAAGGAACCCCTCGGCGGTGCCCACCGCGACCCGCTGAAATCCGCCGACAACCTCCGGAAATGGATCATCGAGCAACTCGACGAACTCCGCCGGATCAAGCCCGAGACCCTCCCCGCCCGTCGCTACGAACGCTTCCGGAATCTCGGCAAGTTCACCGAGCGGCCCCTCCCCGCCGACGATGCCTGACCGCCCCCGCGCGCCTCCAGCCGGTCCCCGGATGGTTTGACGCAGCGATTCCCGCTCTTTACACTCTCCGATTCGGCAGTCGCAGCGGGTTCGGAAGCTCCGTCCCTGGCGTGACTTGCGCACACCGCGGAGCATGACGCGTGGCCAAGCGCACCACCAAGACAACCGCAAAGAAAACCACCGCCAAGAAGACGGCCTCCCAATCGAAGCCGGCCGCGAAGAAGACCACGCGCAAAAAGACCACCGCGAAGAAGGTCGCCGCCGCCAAGAAAACCACAAAGAAGAAAACGACGACCAGCAAAAAAGTCGCGTCAAAGAAGACCGTGACAACCAAGAAAACCACCGCCAAAAAGGTCGCCCCCAAGAAGACCACAGCCAAGAAGGTCGCCGCCGCCAAGAAAACCACCAACAAGAAGGTGGAGGCAGCCAAAGCCGCCGACAAGAAGGCCCCGAAGACGACGACCAACAAGAAGACCACCGCCAAGAAGGTCGCTTCAACCAAGGCCGCGGGCGACAAATCTTCCAAATCACAGGCCTCCTCCTCGAAGTCGAAGGACTCCAACAAGCCCCGCTTCCGGTCCCCCTTCGCCAGCGAAGCGCAGACCAGCCGCGCCGCCGCCGCGCGACTCGCCGACCTCGCCGGCATCACCGGCATCCGCGCCTCCGAGGCCGCCGCCACCGAATCGCACAAGTCCTACAAGCGCATCACCAAGAGCCCGCTCACGGCCACACAGCTCAAGGAGTTCCGCGAACTCCTCATCGAAAAGCGACGCCAACTCGTCGGCGATGTCACCTCCATGGAGCGCGAAGCCCTCGGCGGCAACAGCGGATCACTCTCCCGACTCTCCCAGCACATGGCCGACCAAGGCTCCGATGTCTTCGACCAGTCACTCAACCTCGACCTCGCCGCCTCCCAACGGCGCTTCCTCAAGGAAATCGACGATGCCATCGACCGCATCGACGATGGCACCTACGGCATCTGCGTACTCCTCGGAAAACCCATCGGACTCGAACGACTCCGAAACACCCCTTGGGCACGCTTCTCCATCGAGGCCGCTCGACAGCTCGAGATCAACCCCGCCCTCGCCCGCACCGCGCACGGCGAATGATCCGGCCATCGCCGCCATCCGATCCAAAGCAGGCATGACCGCGTGAGCGACACATCCACGCAAACCGATCAGGCCAAAGCTGCCCCGCCTCCCACACCCGCGGCACGCTGCCCGCGCGCCTGGGTCTTCCTCCTCGCGCTCACCAGCGTGCTGCTCGTCTTCGATCTCGCCACCAAGTGGGCCGCCTTCCGCTTCATCGCGGACGACCCCGTCCACCTCGACCGCACCGCAGCGCTCGCGTATGTCCAGAACGCGCCGCATCTTCTCCACCAACTCATCCCGCCGCACGACCCCATCGTCGTCATCCCCTCCATCCTCGAATTCAAGCTGGTCCTGAACCCCGGCGCCGTCTTCGGCTCCGGCGCGGGCAAGCGATGGTTCTTCATCTCATTCACCATCGCCGTCCTCGTCTTCACGCTCTTTGTCTTTGCGCGCTGGACCACACCGCGCGACCGCGCTGCCCACGCCGCCATCGCGCTCATCATCTCCGGCGGCATCGGCAACCTCTACGACCGCATCGTCTACGCCTGCGTCCGCGACTTCCTCCACCCGCTCCCCTCCGTGCCCCTCCCCTTCGGCATCCGCTGGCCCAACGGCTCGCCCGAACTCTGGCCCTGGGTCTCGAATGTCGCCGACGCCTACCTCATCGTCGGCATCGC
>REDD01000268.1 GCA_007693725.1 Phycisphaeraceae bacterium
CGCACACGCCCTCCACCATCTGCTACCGTTCCGCCCATGCCCTCCGAACCCCGCCCCGGCACTGATCTCGCTCCCGATCGTCCCATCCCGAGCGCCACCGAAGTCCGCCTCCGCGTCCGCTACAACGAGTGCGATCCCATGGGCCTCGCCCACCACGCCTCGTACCCGCCCTGGCTTGAAATCGCCCGCACCGAGCTCCTCCGCTCCTGCGGCATCTCCTACGCACACCTCGAACAAGCCGGCGTCTTCCTCGTCATCACGCGCCTCGCCATCAACTACAAGGCCCCCGCCCGCTACGACAACGAGATCGTCATCGGCGTCAGCGTCACCGGCGGCGGACGCGCACGCATCGACCACTCCTACGAAGTCTGGCTCGATGCCAACGATGGACGCGGCAAGTCCACACTCCTCGCCACCGCCGAATCAACCCTCGCCTGCGTCGGCGCGGATAAACGCCCCCGTCCGCTGCCGCAATGGCTCACGCCCCAAGCCCATACAGGCTGACGCCCGCCCGGCTCACTTCTCCGTTTCGTACACGAAGCCGCTCCGACCCGGTGCAAAGCCGTGCTCGTCGAAGATCAGCAGCTCATTCACATCATCCGGCTTCAGCCACGGCTCGGGCAGGTAGTACCGCGTCTGCGGCGGCACGCTCTTCCCATCGTGCGTCGCGACGAAGTACCGGCCGACATCGCGCCCGTTCAGGAACAGGTGTCCCTTGCTCAGCCCGTTCGCATCAAAGAACAGCGGCTCGTTCGTATTCGGCACGGTGAACTCGGCACGCCACCACGCCGGCCCGCCGCGCCACGCCTCGCCCGTCTTCCCCGACATCGTCGTCTTCGTCACCGACTCGAACGCCTCCGCCTTCGGCGTTTCCCACTTCGCGAACGACCACTCCGCCTTCTCGGTCAGGCAGCTCTTCCCCTCGTAGATCGTCACCGCTTTCTTGAGCAGCGTGGCGGAATCCTCCATCGATCCCACCACAGCGAGACCGACCGTGTTGTTCCCGCGCGTCAGCCGCTCGGAATCCACGACGAAGCGACCTGGCTGCCCCGGATTGATCAGACCGATCGGCGCATCATTCAGCACCACCACCACGATCCCCGGAACCGCGCTGTCCACATCCACCGCGATCAACAGCGGGCTCTTCTTCCGGTGCTGCACCGTCCACTCGACCCGCGCCGCCTCCGTCAGTTCGCCGTGACGAAGACCGAAGACCGGCTTCCGCAGCGTGATCGGGTTGATGAGCGCGCCGTTCGACATCTTCGCCGTCCCCATCTTCAGCGCGCTGGGCTCCCACACATGCCCGAAAAGACCCTTCATCTCGCCGAGATGGTTCCCCTCGCTGAAACGCCCGAGATTGTCGATCAGAATCGACAGCGTGTTCTCGCCCTTCTTGAGGAAAAGCGTCGCAAAGTCCGGCGTCGCCCCCGGACCGCGTCCCACCACATCCACAAACTTCCCGTCGTGGTACACATGCAGCCGGTCGCCGGACTCGAAGAACGCCGCCTTGCAGCGCTTCGCACCAGTGGTCTTCATCGACAGCCGCAGCCACCCGTAGCCGGACGCCGTGCCGAGTCGCTCCATCGACTGCGGCTCCGCGACCCGCGCGAACCGTTCGCTCGTGCCCTCGATGTGCGCCCGCGGCACGAACACGCCCCACGACTTCACCGTCGCCTTCGCGCCCGCGGTCAAGACCTCCGTCCCGGTCGATGCCGCCGACTCACCATCGCTATCCACGCGCGTGTAGTGACGGTACTCGGGGTGCATCAGCGGATTCCCGTCCGCATCGAACCCCGACACGCCGACATACACCGCCTGTCCGTGGACATACGAAGCGTCGATCTGCTCCGTCGAGCACACCACCAGCACGATCCCCTCGTGCTCGACGATGTTCGGCTTCTGCCCCTTCGGCACGGACACGGTCAGCGGCGAGCCGTTGATGCTCACCGCGCCCGTCGTCCCCGCCGGACCGAACAGCGTCAGCGTCCTCCCGAGAAGCGTGAACGCCGAGAGGTTCGTCCAGTCCAGCGTCGAACGCCCGCGCAGGTGCGTGTTGATCAGAAACCAGCCGACCGCCTGTTCACCGAGATCGATCGGCAGCGACGAGCCGTCGGACAGCAGCAGCGTCGTGTGATGCCCGCCCTTTCCGCCCGCCTCCGAATCCGCGAACACGAACGCGATCGACCCCTGAGCGCCCCGCGCGTGGCACACCGTCATGTTCGCACTGCCCGCGGCACGCTTCGGCTCGCGTGCGCCGGTCGAGCCGTCCACCACGCCCGCGCTGGTCGCGTCCGGCGCGATCGTCACCGGGTGCGCATCCGGATCCAGTCCGCCCAACAGACGCTCGAACGATGATGCAAAGGTGCACACACGCTTCACCGCGTTGTACATCGCTCCGCGACCGCCCCCCTCCGACAGCGGACCGCTCGCATCCGCGTTCGTCGTCGAGAACGCATCCGGACCGAGATCCAGCCGACCCGCGAGAGCGCCGAACGCCGTGCCACCCGCGAATGGAGACAGATTGAACTGCCCGCCCCCCGCCAGAACCTCGGCCATGTTCCGCATCACCATCGACGCCGTCCACGCCGAGCGACGATCCTGTCCCCAGACATCCGTCGCCCCCGCCGGGAGCCCCATGATGATCCGCGGCACGCCCGGACGAACCACACGCAACTGACGCACCGTCGCCAGCAACCCAGCACCCCCGCTCCACCCGTCGATGTGACCCTCGATCTGATGAAACAGATTGTCACGATTCACGATCGGTACCACGATCCCGTTCTCGCGCAGATAACGGGTCAGCTCCCCCAGATACGCCCCGGCGTCGTCGTCATCGCCGCAGAACCATTCGTGCTCGCACTGCACCATCACGATCGGCCCGTCCCCCGTACCCGAGCGACGCACCGTCACCTGAAGATTCGCGATCTGGTCGCACAGAGCGCTCAGATACCGGGAGCACGCGCCCAGAAACTCCCCGCTGCCCGTCCGAACCTTCCAGTCCACCGAAGGCACCAGCCAGGCCGGGAGCCCCCCGAGGTCGTACTCCTCGCCGATGTACGGCCCGACGCGCACGATGCACCGCATCCCCGCCTCGCCCACGAGCCGCACGAACGCCGCCAGATCCCGCTCGCCCTCGAAGGTGAATTGCCCCGGTCGAATCTCGTGCACCGACCACGCCACCGGCGCCTCGATGCAATTCAGCCCCGCCTGCTTCGCCGCCAGAATCCGCGAACGCCACAGCGCCGAAGGGATCCTCGCGTAGTGAATCGTCCCGGAGACGATCCAGACACGCTTTCCATCGAGACTCAGACTCTGCCCATCTGCGGTCAGGGTCGCCATAGGTGCGGTGCTCCGTGCTCGTGTGCTCGCGAGATTCAGGGCGTCGGGACAACAAATGACGCCCGCGATCGGGGCCCCCCCGCCCAATCACAAGCCCCAACACTAGGAGCCCCCGAATAGAGTCGCAACATTGACCGCCACGCACTTCCCCGCGATCCGTACACTCCGAGTCATGCCCGCCCCCCAACGCACCCTCCCAGCCCGTTGCCTGATCCCCCTCCTCCTGCTCGGCTCGCTCCTCGGCGCGGCCTGCTCCTCGATGGACGCCATCGATCGTCGCGTCGAGAGGGTCATCGGAGAGCGTTCCGGAGCCCTCCAGGCCCCACCCGCCGCCATGCGCCGGGGCGAGACCACCGACCTCCCCTCCCGGTCCCTCTACGACAAGCACCCGGGCACCCGGAACCCCACCGCAGGCGAAATCGCGTTCGAAGAGGCCGATCCCAACCGCCCCATCATCGACCGCCTCGACGGCTACTACCGCTCGCAGGTCGAGCCCGTCGGCTACGACGACCCCGATGCCGAGCCGCCCGTCGGACCCGCGCTCAAACCCCTCGAACTCGACCTCGAAGGCGCCTTCCGCATCGCCCAGCGCTTCGGACGCGAGTACCGCACCGCTGAGGAAGACTACATCTTCGCCGTCATCCGCCTCCTCATCGAGCGCCACCGCTGGGGGCCCCGCTTCTTCAACGACACCACCGCCTTCGTCGACTTCACCTCCAACGATGGCGACTATTCCTCCGCCCTCCGCGTCATCAACGAACTCCGCGCCACCCAGCGCCTGCCCTACGGCGGTGAATTCGAAGCCCGACTCGTCACCAACCTCTCCCACCAGCTCATGGAGATCGTCGGCGACCGCAACGAACGCGCCACCAGTCTCATCCTCAGCGCCGGAATCCCCCTCCTCCGCAACGCAGGCCTCATCGCTCAGGAAGACCTCATCCAGGCGGAGCGCGACACCGTCTACGCCGCCCGCCAGTTCGAGCGATTCCGGCGCGAATACCTCGTCTCCATCGCCCAGGACTACTTCAACCTCGTCGCCGCACTCGCCACCATCGCGAACCAGGAAAGCTCCCTCCTCTCCCGAGAAAGACTCCTCGCCCAGCGCCAAGCCGAGGTCCAGGCCGGACGCGTCGCGGCATTCGACGAGCGGAATGTCCGCCAGAATGTCCTGCGAACACGCGTCGCCCTCCTCAACGCCCGCGAGTCCTATCAACTCGCCCTCGACCGCTTCAAGATCCGGCTCGGCCTCCCCGTCGAGACCGACATCGTCATCCAGCCCGTCAACCTCGAACTCCCCGAGCCCGAGGTCAGCGTCAGGACCGCTTCAGCACTCGCGCTCCAGTTCCGCCTCGACTTCCAGAACGCCCTCGACACCCTCGCCGATGCCCGGCGCGCCATCCTCAACGCCAAGAACCAGCTCCTGCCAAACCTCGATCTCGGGCTGCAGGCCGCCTTCAACACCGATGAGGATGACAACTCACGCGACAACCTCCTCCCCAACTTCGACCTCCAAGACACTGACTACACCATGTCAGTCACCTTCGGCCTCCCACTTGACCGAGAGATCGAGCGCCTCACCCTCCGACAGACCACCATCCAGCTCCAGCAGGCCATCCGCAACGCCGAGCAGTTCCGCGACTCGATCATCCTCAGCGCCCGCGCATCGGTCCGTGAGATCGACCGCGCCCGCTTCGCCCTCACCCTTCAGGAAGAGGCCATCGTCATCAACCTCCTCCGCCTCGAACAGATGGAGATCCAGGCCGACGAGATCGACGCCCTCACGCGCCTCGACGCCGAGAACGAACTCCTCCAATCGCAGATCGACCGCGACCTCGCACAGCGCGACCTCCGCGTCGCCATCCTCAACTACCTCCTCACCACCGGCCAGATGCGCGTCCGCCCCGACGGCACCTTCCAGCCGCTCCAGGGCATGGTCGTCCGAGAACTCGACCCCACCGCGGCCACACCCTAACCCATTGCTATCACAAAACTTACGTTTTTCCTCGCCAATACCCCAGTTCGCCTCCGAAACTGGGCAGTCGTCCCCTCGCAAAAACCACAGACATTCGCCGACTTCCGTGGAATCATCCGATGGTGGAATGAATCCGCACTCCCGTAAGTCCGAACCGGTGAATATCCATTCTTCCGGCGTTCGGCCCCTTTCCACCCGCGTACAGAGAGTCCGCGGGCTGCCACCATCACCCCGGCCCGCTGTATCAATAATGAGGTTCCCGCTCGATGACGCTTGAAACCACCATCCCTTCG
>REDD01000272.1 GCA_007693725.1 Phycisphaeraceae bacterium
CGGTAGATCCGCTTCAGGTGGCTCATGCACTTGAAGACCTTGCCGCGATAGACGCGGATGCCCTCAAAGACGCCATCGCCGTAGAGAAATCCGTGGTCGAAGACGGAGACCTTCGCCTCGCTCTTGGGCACCAGTTGGCCATCGATCCAGATCAAAGGACGATCTTGCGTCGGCATCGGGTGAGTGGAGGTCGCGGGGGAGGTCTTGGATCTTGGCTGCACCGATGTCATTGCTGGGCTCCTTCCACTCATCAATCCGTCCGCACCGGACGAGGCGCGGTCTCAATCGTGCCAATCGAGTCCGGCCCCGAACAACTCTGAGCGAGCGTGCGGTCCTGAGAGGCGTCGATGCGTATATCCACCGACGACGACCTCGTGGCCTTGCCAGTATACGGCGGCAGCGGACCGCCCCGGCAGAAACACCGAAATGCCGTTCATAAACCGTACAGATTTCGGGCTCACGCCGCCGCTACGAGGGCAGGGCGTGTTCCGGCCTCCTGAAACCAACACAGCGTGTACCCCGCACGGGCAGGGTATTCTCTCCCTCCCATGATCACGAGCATTGCCTGGCTGAACCGCTACCTCGACCCCGGCAACCTCACCCCCGACGAGGGCGTGCAGGTTCTGGAGGCCACTTCGTTCCCCATCGAGTCCCGCGAGGATCTTGAGAACGCCGATGTCGCCATCGATGTCGAGGTGACCTCGAACCGGGGGGACTGCCTGTGCCACCTCGGGCTCGCGAGAGAACTCGCCGCGGCGACCGGACGGACCCTCCGCCCACCGGTGCCGAGCATCGCGCCGGCTCCCAAGCCCGGCCCCCTCGCCTCGATCACCAGCGTGGAGAACAAGGTTCCCGAACTCTGCCCGCGGTTCACCGCGCGCATCATCCAAGGCGTGAAGGTCGGCCCGAGTCCGAAGTGGCTCGTGGAGGCGCTGGAGTCGATCGGGCAACGCTCGATCAACAACATCGTCGACGCATCCAACTTCGTGCTCTTCGAACTCGGCCATCCGAGCCACACATTCGATCTGGACATGCTTGAGGGCAAGCGGCTGATCGTCCGCCACGCCGCGGAAGGCGAGACGCTCAAGGCGCTGGACGGCAAGGTGCACAAGCTTGTCGCGGACGACCTTGTCGTGGCCGACGCGAGCAAGCCCGTTTCACTCGCGGGCATCATCGGCGGCCTGCACTCCGGCGTCACCGAGAAGACCAGGAACATCCTTCTCGAAGTCGCGACCTGGAACCCCCCCACCATCCGCAGGACCGCCCGACGGCTCGACATCCGCACCGATGCCGGGTACAGGTTCGAACGCTTCGTCGATCCCCGTGACATCCCGAACGCGAGCGCCCGTCTCGCGGAACTGATCCTCGAACTCGCCGGCGGCGAACTGATCGACGGGATGATCGATGAGGGCGGCAAACTGCTGCCTCAGACGAAGCTGCCGCTGCGGCTCCATCGCGTCGAGCATGTGCTGGGCAAGTCCATCCCCGTCGAGGAAGTCACCCAGAGACTCAGCACCGTCGGGATTGTCGTTGCGCCACGCGATGCGGACACCCTCGAATGCACCGTACCGCACCATCGCCCGGACCTCACCCGCGAGATCGATCTCATCGAGGAAGTCGCCCGGCTGCACGGGCTCGATCAGTTCGACATCGCGCCGCGCCTCGAAGTGCCGCTCGACATCGATCATCCGCAGGACTGGGCCAATCGTGAGACCGCCAACGATCTCATCGCGCAGACGCTGACATCCCTCGGCTTCTACGAAACGGTCACTTTCTCGTTCCTTCAGGAAGGCCACGCGATCCCGTTTCTCCCGACCGGGCAGCGACTCCTGCGCGTGGATGAAGAACGGCGCAAGGGCAGCCCCTACCTCCGCCCGAGCATCATCCCGAGTCTGCTGACCTGCCGGAGAGCCAATCAGGACGGCCAGGTGCGTCCGGAGGGTGGGGTCCGTCTCTTCGAGACCGCCTCGGTCTTCGCGGAAGAGGATGATGGCGAGACTTTCGGACGCAAGACCCTCGAAGTGCGCAAGCTCGCGCTGCTCATCGATGCCGGCACGAAGCACGATCAGCAGCAGCAAAGCATCCGCATACTGCGCAGCGCCATCGAGACCATCGTCCGGGTGCTCGGCGGCCCGCAACGCCGCATCGACACGCAGCCGATGGACCCGATCATGCCCGCGATGGAGGGCGGCGTCTTCGCAAAGGTCGGGGTCGGGGGCATCGCGCTCGGATACTTCGGTGTCATGAGTCCCCGGAGCATCCTGCCATGGGATCTGGACGAGACCGTCGCGGTGGCGGAACTCGAAATCCCCGCACTGATCAAGCTCTACCCGCCGAAGGCACAGGCGCACGGCCTGCCGGCGTTCCCCGCGATCGAACGCGACCTCTCGCTGATCGTCGAGGAAGCCACACCCTGGAGCGAGGTCGAGGGGCTGGTCCGCGGCCTGCGCCTCGCTCGCCTCGAGGCGTGCGACTTCGTGGGGACCTATCGCGGCAAGCAGGTCGGCGATGCACGAAAATCCGTCACGCTCCGCCTGCGATTCCGCGATACGGCCCGGACACTCCGCCACGAAGAGATCGATCCCGAAGTCGATCGCGTCGTCAGCGAGGCCAAATCTCGCCTGAAAGCCGAACTCCGCGCCTGATTCCCGCCGCGCTATGGTGAGTGGTATGCACGAACGATCACATCCGGACGCCGAGGTGATCGTCGGGATCGATCTCGGCACGACCAACTCACTCGTCGCCATCTACGACAAGCAGGGGCTTCGCGTGCTGTCGGAGCAGGGGCAATCTCCCCTGCTGCCTTCGGTCGTGCGATACGCGCCCGACGGCCGCGTCGAGTCGGTGGGCGATGAGGCGCGAGCAAGGAGCGTCGAGTTCCCGGAGCGCACCATCTCCTCCATCAAGCGATTGATGGGGCGCTCGCGGAAGGATTGCGAATCGGATCTCGGCTTCCTCTCATACGAGATCGTCGAGGGCGAGCACGCGACCGCCCGCGTCCGTCTGGGATCCGATGATCAGATCGTTTCGCCGCAGGAAGTCAGCGCGGAAATCCTGCGCGCACTGCGCGCGCGGGCGGAAGGCGCCCTCGGGATCAGCATCGAGAAGGCCGTCGTGACGGTGCCCGCCTACTTCGACGATGCCCAGCGCCAGGCCACGCGCGACGCCGGGCGGCTCGCGGGCCTCGATGTCGTCCGCATCGTCAACGAACCGACCGCCGCGGCACTCGCCTACGGCATCGGCCTCGTCCAACGCAAGGCCGAGACCCTCGCCGTCTTCGATCTCGGCGGCGGAACCTTCGACATCTCCATCCTCAAAGTGACACCGGACGATTCGGACGACGACGACGCCACCGACTTCTTCCAGGTCCTCGCCACCGCCGGGGACACACACCTCGGCGGCGACGATGTCGATCGCATGCTCGTCGCGTGGATGCTGGAGCAGGCGGGGATCGAGACCGACGCCGCGGATGCCCCCTCGCTCCCGGCGCAGACGCGCCAGGTCCTCCGGACGCTCGCGGAGCAGACCAAGATCCGGCTCAGCGAGGAGGAGCGGGTCGCGGTCTCGCTCGATGTCGAGTTCGGGCGGGATCGCAGACGCATCGACGCCGAAATCACCCGCGCCGCCTTCGACGAGATGATCTCGGCGTGGGTGCAGCGGGCACTGGACTGCTGCAAGCGAGCGTTGCGCGACGCCAAGCTCGGCGTTGATCAGATCGACCGTGTGGTGATGGTCGGCGGATCGACGCGGATCCCGCTCGTTCGCGAAAGAGTGGCCGCCTTCTTCGAGACCGAGCCGTACACCGCGCTCGACCCGGATCAGGTCGTCGCGCTCGGCGCGGCGGTGCAGGCCTCCATTCTCGCCGGCGGCGATGCTCGCGAGATGCTGCTGCTGGATGTCCTCCCGCTCTCGCTCGGCATCGAAACCGTCGGCGGCGCTGTCGCCAAGCTCATCATGCGCAACAGCACCGTCCCCGCCCGAGCCACCGACATGTTCTCGACCTCCATCGACGGGCAGACCTCGATCAAGCTCCATGTCCTTCAGGGCGAACGAGAGATGGCATCGGACTGCCGATCGCTCGGCGAGTTCCATCTCCGCGGCATCCCCCCCATGCCCGCCGGGATCCCCCAGCTCGAAGTCGAGTTCCTGGTCGATGCCAACGGCGTGCTCACCGTCTCCGCCCACGAGCGCCGCTCGGGAAAACGCCTCCGAGCCCAGGTCATCCCGCAGCACGGCCTGACGCGCGAGGAAGTCGCACGGATGGAGCGCGAGAGCATCGAGCACGCCAGAGACGACATGCAGCAGCACCGCATCGTCGATCTGGTGACCAACGCCAAGCTCGATCTCAAATGGATCGGCGAGGGGCTGGAGCGGGTCGGAGCGGAACTGCCCGAGGATGTCCGCGCCAAGCTCGAAACCCTCTGCACGCAACTCCGGAACATGATCACTCAAGCGGAGCAGGACTGGCGCACCGTCGATGCCAACGCATTGCACGCGCTCAAGGAAGACCTCGACCGTGCATCCATGCCGCTGCACGAACTCCGCATCGCGGCGTCGCTCCGCGATGAGCCGCCGCGGAAATCCTGACATTCGATCATCAGTTCCAGGAGATCCCCTGCGGCGCTTCCGGGTCGAACTGCGGCTGGACCGTGCGCAACAGCGACGAAAAGTCCGAAAGCTCGCGGAGCGCAAGGTCGTAGCGTGCGGCCTCGTCCGGCTCCTCGAGCAGCCGGTACATGAGGTGCGGACGATCCAGCGTGTTGATGAGCCCGAGGGCGACCACCTCCAGCAGCACATTCGGCGCAATGGCATCCAGATCGCCCGCCTGCTCGTCGAGTTGATCGATCAGCCGCGCCACCGGAGCGGTGTCCCGCAGCGGACCGTCCCGCAGCAGTTCGACGAGTCGCGCGTGCCGCTCGGGAACACCCGGCGCCACCTCGTCGGGGCGGCTGATCGGTTGCAGCGTCGCCTCCCGATAGAGCCGATCCCCCGCCGGAGCGTGCTCCTCGACGATCTGCGCCCGGCAGACCCCCTGCAGCCAGCAGTGATAAGTCCCGTCCGGATTCCGCTCGTGCTGCACCAGTTGCCCGATGCAGACCGCCGGCTTGAGCCGCGGCAGCACCATGCCCTCGTGCGATCCGTGCCGACCGTCGAACACCGCCATCGCGATCTGGCCCGCGCCGTCGAGCACATGCTCCATCATCTGGCGGTACCGCGGCTCGAAAAGGAAGAGCCGGAGCATGGCGTGCGGCAGCAGCACGACCCCATCGAGCGGGAAGAGCGGGAACGGACGCGTGAAGTTCACGCGGACCTGAGATTCGGTGTCCTCCATGCAGAACTCTAGGAGGCCCGGACAAAAAAGACACCGGACCCGCCTGAGCGAGCCCGGTGTGGAACTTATCCAATTGTCCGAGTCAGCACGCGATTACGCGCGACGACGACGGAGGCCGACGAGACCGGCGATGCCCGCGAGGGCGACAGCGCCCGGGGCGGGGATCAGGGTGCCTTGGATCAGAAGATTGTCGAGGCGGTTGTTGCCGTTTGCGTTAGTGGCACCATCGAATGTCAGACGGATGCGTGCATCGGCAACATCATCGAGCAG
>REDD01000273.1 GCA_007693725.1 Phycisphaeraceae bacterium
CAAGGGGGAACCAGCCGTGTTTACCAAGTCTTGGTGTGGAAATCCCGGCGACACCGGAGAAAATCCGCGCAAGCTGCTGAAAAACAAGTGCTTAGAGAAAAAAACCGGTGATCAAGATTTTTCACGGCTTCAGAGAGTCCCGGAGAAGCAAAACCGCCTATACAGGGGGTATTTTGCCCGCGAATCAGGGTGAGAGGATTCGAACCTCCGGCCTCGGCGACCCAAACGCCGCGCTCTACCAAACTGAGCTACACCCTGCGTACGGACGGCGTGGCCGCGGCCCGCGAGGTGATCATACCGCTCGCGGGGGCAGCATGACCGGGGGAACTGCGATGTCAGGATTTGACCTTGGCGAAGACATCGATGGCGCGGTCGCGGGCCTTGGTATGATCGACGAGCGGTTCGGGGTAGTCGAGTGTGGAGCGGAGGAGTCCGGGGAGGCGCTGGGGATCGTGGACCGCGTCGCCCTGAACATCGGCCAGTTCGGGAACCCATTGGCGGATGTAGGCACCCTCGGGGTCGAATCGCTCGGCCTGCGTGGTGGGGTTGTAGATGCGGAAGTAGGGCGCGGCATCGGTGCCCGTGGAGGATGACCACTGCCAGCCGCCGTTGTTGCTGGCAAGGTCGCCGTCGATGAGCTTGCGCATGAAGTAGCGTTCGCCGTTGCGCCAATCGATGAGGAGGTCCTTGGTGAGGAACATGGCGACGATCATGCGGCAGCGGTTGTGCATCCAGCCGGTCTGGTTGAGCTGACGCATGGCGGCATCGACGATGGGGTAGCCGGTTTGGCCCTTGCACCACGCGTGGAAGGCGGATTCGTCGTTGGACCAGGGGATGGAGTCGTATTCGGGGCGGAAGGCCTTGCGCATGGAGAGCTTGGGGTAGGCGTGGGTGAGGTGGATGTAGAACTCGCGCCAGACGAGTTCGTTGATCCATGCGCCTGCACCGGAGGGCTTGCCCTTGTAGCGTTTGCCGATGCGGATGACTCCCCCATCGCTCTCGACGGCGGCGTGCAGGCATTGGCGGGGCGAAATGATGCCCGCGGCGAGATAGGGCGAGAGCGTGCTGGTGGCGTTCACGGATGGAATGTCGCGCTCGGCCTTGTAGCTGCTGATGCGGTCGCGGACGAAGGCGCCGAGGCGACCGGAGGCGCTGCGTTCGCCGGCGGGCCAGAGGGCCGGGTCGATGTCGGACTCGAAGCCCTTGACGCCGGTGGGGATGTCGTCGGCGGTGATGTCGATGGGTTTCTGCTTGCGCGGCTCGGGGAGGGCGGTGACATCCTCGGAGTCGAGCACGACGAGCCACTGGTTCATGAAGGGGGTGTAGACGGTGTAGGTCGCGCCCTGCTGAGTGCGGACGGTTCCCGGCTCGATGATGCAGCGGTCGTGGTGGGCGATGGTGGCGAGACCGGCTTGATCGGCGCGTTGGATGAGGCGGGCATCGCGCCGCGATTCGTTGACCTCGTATTCACGGTTGAAGGAGATCGCATCGCACCCGAGTTTGCGTGCGGTGGCGATGACGAGATCGGGGACTGTCTTCGCGGATGAGGCGGTGACGATCTTCAGGGGGATATTGAGCTTGGCGAGTCGGGGCTTGAGGTCGGCGAGGTTGCGGAGCCAGAAGTCGACTTTGCAGGCGGCATCGTCGTGGTCGCGCCATTCCTCGGGGGAGATGACGAACAGGGCGACGACGCCGTCGGTCGCGCGTTGGCAGGCGTCGTGGAGGGCGCGGTTGTCGGCGAGTCGGAGATCGCGTCGGAACCAGTGGAGGACTCTCATGAGCGTGCCTCCACTGCGCCGATGCCGAGGCGCTCGCGGAGGGTGCGCCCCTCGTGGGTGATTTCGGTCTGCTGGGATTTCGTCATGCGTTCGACATTCTTCATGATCATGGTCATGCGTTGGTTCTTGCTGAATGGTTGCTGATTGCGGATGAGGAAGTCCCAGTAGAAGGTGTTGAAGGGGCAGGCGTCTTCGCCGGTGCGCTTCTCGGGGTCGTAGCGGCAGTGATCACAGTAGTTGCTCATGCGCTTGATGTACTTGCCGGATGCGGCGTAGGGCTTGGTGCCGACGACGCCCCCATCGGCGTGCATGGCCATACCGAGCGTGTTGGGGAGGGTGACCCAGTCGACGGCATCGACATACATGCCGAGGTACCAGTCGCTGACGGCACGGGGGTGGATACCGGCGATGAGTGCGAAGTTTCCGGTGACCATGAGGCGCTGGATGTGGTGCGAGTAGCCGTGGTCGAGGACGGGCGTAATGGAGTGGTGCATGCAGGCCATGTCGGTGTCGGCGGTCCAGTAGCAGTCGGGGAGTGTGGCGTGCTGATCAAGCGCGTTGCGGTCTGCGTAGTCGGGGCCTTCGTGCCAGTAGACGCCGCGGATGAACTCACGCCAGCCGATGATCTGGCGGACGAATCCCTCGACGGAGTTCAGCGGCAGGGAACGCTCCTCGTGGGCCTCGATGGCGGCGGCGTAGACCTCGCGGGGATCAAGCAATTTGAGGTTGATCATGGGCGAGATGTGGGAGTGGTAGAGCCAGGGCTGCTCGGTCCACATGGCATCCTGATGCGCGCCGAAGCGTTCGAGACGATCGGCGATGAACGAGCGGAGCGCATGCAGGGCCTGACGGCGGGTGACGGGCCAGCGGAAGTCGGCGATTCGGCCGGGCGCATCGGGGAATCGGCGTTCGACGAGGGCCATGACCTCGCGGGTGATGTCGTCGGGCTCGGGGCGGTATGGCTCGGGAGGATTGGGCGAGCGCTTGAAGGATTGGCGGTTTTCCTTGTCGAGGTTCCACGCGCCGGAGACGGGCTTGCCCTGCTTGGTCATGAGGACGCCGAGGGCTTTGCGCTGCTCTCGGTAGAAGTACTCCATGACGAGGGACTTGCGCCCGTCGGCCCACTCGTTGAACTGCTCGGGCTGCACGAGGAAGTGGGTGTCGGGGAGGATCTCGACATCGAGGTCGGCTTCGAGATCCTCGAAGGCGGCGAGGATGCGGTGTTCGCCGGGGTGAGTGAGGAGGATGGATGTCGCGTTGTGCTGTTTGGCAGCGCGCTTTGCTTCGGCGGCGAGGGAGTGGGTGTTGTGGGGATCG
Organism: Phycisphaeraceae bacterium; assembly: GCA_007693725.1. GTDB lineage: Bacteria > Planctomycetota > Phycisphaerae > Phycisphaerales > UBA1924 > REDD01. The sequence goes on from REDD01000273.1 coordinate 3,096, forward strand.
TCGAGCTTGATGTAGCGGACGCGGTGGCCGGACTTGATGAGATCGAGGGCGAAGTGACGCATCGCGCTGAGGAACATGACGGTGCGCTGCTTGCTGGAGGCGACATGGGTGGCCTCCTCCTCGACCTCGCACATGAGGATGATGTCGCGGCCTTTCTCGATGCGGTCGAAAATTGGTGCACTGGTGGTGAGCTGATCCCCGAGGATCATGAGGATGCGCTCGGACTTGGCTCTCCCGACATCGGCGGTAAGCAGGGAGGATGATGGCTTTGCCGGGGTCACTCGGATGCTCCGAAGTGCTGCGAGGCGATGATGAGCATGGCGATGGCGAGGAGTGCGCGGGCGGTCCAGAGGATCGTGCGGATCCAGTTGGTGTTGACGAGAAAGCGGACACGCTCCTCGGAGAAGTCCGCGGCGAGGCGGGCGTGGGTCGGCCCTTGCAGGGTGGCGGTGCTGAGCCAGAGAGCGACGACCATGGCGAGGCCGAGCCATGGCATCCAGAGGGGGATGCCTGCGGGCGTGCGGACGACAAGCCAGATGGCGCACGCGAGTTCGAGGAACATCATGGGTGCGACGATGAGCGTGATGCGGGACATGTGGGCGCGTTCGTAGAGCGCGAAGGCGTCACGCCCGACCAAGGCAAAGAGAGGGTAGTGGACGAGTTGCATCGTCCAGATGACACCGACCATCACGGTGGATGCGAATGCCTGCGCGGCGAGGGGCAGGAGCACGGGCCAGTTGGTCACGGGCGTGCTCCGGGCGCAAAGTGAAACGGCTCGGCGTGCCGAACGCCGAGCCGCAGTGATCCGGGTCGGCAGTCCGGACGAGTGCCGACGGGGTCATTCTTCCCTGGACTTCCCCTGTTCACTCGTATCGACCTTTCGGATGGGCAACTGAACTTCACCCCACTGACGAGCGCGAGGAACTTCCGGGCCGTTGTAGCCCAGCCAGCGCGGTTCGCCCGCGGCTTCCCAGTTGGCGTTCTCGGCGAGCCAGTTTTCGAGCGTTTCGAGGAGGGGTGCGTAGCGATCGGCTCCGTAGCGGCCTCGTGCGCCGATGGCGAGGACGGTGAGGGGCTCGCTGTCGCGGATGACGACATTACCGTCGCGCCCGGTGGGGCCCTCATTCTGGGTGCGGTAGAGGAAGGCCATGGTCCAGCGGGTCGGCGGTTTGCCCTCGGTGGCGTCCCAGCCCTCGAGTTCCATCTCGACGGGGGCGGTCATGGGGATGCCGCGGCGCTGGATGTGGAGGAAGAGGGGCCAGAAGCCCTGAGTCTGGCCTTGGGCGTCGGAGGTGGTGCCGGAGACTTCGGCACGCCGGACGGAGGGGTACTGCTTGATCTCGACGACACCCGGGGGGGTTGGCGCGGGATACCCCTCGGGGAGGGCGGTGGTGATGACCATGTCCTCGAAGCGCCAGCCCTCGCCGCGGGCCTCAGGGATGAGGGCGGGGTCACCCGAGACGCGCTCGATGATGCGGCCGGGCTCTGGTACGGGGGTTGGGGTTGGCGTGGGTTGCGGCCGTGGGGATTCAGGTGCGGGATCCGCACCGGCTCCGACGACCATGACGATGCTCGCGAGGACCGCGACGGCGATGGTGATTTGTTTCATCGTGGGTTCTCCCATAGCACCGATTTCGCCGACGGATGGACTTTGGATGCTGGGTTCTGATCAAGAACACGGGAAAGCACTTACTCCGGAGATATGCAAGAGCTGGGGTGTGGTCGGCGTTGAGGATGAGACTGAATCTGAACCACGAGTTCGGAGACCTGTTGGAAGGAGTCTGGCATGAGGTGGATTCTGGTGTTGTTGTCGGCGGCGGTCGGGCTGATGTTGTGCAGCCCACCCCTCGCGAGCGGGGACGATGGCGAGGCGTATCGGATCGGTCAGGGAGCGTACGAAGTGCATCAGGTCGATGTGGTGGTGCGTGATGAGGCGCGGGGCAAGGATCTGGAACTGCGGGTCAGGATGTCTGTCGCACAGGATGAGACGGAGGATGCGGCGCGCGCGCTGGTGCTATTCAGTCACGGTGCCGGGGGATCGAATGCTGCCTTCGGGGATTTGCAGGAGCTCTGGGCATCGCACGGGTATGTGACGATCGCGTTGACGCATGCGGACTCGATCGAGCTTCGGCGGAGGCGAGATGGTGATGTGCCGCCGAACCTCCGGAGCCGCGAAGGACTGAGCCAGTTGCGGCGGAGTGTGGATCTGGCGGGTCGTGTGCGGGACTGCACATTTGTGTTGGATGCGCTGGATTTGATTCGGGATGCGGTGGTGGATGCGAGCGGGAGGGGGTTTGAGATCGATCCGGAACGGATCGCGATCGCGGGGCATTCTGCGGGAGCGATGACGACGCAGTTGTGCATCGGTGTGCGGGCGCGGGGGGCGGGGATCGGTAAGCGCGGGCTGCGGCTCACCTCGATCGGAGATGATCGGTTCCGAGCTGGGATCATCATCTCGGG
>REDD01000159.1 GCA_007693725.1 Phycisphaeraceae bacterium
CATCCTTGCCGAGTTGCTCCAGCCGACCGATGGTCTGCTGATTCGTGGAGGCGCGGCTGCTCGCGGCGCTCGATCGCGCGCTCTTGACGGTTTTCTTGGTTGTCCGTTTTTTCGCCATGCTCGACGACTCCCTTGCCTCGAAACGCTCCGGCTCGATCAACGCTTCTTTCGACGGACCTTGCGAACGATCTTCTTCTTGACCTTCTTGCTCGCGGCTGGCTCAGCGGACTTTCTCGGCTTGCGTTTCCTGGGAGCGCTCGCCGCCTCCGCCTCACCCTCCTCATCGCCGAAGAGCGAGCCGCCGGGGGCGGATCGGCGGGGGGATGGAGGTGGTGGCTCGGCGTCGTCCTCATCGTCGAAGACCGCGTTGGCGTGGCGCTCGCTCGCGCTGCTCGGGGCCATCTCCGTGAGAAGGTCGTCAGATTCCTCGCGGATGTAGATGTTCTCGTCCCTCGAGAAGGCGTCGCCGTTTTTGAGGACGCGTCCCTCCTCGTCGAGGATCTGGTCGGTCTCGGCGGTTTTCTGCTGTGCGGTGCGGAGCAGTGCCTCGTAGATCTTCTCCGCATCCTCTCCGGTCAACGCGGAGCACGCCTTGGCGACCTCGCCGATGTACCTCCGGAAGATGTCGCGCCGCTCGCTGGCTCGGCGCATCTTCTGACGCCGACGCAGATACATCCCGAGCTTGCGACCGCAGTCCTGGAGCGCGAGGCGCATCTCCTTGCGGATCTCGTCGTAGTCCGCGACGGCTTCCTTGGATTCGCTCGTGAAGGGCACCCAGACCGAGGCCATGTGCAGCATGACGACCATCGGACCGACCGGCAGCGCTCCGCGCGGTTGTTGCAGGCCGTAGCCGCGCCAGTTCATCTCGAGGACCGCCTTGAACGACGAGCAGGCCGACTGCTGGTATTGCAGCGGCACCCTGTTCGCAAAGCGGTAGATCTTCGAGGACTCTTCGGAGGGGAGATTTCCCCCGAACGCGATGCCCGCCTCGATGACGAACGGGCGTCCTCTGTACACCGCAGGGGGGCGGCTCGACGCTGCGATGAAGTCCGGACGCAAGCCCTGTTCGAGCCCCTTGAGCAGCGTCTTGACGCCGATGGGGCTGAGGCAGTTGGTCGGCGGCGCCATCACCTTGGCGGCTTGCAGGCCTTTGAAGAGTTTCTCCGCCGCGGAGTGATCGACATTCTTGATCCAGGTCCGCGTGGTGAGCCCGGCCGCCTCGCAGATGCCCTGCGCCACTTTGGGTCCGATGCGGCAGAACTCCTTGGCGAAGAAGCCGCCGAGCTGCGTCTGGTCGGTGCGTTCGAGCATCGAGATGAGCGTGCCCAGCTCGATGCCGTGCGGGTGCGGCTTGATCTCTTCGGGCGCATCGGGAAGCTCATCGACGGAGCGCTCGTAGACGGTCCGCTCGCCGTCGGGGTTGGATGCGGTGGCTGGGGAGATGTAGGTGAACCGGGCGTGCGGGTTGGCGATGGCGGTGAGCTGCATGTACTGGTCGACCGACCGATCGCCCTTGAGATACTTCCCGACGAGTTCGATCTCGACGCGCGTGCCCGTTTGAGTGTTCGGCAGCGCACGGGCGAACAGCTCATCGTTCTCGGGATGCTCGGTTTCCGAGACGACATCGGCGCGGTTCTTCGAGGTGTCCATCTTCAGGATCACCTCGTGCGCGGGCGTGCGGGGGCCGGTCTTGGTGATGATCCGCACCGGCTTGCCGGTGGTGATGAGCCCGTACATGCCCGCCGCGGAGATGCCGATGCCCTGCTGCCCGCGCGACATCTTGAGCCGGTGGAACTTCGAGCCGTAGAGCAGCTTGCCGAAGATGTTCTCGATCTGCTTGCGGACGATGCCCGGCCCGTTGTCCTGCACGGTCACGAGGAAGCGATCTTCGCCCGACTCGGGGAGCGCCCGCAGCTCGACGAGGATGTCGGGGAGGATGTTCGCCTCCTCGCAGGCGTCGAGTGAGTTGTCGACCGCTTCCTTGACGGCGGTGAGCAGCGCCTTCCGCGGGTTGTCGAAGCCGAGCAGGTGCCGGTTCTTGGCGAAGAACTCCGAGACGGAGATCTCGCGCTGGCGTGTGGCGAGCGTTTCGGCGGTGACGCGGCCTTCTCGCTTTGTTGTCCGTCCGTTGGTCGTGGTCTTCCGTGCCATCGTTTCCCTGGCTGGTGCGTCCAATAATAAAGCTGTTGTTTCGCCCATCTGGGATGCCCTCCCTGGCAATGGGGGCGGAGTGTAGCACCGGGACAATCGGTCGGGATGTGAACGGGTCGGTGCGGGGGGATCTCCCCCGGTGAAGTTATCGGGATATCGAGCGGATCGCCCTAAGTGTCAATCCGGGGTCAATTTGCGTGTGGTTTCGTTTGCTCGTGCCAAGATGCGCGGGTAGTCTGACGATGCACAGTGTTCTTCGGACCTCGCACAGGATCCGCTGGACGGAGAGAATGAGGAGTCAGAGATGAGAAATTTGTTGTGGGCCGCTTCTGCGCTCAGCGCGGCAGCGATCACAGGCGCGGCATACGCCAGTCCCATCCTTTACACAAGCCAAACCCGTACCGTCGAGGCGTCCGCCACCTTCGGAGCCAACACGGACAGCGACAGCGATACCGCGACCGACTTCGGGCCGTTCCCGGCGACGGTCTTCGCCGAGGTGAATGTCGGGAACGATCGGGCCTTCGCCTCCGCCTCGACGGCTTCGAGTCTGGATCCGATGGCCCTGAGCGCCAGCGGCAGCGTCAACGCCGTGCGCATGGGCTCGCCGGCTTCGGCGTTCGCCCGCTCGTTCTTCGAGATCGAGTTCACCCTCGAGACGGGTGATCTGTTCGATCTGGCCGTGGGCGCGACGAACTCGACATGGTCGATCACCGGCCCCGGCGGCATCCTTTACCAATCCGGCGATGAGGATCTTGATCTCACGGACCTCTTCCTCTCCGCCGGTGATTACACCTTCAGCTTCGAGACGATCGCGGAGGTCGATTCCGCGGAAGGCACGCTCGTGTCGACCGGTAGCTGGAGCGTGATTCTGGTTCTTGTTCCCGCCCCCGGCATCCCGACGATCGCGGGATTGGCGGCTCTCGTAGCGATGCGCCGGCGTCGCTGACGAAACGATACATGCGGGCGTGGCTCGAAAGGGCACGCCCGCGATTGAGCGTCGGTCACATCGGCACAGGGTGTGACGGCGTTGATATCAAGGGTTGGCGCTCGGCGGCATCGCACAGGGTCCGTCGAGCCCTCGTCATGCAGTCTGCACAGAGAAGCGGCACCGCCGTGATCGCGTTGTCGCATTCAGAAATGAGGAGTCAGAGATGGTCCAAGCAGCGCGGAGATTGGCGCCGGCATTTGTGATCGCCGCTGCAGCAGGAACGGCCCTCGGAGCGCCGATCCTTTACAACTCGCAATCACGCACGATCATGACCGAAGCGGAGCTGTTCATGGTCGGCATGGAGGATTCCTGGGTGAATGCCCCGGACAATTCCCCGTTCGTGACCTTCGTGACCTCACAGGTCGTCGATGGTCCCGCCTCCGCGCTTGCGATCTCGACGCAGGCATCATTCCTCGGGAACACTTCGATCGTCGCCAGCGGGAGCGCGACCGGCATCGTCAGCGGCGACGGCAACGCGGTCGCCAACAGCATGTTCGATGTCGTCTTCGAGATCACGCAGGCATCGCTCTTCAGCGTCTCGGTCTCGATTGCGAAGGCGTCGTACCTGATCGAAGGTCCATCGCTCAACAAGTCGACCGCGGACGGATCCTTCAGCGAGCAACTCGTTCTGCAGCCGGGGATCTATCGTGTCGCCTTCGATTCGCCGATTCAGGGCGTTCGCAATCGGCCCGGCGCAAGCTCGTGGGCATTCTCGCTGATCGAGATCCCTTCGCCCGGTTCCACGGCACTGATGGGCATCGCGGGCTACTTTGCGGCCCGACGCAGGCGCTGATATCGCGTCGTGACTGACCACCTGAATTCGTTCATGTTCCCGCCGCCTGCTCAGGGCGGCGGTTTCATTTCCGGGGGCAATTCCGGGGGTATGTCCGGGGGCATGGAACACCCGATGCCCGGGGGTATCATGCTGCCCCCCCCGCCGCAGAGGGCGGATCCTTCCACAACCCACGGAGAGAATCACCATGGAAACCACGCTCATCATCCTCAAGCCCGACGCGGTCCAACGCGGCCTGATGGGACGCATCATCACCCGCTTCGAAGAGAAGGGGCTCCAGATCGTCGGCACCAAACTGATGGTCATCTCGCAGGACCTCGCCGCGAAGCACTACGAGTCGCACAAGGGCAAGCCCTTCTATGACGGGCTCGTGAAGTTCATGACCAGCGCCCCCGTGCTGGTGCTCGCGGTGCGCGGCATCGGCGCCATCGCCATCAGCCGGAAGATGATGGGCGCGACCTTCGGCAGCAAGGCCGAGCCCGGCACCATCCGCGGGGATTTCGGCGTCTCCAACTCGTTCAATCTGATCCACGGCTCCGACAGCCCCGAGGCCGCCGAGCGCGAACTCTCGCTCTTCTTCGCATCGGGCGAGGTGATCAACCACGATCGCGCCGTCGACCGCTGGGTGTACGACTCCTCCGGCGGCAAGCCCGAATAACTCATTTGTGATTGCAATCTTCACGCCGGTGCGGGCACGCTCGCATCGGCGTTTTCGTGCGCTGACATCGGTGAGCGGGCCGTCAGGCGGAACGCCCAGCAGGTCAGCAGCGCACAGGCGCAGTAGATCGCAGCGCCGGTGGCCTGATGCATCGTCGCCGTCGTCACCGCGAGCATTGATTTCGGCCCGGCGCTGTCGTACGGCAGCACGAGGAACAGCGTCGCGAAGCCGAGAACGACCTGAACGATCAGCACCCCCACGATGATCCGCCCCAGCAGCGGCAGGGGGGCGGCGTGCCGAAACGCCCGGAATGCACATGCCAGCGCGACGACCACCACGACGAGGGCGAATCCCGTGTGCGTGAGCGCGATGTGGAAATGCTGGAAGTGGCGCGATGCCGCGCCGAGCGTGAGTTGCAGCGTCAGAACGATCATCAGCGCCACACACATGCGCGACAGCGCTCCGTCCACAGCGCGCGGCTCGGAACCGCTTCGCGGCCAACGCAGCGAGAGGAAGGCCGCGACGACCGCGATCCAGGCGAAGGTCATCTGTCCCGTGACGCCGTGCACCATCCGCATCGATGCGGAGAGTGCGTTGTCCGTCGTGAGCGCGAAGTCCGCGGGGATGTCGTCCGGCAGTTGCGCTGCGGTTGCGGCGACCTGCTGCCAGTCGCCCTGGCCGTCCGCGATGGCCACGCCGACCCCGCCCAGAATCCCCTGCGCGACCACCGCCAGCAGTGCCGCCGCCGCCGACCAGCGGACCCATCGGCGTCGATCCGCGGCCAGCACGAACAGCAACAGAGCGATCACGCCCAGCCCCGCCAGCGACCCGAAGAGCCGGTGGGCATGCTCGTAGTAGATGCCGCCGGTCATCCGCGACACCGGGTACAGGAACATCAGTGCGCCGAACGAGTTGGGCCAGTCCGGAACCGCCAGCCCGGCCTGATGGCTCGTGACGAGCCCGCCGGAGAAGAGGACGGGAACGACGCTCGCCGCCGCGACGATGCCGAAGCGGGCCAGCCAGTACGCCGGCGGGCGTGTGGCCTTTTCGTGCCCGGCAAGAAACCCTCCGACCCATCCGCCGACGCCCGATGCGACGACGGAGTAGCCGAGAAACGCCCCGACCGTGCCGATCCACCCGGCGGGGAGCCCCTGCGCGGGGTCCTCGGGGGCCAGCACACCCCCCAGAATGAGGAGGTTGAGTACGCCGGCGAGGAGCCCGGTGAGGAGGCCCACTCGCACGGCCCCGTGTCCGGCGGCGTGGCGTCCCGCGAGAACCGCCACCCCGAGTTGCGTGCCGATCAGGAGCACCCCGACGAGCCAGGCGGGTGCTTCGAGGCCGGGCATGTGCGTCAAAAAGCCGACGATCCACATTGCAACGGCGGTGCCGAAGGCGTAGACCACGCCCGGTCCGAGCGGCGATCTGGCTGTCTGGGCGGGGGCATCGACCATGGCGAGCAGTGTAGAAGGCGGGATCCGGGTTGCCCAGCCCGGATCCGGTTGAACGGGATTTTTTCCGATTTGGCAGCATTGTTCCGTTGCTGAGAATCAGTATCAATTCTTGTTGGGCAGGATATTGGCTTGACGGGGCGCAATTGGCCCGGTCTAGTACGCCCTCGGTCGCTGCGGATCGCGGCCGGACCAGTGGCGCAGCGTGTGCGTTCTGGATCCCGTTCGAGAGGTTTTCGACGGGGGTCGGAGATGCCGCAGGGCGAGGAGCGACCGGTGTCGATCGTCTTCCCGCGTTGGACAAACGCAGTTCCGGGCGTGCTGGTGGCGACACTGGGCGTGCTCGGTCTTGGTGTCGTTTGGGCCACCTGGTACTACGCAACCCCCGACTTCTGGCAGGTGGGCTACGAGCCGGATCAGCCGGTGGCGTTCAGCCACCAGATCCATGCCGGTCAGCTCGGCATCGACTGTCGCCATTGCCATTCGAATGTCGAGCAATCCGGGCACTCGAACATTCCGGACACGGCGACCTGCATGAGTTGCCACACCGGGGCTGGCGAGGCCGGGTATCTCAACGCATCACTCTGGGCGGTGCATCGAGGCAACTCAGACCTTGTTCGTATCCGTGCGGCGTATGCGAGCGGTGAGCCGATTCGCTGGCGTCGCATCCACAAGATTCCCGACTACGCGCACTTCAACCACGCGATCCATGTGAATGCCGGGATCTCCTGCTACTCCTGCCACGGGCGGATGGATCAGCAGGAGATCGCGCGTCAGGTGCATTCGCTGAGCATGGGCTGGTGTCTCGATTGCCACCGGAGCCCGGAGGAGCATGTCGTCGATGTGAACGATCCGAACATCCGTCGCATCACCAATCTTGCGGCGGTCGAGAAGCAATTGGCGAACAGACCAGCGCAGTTGGCGACAGGCGTGGAATTGGTCATCCAGAACAAGTTGCAGCCGCCGCAGCATTGCGGCGCCTGCCACTATTGAGTGTGTGAGCAGTGAACGATCTTCGGCTCCGTTTCAGAAGTTCTGAACGGTGTCCGGCGAGCAAACCGAGGAAACGATGAGCAGCACAGAACAGTGCCCATCCTCGAAGAAGCAGGGGCTCCCCGTGAACGGGCAGCGCGACTCGCGCCTTGTCAGTCAGGCGACGGGGCGGCAGTACTGGCGCAGTCTCGATGATCTCGCGGATACGCCCGAGTTCCGCGATTTTCTCGAGCGTGAGTTCCCGGCGAACGCGAGCGAACTGCTCGAGAACTCACGGCGCGACTTTCTGAAGATCATGGGTGCCTCTCTCGCGCTCGCGGGCGCGGCGACGATCCCCGGCTGCCGCAGACCGGATCACCGACTCATCGCGTACAACACCGCGCCCGAGGAGATCGTCGAGGGCAAGCCGCTGTACTACGCCACCGCCATGCCGCTGCCCGGCGGCGGATGCGAAGGGCTGCTCGCCAGAACGCTCGAGGGTCGGCCCGTCAAGCTCGAAGGCAATCCGCTCCACCCGCACAATCGCGGCAAGTCGTCCGTGACATCGCAAGCGGCGATTCTGGATCTTTACGACATCGACCGGACCCCCGCATGGGTCAACACGACCGCGGCATCGGATCACCCCGCACCGGCAACGCGTTGGGCCGATTTCAGACGCCAGGCGCGCACCATCTTCGATGCGTTTGATACCACGCGCGGCGAGCGCCTCGCATTCCTCGTCGACAAATCGACCAGCCCGACCCGTGCCGCGCTCAAGCAGCGGATCATGAGCCGCTGGCCGAACGCCAAGTGGTTCGTGCACGAACCCGCCGATCGTGAGCACGCCATCGAGGGCGCGAATATCGCCTTTGGTCGTCCCGTTCGTCCGGTGCTCTCGCTCGAACGGGCGGAAGTCATCGTGTGCCTGAACTACGACCTGCTGGGCACCGATGCCACGCTGCCCGACCTCCGCGGCTACAGCGCGAATCGCTATCGCCCCGGCGCTTCTCATGGGCGCATCGCGAGCGATGCGAAGATGAGCCGTCTGTACGCGATCGAATCGAACATGACGCCGACGGGCGGACAGGCCGATCATCGGCTGCGTCTCCGTCCCGCGCTGGTCTCCGTCTTCGCGGTTGAACTGGCGCGAGCCGTCATGCGGCAGAGCGCGGGCACCGATCGTCTCCGCAATGCGCTGGATGGCGTTGCGGCCGACCTGCCCACTGGCGATGTGCCGCGTGCGTGGATCGACGAGGTCGCCAAGGATCTGCTGGACAATCGCGGGCGCGGCATTCTTCTCGTCGGCGAGATGCAGCCGGCCCCGATCCACGCGCTTGTTCACGCGATCAACGAGGCGCTCGGCAATGTCGGTCAGACCGTCTCGTACCGTCCGATCGAGGGCGATGCCAGCGTGTCGAGCGGTCGCTCCATCACGGAACTCGCGCAGACGCTCCGGGCGGGCGCGGTGGACACGCTCGTGGTCATCGGCGCGAACCCCGCCTACGACGCTCCGGCGGATCTCATTTTCGCAGAAGCCATGGGGCGTGCGACGCGCACGATCTATCTCGGCTCGCTGAACGAGACGGCCGCCGAGGCGGGGACCTATCTGCCGCAGGCGCACTTCCTCGAAGCGTGGGGCGATGTCTCGGATTGGGACGGCGCGTACTCCATCATCCAGCCGATGATCAAGCCGCTGTGGGAAGCGCACAGCGACATCGAAGTGCTCGGCCTGATCGTCGGCGACAGCGATGACGGCTACGAGCTTGTCCGGCGCACGCTCTCGCAGCGTGCCGGTATCCCGACGCGGATCGGATCTTCCGGCACTCCCAATCCGCGGCTGGAACAGGTCTGGCGTCGTTGTCTCCACGATGGTGTGCAGCAGGGCTCGGCGGGCTCGGTGTCGGTGCTGAATCCCCGCGTGGGGGCCGATCGTGTCGCGCAGGCATGCCGCGATGCCGTCGGCGCGATGCGTCCGGCATCCGGCATCGATGTCGTCTTCCTGCCCTGCTCGAAGCTCGGCGGCGGACAGCGCGCGAACAATCCGTGGCTGCACGAGTTGCCCGAGGCGGTGACCAAGGTCACATGGGACAACCCTCTGCTCATCAGCAAGGCGACCGCCGAGCGACTCGGCATCCGCACCAGCCGCAAGCTCCGTGGGCCGCTGTACAACTATGTCGCGTGGGCGAAGGTCGAGATCGACGGCAAGTCCATCGAGCTCCCCGTCTGGGTTCAGCCCGGCCTCGCGGATGACACCGTGATCTGCACGCTGGGCTACGGGCGCACCGTTTCCGGTCGCGTCGGGCAGGGGACGGGCTTCGATGTCAACAGCATCCGCCCCTCCGATCGGCGCACCGTTGTGACCGGCGCTTCGGTGGCTCCGGTGCGGCGCGCTGCGTACCTCATCGCAAACACGCAGGATCACTGGGCCATCGAGGGCCGCGACTTCTTCCGCGAAGTCGATCTCTACTGGTGGCGACAGAACGGCGATGTCGACTTCTCGTCCAAGGATGCCTACGGCAACAAGCGCGAAATGAATGCCGCCGGTTCCCTCGGCATGGAAGGCCACACGCCGGTGAACCGCGATATCTATCTCCAGCGTCCCGGTCGGCGCGGCTCGTCGATCTTCTATCACAAGGTCGATGAGAACGGTCGCCCCATCCTCGACGAGAAGGGGCGCAAGCAGCGTCCCGTCGAGATGAGCAAGACGCAGGGGCGCGAGTGGTCCGGCAAGCCCATCCAGCAGTGGGGGATGTCCATCGACCTCACCACCTGCACCGGCTGCGGTTCCTGCATCACCGCGTGTCAGGCTGAGAACAACATCCCCGTCGTCGGTAAGCAGGAGGTCGCCAAGGGTCGTGAGATGCAGTGGATCCGGATCGATCGCTACTACGCGACCGATTCGATGGATGACGCCGCGTTCGCCGATCCCGATGTCGCCATCCAGCCGCTGGCGTGCGTTCACTGCGAGAACGCGCCGTGCGAAGTCGTCTGCCCCGTCAATGCGACAGTACATGGCACGGGCGGCACCAACGACATGGCCTACAACCGCTGCATCGGCACCCGCTACTGCTCGAACAACTGCCCTTACAAGGTTCGCCGCTTCAACTACTTCGATTACGCGACCAAGGAGTTCCGCGGCGAGGTGGTCGGTCTGCCCGGCGGACCGGTCGAGAACCGCGGCATCCCGGCGATGACCGGGAACGAGAACTTCATCCCGCCGCGCTTCCGGAGCAAGACCAATCCGGTCCGTGCCATGCAGAAGAACCCGCATGTCACGGTTCGCAGCCGCGGCGTCATGGAGAAGTGCACCTACTGCATCCAGCGCATCAATTCCGCACGCGTCGAGACCAAGATCCAGGATCTCGATCACATTCCCGACGGCTTCTTCCAGACGGCTTGCCAGCAGGCGTGCCCCACGAACGCGATCGTCTTCGGCGACATCTACGACTACGACTCGAACGACGGACGCGGATCTTTCGTGTCCCAGCTCAAGGCCGATCCCCGCACCTTCGCGATGCTCGCCTACCTCAATGTCGTCCCCCGGACGACGCACCTGCTTCGCATCCGCAACTTCAACCACAATCTCCGCCCCCGCGGCGAGAACCCCTTCCACGCACACGCGGCGCTCAACAACAACACCACACCGTTCCCGCCCACGCACGATGAAAACCGTGGCGTCCTCCATCTTCCCGTCCTGAATTCTGCTGGAGCGCACGCATGAGTTCGATTCACCCGGACCAGGCCGAAGCGCTCGGGCTCGTCGGAAAGCGCGGCCAAGGGGTCGAACGCGATCCGGAGACGATCGACGGCACCATCACCGACGATCCGACCCGACGCGTCCCGCTCGTCCTCGGCAACCGCGACTTCCACTCCGTCACCGAGACCATCTGCGGCTGGGTCGAGAACAAGACCCCCAACTGGTGGTTCCCCGCCTTCGCCGTCTCGAATGTGCTGGCGATCGTCGGCACCGTGATGATCCTCTTCCTGATCGTCACCGGCGTCGGCGTCTGGGGCCTCAACAACCCGGTCTCGTGGGGCTGGGCGATCGTGAACTTCGTCTGGTGGGTCGGCATCGGTCACGCCGGAACGCTCATCTCCGCCATCCTCTGCCTGCTGAAGCAGAACTGGCGGACGAGCATCAATCGCTTCGCCGAAGCAATGACGATCTTCGCGGTCATCTGCGCGGGCACCTTCCCCGGCATCCATGTCGGTCGCGTCTGGTTCGCGTGGTTCCTCTTCCCGATCCCGAACTACAACTGGATCTGGCCGAACTTCCGCTCGCCGTTGCTGTGGGATGTCTTCGCGGTCGGCACCTACTTCACCGTTTCGCTGCTCTTCTGGTACATGGGCATGATCCCCGACCTCGCCACGCTGCGAGATCGTGCCATCGCCCGCTTCAACCAGAAGGTCACCTTCGGCCCCATGTGGGCGCCGCATCCCCTCCCCGCCTTCGTCAAGAAGCTCACCACCGTCTCGATCCCGGCCAACAAGATCGCGTCGTACTTCTACGGCGTGCTCGCCCTGGGCTGGCGATTCTCCAGCCGCCACTGGTGGAACTACGAGAAGGCCTACATCCTCCTCGCCGGCGTGGCCGCGCCCCTCGTGCTCTCCGTCCACTCGGTCGTGTCCTTCGACTTCGCGGTGTCCATCATCCCCGGCTGGCACACGACGATCTTCCCGCCGTACTTCGTCGCGGGCGCCATCTTCTCCGGCTTCGCGATGGTGCTGACGCTGCTGATCCCCGCCCGTGCCCTCTACCCGGGCATGAAGGACTTCGTGACGGCCCGGACCATCGAGAACATGTGCAAGATCATCACGCTGACCGGCAGCATGGTGGGCTTCGCGTACATCATGGAGTTCTTCATCGCCTGGTACGGCGCGAACCCGTACGAGGCCGAGGCGTTCATGATCCGCGCCTTCGGTCCCTACTGGTGGGCGTACTGGATCATGATGTTCTGCAATGTCGTCAGCCCGCAGGTCTTCTGGTTCAAGTGGTGCCGCACCAACCTCGTCTTCATCTTCATCATCTCGATCATCGTGAACATCGGCATGTGGTTCGAGCGATTGGTTATCGTCACCACGCTCTCGGCCGATTTCGTGACATCCTCGTGGGGCTACTACTCCCCCACATGGGTCGACATCCTGACCTTCGTCGGCAGTATCGGCATCTTCATGACCCTGTTCCTCCTCTTCTGCCGCTTCCTCCCCATGCTTGCCATCAGCGAAGTCAAGAATGTCATGCCGCAGGCGGATCCCCATCACCCCATGTACCACAAGGATGGTCACCACAACGGCGACCAGCACAAAGCCTCCGACCGCAGCGAAGGAGGACACTGACACATGAGCGCTCACAGCGTCACATCCAGTTCCGGTGCACCCCTCCACGCCATCATGGCCGAGTTCCCGAATCCCGCGGTGGTCTCGCACGCTGCGGAGAAGATCCGCGATCTCGGCTACAGCAAGTGGGATGTTTACAGCCCCTTCCCGATCCACGGCATCGATGAAGCCATGGGCCTCAAGCCCAGCCGTGTCTCCTTCTTTGCTGGTGCAGGCGCGATCAGCGGCATCACCATCGCCTTGCTGATGCAGTGGTGGATGTCCGCCGTGGACTACCCGATGGTCATCGGCGGCAAGCCCTACTTCGCCTGGGAGCAGTACTTCCCCGTCACCTTCGAGCTCGCGGTGCTGATGACCTCCATCTCCGCCATCGTCGGGATGCTCACGCTCAACGGCCTGCCTCTTCTGCATCACCCGATGGCGAAGAAGGAACGCTTCCTCCGGGTCGGCGATGATCGCTTCATCATCGCGATCGAGGCGGCAGACCCCAAGTTCAACGCCGATGACATCCGCAAGCTCCTCGCCGATCTCGGCGGTGAGCACATCGATGAGGTGGAGGAGTGATCGTGCCTGCCGCCAGAACCGTCATCATGCTTGCTCTTGCGATGTGCATTGCTGTGCCCCTGACCGGCTGCCGCGATGACCGCACAACGAAGCGCCAGCGCGAGTTCTTCCCCGACATGGACAACCAGCCGAAGGTGCTGCCGCAGTCCAATGTCGCTTTCTATATCACCGGCGCCGAGGACGATGGTGATCGCTCCGCACCGCTCTTCATCGACGGACGCTCCGCTCGCCTCCCAGTCCGCGGCACCGTGCCTTTCGGGCGCACGACGCATGTCGAGCCCGTCCGCAGCATCGATCCCGACGATTCCCGCACGGTCGATTTCTCGCAGCGCCACGAACTCCTCCGTGATGATGATGCGTGGGCTCGCGGACGCACGCCCCGCCTCAACGCCCGCGGCGAGTACATCCTCGACGACAACGGATCCATCCAATACGAGTGGGTCGAGCGCATGCCCGTCGCGGTCACACGCGAACTGCTCGAACTCGGTCAGCAGAAGTACGACATCTACTGCCTGCCGTGCCACGGCGGAACGGGGCAGTCCGACGGCTTGGTCGGTGTTCGCTGGGCCTATCCCCCGACCCGTCTTACTGAAGAACGCCTCTACCATGGCGGCGAGAACGGTCAGGACGGATGGCTTTTCCATGTCATCCGAAACGGTGTCGTGAATCCCGGCGGTGACTGGGAACTCCAGATGCCCGCCTACGGACGCAAGCTCACCATCGAGGAGTCATGGGCCATCGTCGCCTATGTGCGAGCACTGCAACTCCGACTCCAAGGCACGCCGGACATGCTCCCCGACCGTGAACGGCTCGAACTCGATCGCCGCCGCAGCGCTGTCGCACCCACGCAGGACATCGGGCGCACCGCCCACCGGGAGGATGCACTGTGAGCACCGTCAACCTCCGTCACGATCTCATCCTCGCCGACGACAACATCCGCCTTCGTGAAGGCGCAGGACGCGGCCTGAGCATCGCACTCCTCGGATTGGGCGCACTCCTCACCGTCCTGGCCGTTCTCGGCGCTGTCGCGGGCGATGCCCTCACCGCCAGAACCGCCCTCTTCGCGCTCCACACCGGCTTCATTCTCTCGGTGGCATTCCCGCTGACAGCGCTTGTGCTGGTGATGATCTTCCACGCCACCAACGCCGGTTGGTCCGCGACCATCCGCCGTCAGTTCGAGAACATCGCGTCGCTCATCTGGATCGCCGTTCCCTTCTTCTTCGGCATCCTCATCCTGCAGGCCGTCCTCACCGCCACCAAGGGCGAAGGCGGCTCCATCCCGTACCTCTGGAAGTGGATGAACGCCGCCTATGTCGAGGGTGACCCCGCCTTCGAGCACAAGCGCGGCTACCTCAACTACGGGTTCTTCCTCGTCCGCTCGCTCATCTACTTCGCCATCTGGATCGGCCTCTCCTTCGCACTCAACTCCATCAGCCGGCGTCAGGATGAAGACGGCGACCCCAAGCACACCATCACGCTCGGCCGCCTCTCCTGCATCGGCCTTCCCTTCCTCGCCTTCTCAATCGCCTTCGCCGGTTTCGACTGGCTCATGTCCCTCGACTTCCACTGGTTCAGCACCATGTACGGCGTCTATCTCTTCGCCTCGTGCATGGTTCTCAGCGTCGCCCTCGGCACGCTCACGCTGATCACGCTCTCATCCTTCGGCAAGCTCGCGGTGGCCTTCACCGAGGAGCACCTGCACGACCTCGCCAAGCTCCTCTTCGCCTTCACCGTCTTCTGGGCCTACATCGCCTTCAGCCAGTACTTCCTCATCTGGTACGCCAACATCCCCGAGGAAACGATGTTCTTCCAGGTCCGGCGCGCCGAGCCGTGGACCGGACTCTCCGTTGCCATCCCCATCGCACACTTCATCCTGCCTTTCATCCTGCTTCTCCCCCGTCCCCTGCGCCGTTCTCGCGGCTTCATCTCCTTCATGTGCGTCTACCTCATCATCATCCAGATGATCGAGACCTACTGGATGATCCGCCCCGAGGTCTACGGCGTCGGCCCGTGGCACTGGCTCGACTTCGTCGGCATCGTCGGCCCCGTCGCCATCTTCCTCGGTCTCTTTGTCGCCAAGGTCGCCTCCGGCCCGCTCATCCCCCTGAAGGATCCCCGCCTCCACGAGGCGCTCAAGCACAAGAATCACATCTGACCCACACGGAAGTCTGCCGTACACACGGACCTCCATCATGAGCGAACAACACCACATCCCGCAGGACGAACAGGAACTCAAGCAGGCGCTCGAAGAGCACGACTCCTGGTTCCGCCACGATCCCGACGAACCCCACCATCAGGACTCCCACGGCGACTTCAACCCCGCCATCGTCATGGGGTTTCTCGGGGCCACCATCGTCGGCACCCTCGGCGTCGCCATCATCCTCTTCCCTTGGTTCACCCGTTCCATCCAGAATCTCGCGATGGAGCAGCGCGAACAGAACCCCGGCATCCTTCAGGAGCAGATCGGGCGTGTCGCCGAGTGGGACGCCGCCCTGCGCGGGGAACCCCGATGGCTGGACGAACAGGCCAACATCATCGCAATTCCCATCGACCTCGCCATTGATCAGGTCGTACAGCGGTACAATAATTAATCCTGCCCGGCAGCAATCTTCTCCGGGCGGACTCAGGCATTCCCGGAGCTTCGCGCGTGCTGGTTTCAGCCAGATCAATGAGTTACGTCATCGCCGCAGCCGCCCTTGTGTTGGCAGCGATGCCGCTCCGCGCACAGCTCATCCTTCCCGATGTCCCGGCGGAGATGCGCGGCGTCGAGGTCAACCCCGAACTCGGCTCCACCATCCCCCTCGATGCCCGGTTCACCAACGCGCAGGGCCAATCCGTCACGCTGGGTGACTACTTCGATGGGCGTCGCCCGGTCATCATCGTCCCGGCCTATTACGACTGCCCGATGCTGTGCATCATGATGCTCGACCGCGTCGGCGAAGCCCTCAACGCCACCACCTATCGGCTCGGCGAAGACTTCCGCGTCGTCACCTTCTCCTTCGACCACCGGAACACGACCAGCGATGCCCTCGCCAAGCAGCGGTACCACCTCAGTGCCTATCGGCGGGCGGCCGACTTCGAGAATCCGGACGATGCGTGGGCTTTCCTCGTCACCGATGCACCCACGGCCCAGCGGGTCTGCCGCGCCCTCGGCTACTACTACAACTACATCCCCGAACGCCGTGAGTTCGCCCACAACGCCGCTCTCTACTTCATGACCCCCGACGGCAAGATCCACAACTTCATCGAGAGTCTGGAATTCTCCGGCCCACAGTTCACCGTCGCTCTTCAGGAAGCGGTCCAGGGAGACATCGGAACCATCTGGCAGCGCTTCGCGTTCACCTGCTTCCAGATGAACCCCAACACCGGCGAGTACATCATCCGGCCGCAGACGGTGATGGCCATCGTCGCCACCTCCTGCGCCGTCCTCCTTTTCGTGATTGTTGGGTATATGTTCGCGGCCGACGCGCGCAGCCGCCGGCGCATCCTCGACTCACTCCGGATGCCCCCGTCGCGAGGCGGAGACAGTGGGGGGAACAACGCGTGACAGCTTGTTTTACGCACCAGATTCAGGGGAAGTGCCATCCCTCGTACGGGGAGACACCAGGCCCACATTCTTCTAAACTGCCGCACTTTCTGCGGTTCTACAGGAATCGGGCCGCCCGCCCGCACGAAGCCATACACGACCAGACGACCGGAACGGATCCACGATGATCGACCTGATCAACACATCATCATCCATCATCAACACCGCCTCCGGCGCACTCGCCGACAGTTGGTGGACCCGAATGTGGTTCCGCCACAGCGGCTCTACCTTTGCGCCTTCCACAGATGCGCTCTACTACTACATCTTCTTCATCTCCGCGTTCTTCTTTGTGCTGCTGATGGGGCTGCTCGTCTACTTCGGCATCAAGTACCGGCGCAGGCCCGGCGTTGCGGCACCCCTCAGCCCGGCGCACAACACCAAGCTCGAAATCGCATGGTCCGTCATCCCGGCCATCCTCTTTGCGGTCATGTTCTTCTGGGGTGCCCGCAGCTACCTCAAGATGGTCGTTTCGCCCTCGGATTCCGAAGTCATCCAGGTTTCCGTCTGGAGATGGCAGTGGGAGTGGGTCTATCCCAACGGCGCGACCCCCATCCAGAACGAAAAGGTCAACGACCGCGAAATGCCCTTCTTCGCTCTTCCCGTCGATACCAATGTCAAGTTCGTCATGTCCAGCCAGGATGTGATTCATTCGTTCTACATCCCCGAGTTCCGCATCAAGCGCGACTGCTTCCCCAACCGCTACACGACCGTCTGGGTGCGCCCGACTCAGGTCACCCACCGCTGGGACGAAGACCTCGAAAAGGCCGTCCCCATCGATCCCCGCAACCCCGGTTACTACCTCTTCTGCGCGGAGTACTGCGGCGATCAGCACTCCCAGATGGCCAATCGCGTCGCCGTGCTCACCCGCACCGACTACCAGAAGTGGCTCGAAGCACAGGCCGACACCTCCTCGATCCCCCTCATCGAACTCGGCCTCCTCGTTTCGAGGAACAACGGCTGCTTCGCGTGCCACTCCGTCGACGGTTCCCGCGGCAGCGCACCGACTTGGCAGAACATCTGGAACCAGCCACGGCCCGGCTCCCGCGACGGAAAGGTCGACTTCAACTATGTCCGTGAGTCCATCCTTGAGCCCGGTGTCTTCGTCGTTCCCGGTTGGCCGAACAACATGATGTCCTACCAGGGAAGAATCACCGACCGCGAAATCCTCGCCATCGCCACCTACATCCAGAGTCTCAATCCCGAATTCGCCGCGCAAGCCCAGGAGTTCTCGCGTCAGGAGATGGAAGCTCAGGAGTCCGAAGACGCGGACCCGATCGACCCCCTCGAACCCGAAATGAACTGACCGAAATCGAACTCTGATGTGATACGGCGTCGGCACATCGCCCCGCCCCGGAGGTTTCAACGAAATGGCTCACCACGATGTCTCCTATCTCGCTCCGAAGGAGACTTTCCTCAAGACCGTGATGTCATGGGTCTACACGATCGATCACAAGAAGATCGGTCTGATGTACCTCGTCGCCGTCCTGCTCATGTTCTTCCTCGGTGGTGTCGCGGCGATGCTCGTCCGCGCACAACTCTGGGAACCGACACGCACCGTCTTCGTTTCGGAGGACGGCTCCGTCTACATGAACCCCGCCGAAGCCCCCGAAGGCGAGCGCGACTCACTCAAGACCGAGACACGCGGCATCTTCTTCCAGCCCATCACCACCTATGTCTCCCGCCCCGCCGTCAATCTCCTCTCCGGCTCGACCGTCGGCGCCGTCATCACCGCTTCGCAGGACGGCTCTCCCAGCGTCAGTCTCCCCGAGTCCGACGGCCAAACATCCAACCCCCTCAACATCGCCCTCACCGATGACGGCAGCCCTATCTTCACCGAGACCACGGATCAACGCGGCAACAAGGTCTGGGAACTCCGACGCGAGAATCCCGATTCGGACGAGCCCGGCCCCGTCCTCGCCTCCATCACCGTCGACGGAAGGGGCAACCCGTCCGCGGAAGCGGGCTCAGGGCTCTCGACACGCAAGACAACCATCCGCGAGCCCGGTTCCACCATCACCACCAACAACATCTACAACCGCATGTTCTCCCTCCACGGGACGATCATGGTCTTCCTCTTCATCATCCCCTCCATCCCCGCCGCGCTCGGCAACATCTTCCTGCCCATCATGATCGGCGCGAAGGATGTCGCCTTCCCGCGCCTCAACCTGATGTCCTGGTACATCTATGTCTTCGGCGGCATCTTCGCCCTCTACTCCGTCATCGCCGGCGGCGTCGAAACCGGCTGGACCTTCTACACGCCGTACTCCACCACCACCGACTGGGGTAGCGTCACCTCGATGCTCCTCGCCGCCTTCATTCTCGGCTTCTCCTCCATCTTCACCGGCATGAACTTCATCGTTACCGTCCACAAGCTCCGCGTGCCGGGCATGGGATGGTTCGACATGCCCCTCTTCATCTGGGCCCTCTACGCCACCGCCATCATCCAGGTCCTCGCGACCCCCGTTCTGGGCATCACCCTCATGATGCTCGTGTTCGAGCGGATGTTCGGCATCGGCATCTTCGACCCCGCGCTCGGCGGCGACCCGGTCCTCTTCCAGCACTTCTTCTGGTTCTACTCGCATCCCGCAGTCTACATTATGATCCTCCCCGCCTTCGGCGTCATCAGCGAGATGCTCGCGGTGCACTGCCGCAAGCGCATCTTCGGCTACCGCGCCATCGCCTTCTCCTCCATCGCCATCGCCGCGATTTCCTTCCTGGTGTGGGCGCACCACATGTTCACCGCGGCATCGCCCGTCGCGAATGTCATCTTCTCCGCGCTGACCTTCCTCGTTGCGATCCCGACCGCCATCAAGGTCTTCAACTGGATCGCCACCATGTACAAGGGGTCCATCGCGTGGACCACCCCCATGCTCTACTCCGCCTTCTTCCTCTTCTGCTTCACCATCGGCGGGCTCACCGGACCGCCCCTCGCCACACTCTCCACCGACATCCACCTCCACGACACCTACTTCGTGGTCGCACACTTCCACTATGTCATGATGGGCGGCACCGTTCTGGCCTTCATCGGCGCTCTCCACCACTGGTGGCCCAAGTTCACCGGCAAGATGTACAACGAGTTCTGGGGACAGATCGCCGGATGGACCGTCTTCGTCGGCTTCAATGTCACCTTCTTCATCCAGTTCTTCATGGGCACGCAGGGCATGCCCCGGCGCTACGCCACCTACTCACCCGAATTCGAACTCATGCACAAGATCTCGACCTTCGGCTCGTGGCTCCTCGCCATCGGCTTCCTCATCCACCTCGTCGTCTTCGCGCACTCTGTCTTCGCAGGTCGCAAGGCGCCGCGCAATCCGTGGGGCGGTCTGTCCCTCGAATGGGAGACCGAGAGCCCGCCGCTCGAGCACAACTTCGCACGCGAGCCTGTCCTCACCCACGGCCCGTACGACTACGACACCGTCGTTCCGCCGCACTACGACCCGGCCCTCTACCCGCTCCCCGAGCGATCCGACAACGCACCATCGCATCACTGAATCACCAAACCATCACCGGCCCCGCATCGGAGACGCACCGACATGACCTCGGCGCCCAAAGACAAAGAACTCAAGCCGTGGGAGGCGTACATCCCGCAACACCACTGGCGCAACGCCACCGATGAAGCCGAGGGCGCCAAGCTCGGCATGTGGCTCTTCCTCTCCACCGAAGTCCTCCTCTTCGCCGGCTTCTTCTGCGCCTACGCCTTCTTCCGGTTGCTCTATCCGGAGAACTGGCACGACGCCTCCCGCTACTACCTCGACTGGGAGATCGGCGCTGCCAACACCGCGGTCCTCCTCCTCTCATCCTTCACCATCGTCCTCGCCATCCGCGCTGCCCAGCAGGGCAACCGCGGCATGATGCTCATCCATCTCGGCATCACCCAGCTCTGCGCCGCCTTCTTCCTCATCGTCAAGCTCGGATGGGAATACTGGCCCAAGATCCGCGACGGCAAGCTCCCCGGCATCTTCTTCGATTACCCAGCGGTCTACGCACAGCGAGCCGCGGAGAAGGCCATGATTGTCGCACCCGACGCAATCATCCCCGCTGCTCAAGTTGCAGGCGACTACGCCAGCACATTCACCCCCGGCGCTCACGACCACATCTTCCTCTCCATCTACTGGATCTCCACCGCAACGCACGGCTTCCATGTCCTCGTTGGCATGTTCGTCATCGGATGGGCCATGTGGAAGGCGTACAAGTGGCACTACGGTCCGCGCCACTACACATCACTCGAAAATGTCGGTCTCTACTGGCACATCGTCGACATCATCTGGATCTTCCTCTTCCCCCTCCTCTACCTCGTCTGATCACACACCCGAACGGAAAACATCGCGATCATGACCAATCCACACGACAGCATCGAGCCACGCGAGATCCTCGCCTCAGAGGAGCACGGCCACGAACATGTCCATGTCACCCCCTTCTGGACCATGTTCTGGGTCTTCGCCATCCTCCTCTTCCTCACCGCGCTCACCGTCTGGACCGCGAACATCCACTACATCCCCGTCGGAAACTCCGTCATCGAGATCGGCGCCACACTCCACATCCTCATCGCGATGACCATCGCCACCGTGAAGGCCGTCTTGGTCGCCGCCTACTTCATGCACCTCAAGTACGACAAACCCGTCAACACCATCGTCGTTGTTTCCACCATCTTCGGCGTCATCCTCTTCCTCGGACTCACCCTCACCGACACCATCTCCCGCGGCATCCACGACCGCAGAGAGCAGGGCGAGATCCACGCCGGCGGCGACATGACCCTGTACAGCAACCCCGGTCGACTCGAACGCATGCGCGCGGCAGCACAAGGCGGCGTCGAGGGCTCCGTCGTCCAGCAGTCCGTCGCATCCGGAGAGGCCGTCGTCCAACCTCCACCCGCGGACAACGAAAACCAGTCCGCAGATCACTGACCCACTCACGCGCATCCGTCCCTCGACCGATGCGGAAAGAAAACTCCCATGTTCCGATCGCGCACCGCAAGGGTCGGACTCATCCTCGCACTCCTCGCCGTACCCGGCCTGATCTACTCGTTCATCGCGCTCACCCAGCGCCTCGCCGAACGCAACATCTACCTCGTCCGACTCGTCGACAACATCCTCGAACCCACCTTCGAGTATCAGGGCTACCTCGCCACCGTCGAGCACATCACCGTCGAGCAACTCCGCACCGAAGGCACTCCCGCACGCTCCGATGCCCTCCGTATCAACTGGCGCGGCCAGTCCGCCGACTTCACCATCCCACAGAACGGCATCCTTCAGCACGAGCACGGCCTCAACAAGTACCGCCGATGGTTCGGCATGTTTGTCTTCGTTGACGGCGAGGAATCCGAAGAACTCCTCCGCAGCAAATGGACCCCCGACGAGCAGGGAACCTACCCGGTCAAGCCCCGCCTCGTCGTCGCCGCGCGCTACACCGCCGACGGATACGAAGATCAGGCCGAGACGTGGGGCGCTGTCCGCCGACGCGAATGGGTCTACCGCTTCGCACAACTCCACCCCGAGTCCGAGCAACCCGACCCCGAACGAGCCATCTCCCGCTGGACCAAGAACTACGAACAGCTCGACTCGCTCCACGCTCCGAGCACCTACACCGTCAAGTACCGCCCGCACCTCCTCCCCGAGTCCGAGGAAGATCGCAGGGAAAACCTCTGGATGTACTACGCCATGATCGAGGTGACCCCCGCCTCCGATATCCGCGGGCGCAACAAATCCACCGAAGAGGTCATCCGCGCCATGGGATGGACCTGGCCCCTCGCCGTCGCTTCCACCCTCACCCTCGCCCTCGCTCTCGCACTCATCGCCGCATCACGCGTCACCCGGCCGCGCTTCATCGAATGAAGCACCGAAGCGATCCGGCTCGATCTTCTTCACCCACCATCACTCCCAACATTCCCATGCTCGCGCAGAAACGACAGCAGTTCCCCCGTGCCGGTGTTCCCGATCGTTTGTCCAACGATTCGCCCCTCGCCGTCGATCACATAAGTCGCCGGGATCGGTCCGATCTCCAGAAACGCGGCATCCTCCGGCGCCTCGTGCGTCACATCCACCATGACCGGGACACTGTGCGCTTCCAGCCACGACTGCACCGCGCCATCCGCCAGCGCGCCGCGCTTGTACGCCTGGCAAGGACCGCACCAGTCCGCCGTTGCAACAGCCACCACGACGCGATCGCTCTCCCGCGCCTCCGCGATCGCCGCCGTCAGCGACACGCCATCACGAAACACGCCCGGCGTCTCCGCCGTCCGGGGCACCAACACCCAAATCACACTCACCGCTGCGAGCACAACCACAAGCCCCGCCGCCGCCATCACCCGAAACCCGCTGTTCCTCGGTACCGATCCTGGTCCTGTTCCTGCATCCATCGCATCACCCTTTCTGAACCTGAGACGAGAACCATTCCCACCCGCACAGAAACCAACCCCCAAACCCTTCGGATTCTTCCCCCCGCCCGAGCGAAATCAGATGTTTTTTTGACCACTTGATCCGGGGAGCCAGCCGCGCCTCCCCCGAATTGGCAAACCCCGCCGTCTGTGCCGCCCTCGCACACTCCCACTTATCAATACAGACCCGACTCGGCACCATCACCCCCCGGAACAGGCCGATCCTGTCTGACCATGGCGACACACGCCGCGAGCCAGTCCGGTCGCTCCGGGGCATCCCTCCGCGCCGATCGACGCGATTCCGACCGAATCCAGGTCAAGGGCTTGTGGTGCGACCGCGGCCAGGTACTCGACCTCTCCGAACGCGGCATGCGCCTCAACACGCTCCGCAGATGGTCCGAGGGCTTCTCCCGCACCATCACCATCGTCGACGGCCCCGACCGCGCCAGCGTCGAGGCACGCGTCGTCTGGTGCCGCCAGGTCGGCATGTTCTCCCACCTCGTCGGACTCGCCTTCATCGACCCGACCCCCGACGCTGCCCACGCACTCCGACGCATCGCCGAACGCCAACAAGCCGACGCCTGACCCAACAGCCCCTGTGCCATCGGTCCCTCTTCATCGATACTTCGATGAACAAGACTGATGCACTTCCTCTGGTGGCATGGAAATGCCGCGAGCACCCTCTTCCGGGGCGAGCGTTTTTTTATGATCAGTTGTGATCTCTGAATCGTGGAGAAATCGCTCCGCGATGTCTCCACGCCACCCTCGCCCTCCGCTCAGGGCTGGTAATACTCGTTTTCCCCTCACCGCCGCGCTGCCGACGCCACCACCGCATCGCCGCCCAGGCGGATCC
>REDD01000137.1 GCA_007693725.1 Phycisphaeraceae bacterium
AAAGCCACCTACTGGACTCGAACCAGCGACCTGAGCTTTACGAAAGCTCCGCTCTACCAACTGAGCTAAGGTGGCATCGACGGCGGGGAATCCCGCCGAGCGGGTGAGTATCGCCGCCTGCCCCGCCGCTGTCCACTGATCGGGCGGCGTCGGGTGATTATTGGCCCTGGGTGCGGCGGAGCGGGGGTTGGGGCCGGTTTGGGGGGCGGCTTTGGGGGTGTGTTGCGACTGATTCGCGGTCTCGACTGGCAACTGAGAGCCGTTCTCGCTGGACCCGGGCCCACACACAAGACATTGTTGAGGTGTACGGAATCCACGACCCCGAACGGAGGTTGACGATGCTCAAGATCACCGATGGACAGTGCGGCATGTGTGCCCACTTCGGGGAGGATGACAAGGCCGCGACTGACAAGCTGGTGCAGATCCGCATCTCGGGTCAGGCGCCGGCCGATCTCGTCGAGCCGTGCGGACTCCCCGAGAACCGGCAGAAGAACCTGAAGGTGACGCCGGTTTCCGGTTGCACCGGGTTCACGCCCGCACGCAAGAGCGCCTGAGACGCTCGGGACACTCACTGAGTCTGGACAAACGGGCGATCCCGATCCTTCACCGGCTCGGGCTCCCCTTCGATTTGTATCTGCGCGCCTTGGGCGCGGAGTTGTGCGATCTGGTGCTCGCCGATCATGACGCGGTAGCGGACATGTGAGTTGCTGTAGTCGCGTGCGAGCACCTCGCAGCGCTTTTCGAGGATGTCGATGGATTTGGAGTCGCTGAGCGGCAGGGTGAGCGTGCGCTCGCGGACTTTGCCGCGGGTGATCTCCAGCACGCGATCGAGGAGATCCTTGTGGCCCGTGCCATCGGGCTCGGTTGCGCAGAAGGGGATGGCGCCGGGGACCAAGCTCGTCCAGTAGAGCAGGATGGAGTTGTCCTTGAGCAGGTCGGCCTTGTTGAGCAGGACGAGTTGCTCGGGGCGTTCCCACTCGATGCCGGCGTGCTTCGCGCTGCGCTCGGCATCCTTGTAGAGCTCATCGAGCGTCTCCTGCACCGTCTCGTACTGGAGTTCCGCCGCGGGATCCGAGACATCGAGGACGATCAGCAGGAGATGGGCGTTCATCGCCTCTTCGAGGGTGGCGCGGAAGGATGCGATGAGGTGGTGGGGCAGGTCGCGGATGAATCCGACGGTGTCGGAGAGCATGGCGGTCTGTCCGCCGCCGAGGTTCCACTGGCGCGTGCGGGTCATGAGGGTGGCGAAGAGCATGTCGCGCGAGAAGGCGCCGCCCTCGGTGAGTGTGTTGAAGACGGTGGACTTGCCGGCGTTGGTGTATCCGACGAGGCCGATGGAGAAGTAGTCGTTGTTGCGGGCGCTGACCTCCCGCTGCTTGCGGGCGTAGATCTCTTCGAGCTCGCGTTTGAGGACGACCTTCTTGCGCTGGACGATGCGCCGGTCGATCTCGATCTGCTGCTCGCCGGGGCCGCGTGTGCCGACGCCCTTGATGCCGCCGACGCCGACGATCCGCTCCAGGTGGTCCCACATGGCGCGGAGGCGGGGGTAGGTGTATTCCAGTTGCGCCAGTTCCACGGCGATCTTGGCCTGCTTCGTGGTGGCACGGCTGGCGAAGATGTCGAGGATCAGTTCCGATCGGTCGATGACCTTGCGCTTGGTTTCCTTCTCGATGTTGGCGATCTGCTTCGGAGACAGCTCATGATCGAAGATGATGACGCCGGCACCGAGCTGGTCGCACATGACCCTCAGCTCTTCGACCTTGCCGGAGCCGATGTAGGTCGCGGACTCCGGACGCTGGCGGCGCTGGACGAGTTCTCCCACGACCGTCGCTCCGGCGGTTTCGGCCAGGGCGCGGAGTTCCCCCAATGGATCGCGCTCGTCGAAGCGGGATTCGGGGAGGTGGACCGCCGCGAGGACCGCCGATTCTCGCTGGACCCGGATTTCACTGCGTTCTTTCTGATATGCCATCGAAGCGTGACTTCTCCCTGCACCCGACCATCATTCGGGCGTACAACAATATCGGGCCGATGAGCAATCTCCACCCCCCTCGGCTTTCGCGCTCTCAGCCCCCGGACCCCCGGAACCCGGAAACCCCAGGAACCCCGGCCCCCGGAAACCCCGGAATCCGAACGCCCCCACGGAAGGAGCCCCCAGCGTGCCACGAGCCAAGAGCACCCCGAAGCGAAACAAGTCCGCACTCGCCGCGACCGTTCTTCTGGTCGCGCTGGGCATTCTCGCGATCCGACTGCCGACCGTCGCGGCGCAGCGATCGTCGGACTACTCGTACTGGGCGCCGCTGGTCGATGTGTACGCGCTCGTCGAGCGCCACTTCTTCAAGGACCCCGACCGCGAGGCGATGCAGATCGGCGCGATTCGCGGCATGCTCGAAGCGCTCGACGATCCATATACCGAGTATGTCCCGCCGCGTGATGTTGCGGACTTCGATCGGGCCATCCGCGGTTCGTATGTCGGCATCGGCGCCGAGGTGAACATGCGCGAGGGGTTCCTCCAGATCGTCAGCCCGATGGACGGCTCGCCCGCCTTCATGGCCGGACTCGAAGCCGACGACCTCATCGTCGGCGTCGATGGGGAATCGACCTTCGGCAAGGGGATCAACGACATCATCTCAAAGCTCCTCGGCACGCCGGGCACGAAGGTGCGCGTCACCGTTGAGCGCGAGGGCGGACGCCACGATCTCCCCGAGGGGGCGCAGGATCCGAGCATCGAGGGCGCGGTCGGCGAAGCGCCGGGCGTCGCGCCGGGGCGCATCCGCTTCGACCTCGTGATTGTGCGCGACCGCATCCGTGCCGCCACGCTCAAGGGGCTCCACCGCGATGGCGAGCAGTGGAGCTACTGGGTCGATCCCGAGGAGAAGATCGCGTACATCCGGATCACGCAGTTCACCGAGACCACCATCCCCGCGCTCTCGAGCACCACGAAGGCGCTGCTCGACGAGGGCATGCGTGCGTTCATCCTTGATCTGCGCTTCAACACCGGCGGGTCGCTCCAGGCCGCCATCGAGATGGCCGACCTCTTCCTCGAATCCGGGACCATCGTCTCGACGCGAGGCAGGACGGCACGCGAGCAGACCGCCCGTGCGAGCGCACGCGGCACGCTGCCTGACTTTCCAATGGTCGTCCTCATCAACGGCGTCTCCGCTTCCGCGAGCGAGATCGTCGCCGGCGCGCTCTCGGACAACGACCGTGCCGTGATCGTCGGCGAGAGGACCTACGGCAAGGGGTCGGTCCAGTCCGTCCATCGCCTGCCCTCGGGACAGGGGCAGCTCAAGATCACCGAGCAGTACTACTACCTGCCCTCCGGACGGCTCCTGCACCGCATGGACGATTCGACCGTGTGGGGCGTCGATCCGTCCCCCGGGTTCTTCGTGCCGATGACCAATCCGGAGAACCGCGAGATGATGCGCATCCGGCGTCAGGAAGAGATCCTCCGGCGCGACCGCGACGACAACGGCGACTGGTCGAACCCGGAGTGGATCCTCGAACACCTCCGCGATCGGCAACTCACCGCGGGCGTCGAGGCGCTGCGCATCTATCTGAACACGGGCGCGTGGCAACCCACCGGCGAGGAAGTCCCCGAGGGCACGATGCAGGTCGCGGCCCTTCAGGAAGAACAGCGCCGCCTCCGTCTTCTGGAACGCGAACTCATCCGCACGCAGACCCGCATCGGCGCGCTCGAAGGCGTCGTCGCTCAGGATGCGCTCGAGAAGCCCGACCTGATCCCCGACAACGCTCGTCTCACCGACGGCAGGATCATCATCTACGATGCCGACGGGAACATCGTCTCCGAACTCCGTATCACGGATGAGATGCTCGAACCGTGGCTGATCGATGCCCCGCTCGAACGGATCAAGCGCGACGACGACGCCCCCATCGCACGCGGACGCACACCCGAAGCGGCCCCGAAGCCCTGAGCGCTGCTGATGACGCTCGTGCTCGGCATCGAATCCTCGTGCGATGAAACCGCCTGCGCCATCGTGCGCGACGGCCACGCCGTGCTCGCGAATGTCATCGCTTCGCAGCACGAACTGCACGAGGAATACGCGGGCGTCGTGCCGGAGATCGCCAGCCGTGCACATGTCGAGCGCATCGTTCCGGTGCTGCGCCGAGCCACCGCGGATGCCGGGGTCACACTCGGGGACATCGACGCCGTCAGCGTCGGGCACCGGCCCGGCCTGATCGGTGCGCTGCTCGTCGGTGTCGCCGCGGCGAAGGCGCTGGCATGGTCGCTCGGCAAGCCGCTGATCGGCATCGACCACATCCACGCGCATCTCTACGCCGGTCTGCTGGATCGTCCCGGCGAGCCGGCCGACCGACCACCGGATCACGCCGAACTCTTCCCCGCGCTCGGGCTCGTCGTCTCCGGCGGCCACACCGCCCTCTACCGCACGACTTCGCCCATCGACATCAAGCGGCTCGGTGCGACCATCGACGATGCCGTCGGCGAGGCGTACGACAAGGTCGCCACCATGCTCGACCTCCCCTACCCCGGTGGTCCGAATCTCGATCGCCTCGCCCTCGAAGGCGACGATCACGCGCACGACTTCCCCATATCCCGCCTCGACCGCGACTCGCTCGATTTCTCCTTTTCCGGCCTGAAAACCGCAGTTCTCTACACCATCCGAGGCCTGCCGCAGCGCGATTCCGCGGGCGGTTCATCATTCACGCGCGGCCCATCCGACCTCACACCGAAGCAGAAGGCCGATATCGCCGCGTCCTTCCAGCGCGCCGCGATCCGTGCCCTTATCCTCAAGATCGAGAGAGCGCTGGATCAGTCAAGCGATTTCCGCTCGCTGCTCATCGGCGGCGGGGTCAGCGCCAACATGCGCCTGCGTCACGACCTCGCCGACCTCTGCCGCACGCGCGACCTGCCGCTCATGCTCCCACCAATGGACTACTGCATGGACAACGCCGCGATGATCGCGGGACTCGCATACCACATGCTCCGTGCAGGGCTCGTCGATGATCTCACACTCCGAGCCGAACCAACTTCCCGCATCGAACAACGCTGATCATGCTCGAACCCAACCAACAACACGCCTTCACGCCCTACCCGCATCCCGCGGCACTCCCCGATGATGAGCTGATCGCGCAATGCACCGTCGGCAAGGGACGATCCAGCGGCCCCGGCGGTCAGCACCGCAACAAGGTCGAGACCAAAGTCATCCTGACGCACGAGCCCACCGGAACCATGGCCCACGCAGGCGAACGGCGCGAGGCCACGGTCAATCGTCGCATGGCGATACGGAGACTCCGCCTCACGCTCGCCACCGAGCACCGTATCGGCGTTCCCATCGGGGAGATCGGCTCCGAGTTGTGGAAGAGCCGTCTCAGGCCGCGGAAGTCCGCCGACGGCACGCGCACCAACGCCATTTCCTGCAATCCTGAGCACCACGACTTCCCCTCACTCCTCGCCGAGGCGCTCGATGTCATCTGCGATGCCGAATGGGAGCTCAAGAAAGCCGCCATTCGCTTGGAAACCACACCCAGCCAGCTCATCAAGCTCGTCAAGGATCACCCCGCGGCGTTCGTGAAGCTCAACGCGGAGCGTGCGAAACTCGGAAAACACCCCATCAAGTGAAGCGAACTCAGACATGATCCATGCACAGGAACTGCTGGAGTGGTCATCGATTCTCGCGGGATTCTCGTCGATCCCCGCGGACTCATGCGTGGTCCACGACACCGGAAAGCCCCTGACACGCATGCTCGCCTCCATCAACGCCACACCCGGAGACCTGCTGCTCGCCAAGCAATTCGGCTGCGACGGCTATCTCCTTCATCACCCGCTCGCGGGCACCGCTCGCCTGCACTTCCACCGTGTGCTGGAGCGCATGATCGAACTGATGGTCGAGGCCGGAGCACCGGAGGATCGCGCCCGCGAGAGCGTGCAGCCCCTGCACACCCGTGCCCGCTTCAACGATCACGCGGCGGACTGGGATGCGCTCCGCTCCGCCGCGGAGGCCATCGGCATCACACTCGTCAACATCCATCTTGCCGCCGATGAACTCGGACGGCGCGTCATGCTCGGCGCTCTCTCCTCGCTGAACGAAGACGACACCCTCGCCGATGTCAAGGCCGCACTCCTTCGCAACAACGAGATCGCCCACCCGCACAACGAAGTCCTGCTCGTTCCCGACGACCCGGCTCGGCGAGCAGGCCGCATCGCGGTCATGCACGCGGGCGGCACCAACGGCGGTGCAGCCGTCGCCGAGTGCCTCTTCGAGCATGCGAACATCGGAACGGTCGTCTACATCCACCTCGCGGGCGAGGATGCCCGGCGTCTCGCCGCCCGCGGCGCGGAGGGCAAGCCCGGCAGCGTCGTCGTCGCGGGGCACCTCCCCTGCGATGCCATCGGGATGAACCTCCTGATCGACGCCATCGAATCCGAGCACGACATCGTCATCATCCCCGCCGGAGGCATCCGACCCTACAGACCCGATCCCCGCCCATTTCCTACCATCGAGCCATGACACCCCCCACCGAGACACCCGCCATGACCGCATCCGGCACCATCGAAGACATCGTGCGCCCCGTGCTCACCCACGCACGCGACATCCGCCACGATCTCCACCGACACCCCGAACTCATGTTCGAGGAAGTCCGCACCTCCGGCATGGTCGCATCGGAACTCCAGTCGCTCGGCATCGAACACGCCACCGGCCTCGCGGGCGGCACGGGCGTGCTCGGCTACCTCCCCGCCACCAGCAACCCCGCCTCAGCGCCCACCATCGCCCTCCGCGCCGACATGGATGCGCTCCCCATCACCGAAGAAACCGGACGCGACTACGCCTCCGAAACCCCCGGCATCATGCACGCCTGCGGCCACGACGGACACACCGCCATCCTCCTCGGCGTCGCCCGCGCGCTCTCGAACGCGCCAGCCCGTCCGAACAATGTCGTCCTCGTCTTCCAGCCCGCCGAGGAAGGTGGCGCTGGTGGCGAAAAGATGTGCGCCGACGGCGCACTCGACGGATCCCGGTTCGGCAAGACCGTTGACATGATCTACGGCCTGCACGGCTGGCCCGAACTCCCCCTCGGCATGGTCGCCACGCGCACCGGACCGCTCCTTGCGAGCACGGATGAATTCGTTCTGACCATCCGCGGCGCGGGCGGACACGCCGCGGCCCCCCACCGCACCATCGACCCCGTCGTTGTCGCCGCGCATGTCGTCACCGCACTCCAGACCATCGCCTCCCGACGCATCGATCCCACCGACAGCGTGGTCGTCACCGTCGGCGCCATCCAGGCCGGCACCGCCTTCAATGTCATTCCGGACCGTGCCGTTATGCAGGGCACCATCCGCACGCTTAACGACCACACCCGCGCCGAGGTCGAGCGTGAGTTCCGTCGCATCGTTCACGGCGTCTCCGAATCGCTCGGCGCCTCCGCCGAAGTCGAGTGGGATCCCGGCTACCCCGTCACCGTCAACGACCCCGACGCGACCGATCGCTTCCGCAGGATCGCAAAGGCCGCTATCGGACCGGAGCGCTTCGTCGAAAAGCCCACGCCCACGATGGGCGGCGAGGACTTCTCGTACTACGCCAAGCATGTCCCCGCCAGCTTCTTCATGCTCGGCCTCTGCCCGCCCGGAGAGACCTCCTCCCCGGCCCTGCACACCCCCCGCTTCGACTTCAACGACGACGCCCTCGAAACCGGCATCTCGCTGATGTGCCGCCTTGCACTCGACCCGGCGTAATGCACCGCTGAAAACGCCCGAAAAACAGCGCCCGTCCGAGAACCGGCGCCGATCGGCACGCGAGCCGATCAGGTTCGCCCGCCTTGCCGCGCGCAGTCCCACTTCTGCGCAGGCGCCCCCTTGCACAGCGCCCATCACGCGGCACCCTATGAGCATCGCGCCGAGTCACAGGCGGCGCGTACAGCAGAAGTGAGACTCCGAGCGCACAGCGCTCACACACATCCGAAGATCAGAAAGGACGCGTCTGTATGCAGCGTCACACCATCCACGGGCACACTGCCCGCATGTTGTTCTTATGCGCACTCGGCACGGGAGCATGCCTCTCGATCTGCGAGGACTCCGAAGCGAGCGTCGTGCTCCAGGGACTCTCGGTCTTCGCCACCGACGCCCAAGGCGGCATCTACGAGACCTCCCAGTGGAACACACTCGGCGGCGACCTCATCTACAACGCGTGGGTCAGGCACAACGGATCATGGAAGAACGGACCGATGGATGCCGACGCGGCCATCCAGATCGCGCTCACGCCCGGCGAGCACGATTTCGAAGTCTGGTGCGAGCAGACCATCCTCCGCCAGCACTACGGAATCAACCTCTTCTTCGGTCCGACGCACAACATCTGGGCCGCGCCGAACATCTCCGTGTACAGCGAACTCTGGACCGGCTCCAACTCCCCGACCACGCTCCCCACCAGCGCCGACACGCGCACCCTCGCGGGCACCACCACCCCCGGCAGCGGCAGCACCTCATGGATTGACGCCGCCTCCGGAATGCAGATCACCATCACCGACTGGCAGTTCGGAGGCGACCACCCCCTCTACCGCGATGCCGTCGGCAGCTACAGCCGCGGCAAGAGCAACCGCTCGGACTATGTCGGGCGCTTCACCCTCACCGTCACCGAGATCCCCGCCCCGGGCGCTGCAACGCTCGCGGCCCTCGCCCTCGCCGGTGCGGCACGCCGTCGCCGACGCTGATGAAAGCGGAACATCCGTCTTCCGGATAAGATGTCACAAGACACACTCCGGAGGTGCGATGCCGCATCGAGAGCAGATCAATCCCGGCCACAAGCGGATCCGACTCGTTCTGCGTGTCCTTGGGCCGACATTGCTTGTCACAGCCATCATCTTGTTGGTCTCCGGTGTCAGAACCTTCTTCACCGGTGACTTCCCTGAGGGCCCGATCTGGCAGATGTTCGTCGCACTCCCTCTGTTGTTTGTTGGGTTTGTCTTGACTTCCGCCGGCTTTGCGGGCGCGGTCGCCCGCTATCAGGCGCAGGAGATCGCCCCCGTCGCCGCCGACACCATCAACTACGCCGGAAGCGCCTCACGCACCGGCATCAGCGCCATCGCAGGAGCAATCCGAGAGGGACTCAGCGGCGACGGCTGGCACGATGAACGCCGCTGCTGCGCCTGCTCCGCTCGAATCACCAGCGATGCCAGCTTCTGCTCGCAATGCGGCTCGGAAGTCAGGACGGTCAGAGTCTGCGAAAGCTGCGGCCGACAATCCGGCACCGATGCCCGCTACTGCTCCGGCTGCGGCCAGTCGCTCATCGCCTGAACCCGTACCGCCGCACGCGTAGCATCCACCCGATGCCCGACGATCCCGATCATCCCATCACAGATGCCGATGGCCTGCTCCCTTCCGATGCGCCCCCCGCCTGGGGCAGCGAATCGCGCGAAGAGCGCCTGCGCCGACTCCTCGACAAGTCGCGCACACTCCCCCGCTCGCCCGGCGTCTACCTCATGAAGGACCACAAGGGCGTCGTTGTCTATGTCGGCAAGGCCGCGAACCTCCCCGACCGCGTCGCCAGCTACTTCGTCCCCAGCGCCGACCTCGGACACAAAAAACAGCCCATGCTCGAACTCGTCCACGACTTCGACATCCTCCTCTGCGAGGGCGAGTGGGAAGCGCTCCTCACCGAGAACCGCCTCATCAAGGACACCCGCCCGCGCTTCAATGTCCGCCTCGTCGACGACAAGACCTTCCCCTACCTCGTCATCACCACGCGCGAGGACTTCCCCCGCGTCTTCGTCACGCGCAACCCCTCGGGCACGCGCGAGGACGGCACCACCTGGGACTACATGAAGGGCGCCCGCATCTTCGGACCCTTCACCAACGCCGGCGCGCTCCGCGAGGCCGTGCAGATCCTCCAGCGCGTCTTCAAGTTCCGCACCTGCAAGCTCGACATCATCGAGAACGACCCGAAGAACCGCTACTTCCGACCCTGTCTGCTCTACTCCATCGGACAGTGCACCGCACCCTGCGCCGACAAGGTCTCCAAAGACGCCTACCGCGAGGATGTCGATCGCTTCGTCCGCTGCCTTGGCAGCAAACGCAGCGCCATGCTCCGCGACATGCGACAGGAAATGCAGCAGGCCGCCGTCGAACTCCGCTTCGAGAAGGCCGCCACACTCCGCGACCAGGTCCGCGCGCTCGAAAAACTCGAAGAACGCGCCTCACGCTCCGACGGATGGCAGCCCGAATCCGAACTCTCCTACATCGACCCCGCCAAGGGCCTCCGCTCGCTCCAGCGCACGCTCGGACTCGACGAACCCATCCGATGCATCGAAGCCATCGACATCGCACACCTCCAGGGCGGCGAGACCGTCGGCAGCAAGGTCTGCTTCGTCGATGGGCGTCCCCTCAAGAATGAGTACCGACGCTACCGCATCAAGACCGCCGACAACGACGACTACGCCAGCATCCGCGAGGTCGTCAGCCGACGCTACCGCGATGCGGGCGAGGGCCACGAGCTCTACCCCGATGTCATCCTCATCGACGGCGGACTCGGACAGCTCCACGCCGCGCTCGAAGCGCTCCGCGACATGACCGTCAAGCCGCCCATGGTCATCTCGCTCGCCAAGAAGGAAGAACTCATCTTCGTGCAGAAGCGCACCGAGCCCATCCGCCTCGGACGCGAGAACCCCGGACTCCGCGTCTGCCAGGCCATCCGCGATGAAGCACACCGCTTCGCGCAGCACTACCACCACATCCTGCGCACCAAGAAAACACTCAACGAAGATTGATCCCCCGCCCCCGGCCCCCGGCCCCCCGGCCCCGGAAGAACAAACCC
The DNA here is from genome assembly GCA_007693725.1 of Phycisphaeraceae bacterium. Classification (GTDB taxonomy): domain Bacteria; phylum Planctomycetota; class Phycisphaerae; order Phycisphaerales; family UBA1924; genus REDD01. The sequence goes on from REDD01000137.1 coordinate 10,785, forward strand.
CCGAGAATCCCCGACCGTCAGATCGGACGCCGGGCCCCGCCCGCTTCCTCATCGTCCTCGGTCAGATCCAGCAGGCGTGCCGACATCGGCTTGCGCCCCTTCTTCGGTGTTGCCGGTTCCTCTTCCGGAAGAGGCATCTTCGCCGCCGCCGGACGCGGCGCCTGCGCCGGACTCGCAGCGGGCTGAGGACCGACGCTCTCCCCAAGCCCGAGGCCGCCGATCGCATGATTCAGAGCCCCCACCGCCCGCGGCGTCGAAAGCTCGCCCAGCTTCCGCGACCGAATCTCACGCTCCAGCATCTCATCGAACTGCGATGTATGCGTCGCGATCACCCCCTGCTCCACACCGAGCCGGAAGCGGAGCACGACCGCCGCGAGACCCGCGATCATCAGGACCGGGTACAGAAAGTGCGTCGAGTAGAACGCCAACGCCGAAGGCGCCCCCGGCGCATGCGATCGCAGCAACGCCGAAGACTGCTGCAACTGCTCGAAGTTCATGAACACGCCCGGATACGCGAATCCGTCAAACACGCTCCGCCACGGCACGCACAGCAGCGCGATCAGCGTCGCCCAGCTCGAAGCCGTCACCGCCATCTCGACCCCCGGCACTCGCCCGTTCCCCGCGATCGTCACCGCCTGGAACATCGCCAGCGCCAGCGCAATGGCGCACAGCACACCCACCGTCTGCGTCAGCTCCGCCGTGCGCTGCAACAGGATCCCCCCCCGCGAGATCACCGTGTTCACTTCCACCTTCCCCTCGCCGCGTCCGCGCGCGGGGAGCAGCTCCTCGCCGCCCGCCGACTCCACCACTTTCGCGGGCAGCGTCGACGGATCGGGGCGCAGGGTGGTCGTGGAGACATCCGTGAAGTGCACAAACGCCCCCACCAGCAACTGCGCCAGCAGGCACAACGCCAGCGCGGCCGCGCCGACCGTTGCAATCAGCCGCAGATGCTTCAGCGCGGGCGAGATGTGTAGATCAGAACTCACCGCCATGGGGCCGGTCTCCGGGCGTAGGTGCCACCGTGGGTATCGGTCTTTCCCGACCCCTCCTCAAGCCCGAATCCCGCTCCAAGCCACCAATCCACGCCCCCCGAACGCCCGACGCAGTGGCCACCGCGACCGCATGGGATATACTGCTTTCAGAAATCTTTGAAACCTCCGCCAACCCCCTCTCCCCAGCCCCACTCCCGCTACCATCGCCCCCTTCGAGCCGAGAAACCGCCATGACGCACCCCTCGACACAGCACGACTGGACCCCGCCCGCGCAGCACCCCGGGGCCGACCCCCTCGACCACGCCTTCCTCGCCGATGTCGCCGCCGGTGGCGTCCGCCTCACCCCAGAACAGGGGCTGACCCTCCTCCAGCGTGCCCCCCTCTCCACCCTCGGCCGCTTCGCCGATGCCCGGTGCCGCGCCCTCCACGCCGACCGGCTCCGCACCTATGTCATCGACCGCAACATCAACTACACCAACATCTGCACCGCCAAGTGCACCTTCTGCGCCTTCCGGCGCGATGGCGATGAGCACGACGCCTACACCCTCGAACCTGAGCAGATCCACCAGAAGATCGCCGAGCTCTCCGCCATCGGCGGCACGCAGATCCTCATGCAGGGCGGCATGAACCCCGCCCTCCCGCTCGACTGGTACCTCGACCTCCTCGCCGGCATCAAAGAGCGCTTCCCCTACATCCACATCCACGCCTTCAGCCCGCCCGAGTTCATCGAGTTCGTCCACTTCTTCAACCCGCCCGGTGACACGCTCGAAGACAAGCTCCGCTGGGTCATGGTCCGCCTCAAGGAAGCCGGGCTCGACTCGCTCCCCGGCGGCGGCGGCGAGATCTTCGCGCCCGCCGTCCGACGCAAAATCGGCCTCGGCAAGTGCGATGCCGAAGCATGGCTCACCACCATGTATGTCGCCCACTCCCTCGGCATGTTCACCAGCGCCACCATGATGTTCGGCCACATCGAAGGCCACGCCGACCGCATCCACCACATGGACCTCGTCCGCCAGTGGCAGGACCGCGTGCTCTCCAACGCCGCCAACGGCCTGCCCACATCCGGCAACACCGCACCCGGCGCGTGGGGACACTACAAGGCATTCATCTCCTGGCCATTCCAACGCGAAAACACGCCCCTCGGCCGCCTCCGCGAATGGGGCCAGACCGACCCCGCCGAACTCGACCTCCCCTTCCCCGGCGATGTCGCCGCCCGCGTCGATGGCAGCGGCACCAAGGACCTCCACCCCGAGTTCGGACGCCGACTCCGCATGTCCGGCTCCACCGACTACCTCCGCACGCAGGCCGTCAGCCGCCTGATGCTCGACAACATCTTCTCCATCGGCGCCTCCTGGGTCACCATGGGGCCGCACATCGGACAGGTCGCCCTCCACTACGGCGCCAACGACATGGGCTCCGTCATGATGGAGGAGAATGTCGTCAGCAGCGCCGGCACCACCTACTGCCTCGACGAGGCCGTCCTCTGCATGCTCATCCGCGATGCCGGATTCACCCCCGCCCAGCGCGACAACACCTACGACCTCCTCGCCGTCCACGATGGCCCGGACGCCCCCGATCGTCGCGTCACCGACTGGTCACAGCACCGCGCACAGCGCCTCCACGCACAAAACGCCGAGCCCATCGAGAGCGCGGTCGTCCCGGTCACGGTCAGCGGTTCGGAGTCCTGAGAACCCACGCCGCCGTCCCTACTCCTTGTGAATCGCCACTCCGAACCCGGAGTGCAGACTCTTGGGGATCCCCGAGCAGCTCCCCCGCCGGCCCATGGCCTTGAGCATCTCGATGCCCTGCTCCGGCGTGATCGAGCCCTCCGCCACATACGCCGCGATCTCACGCTTCGTCTGCTCGCTCTCACGCTTGCTCCGCAGGATCACATACGACGGAATACCCACCAGCACCAGCAGGACGAGCAGGAGCCCGACAAGCTGCGCCACCATGATGAATACATCCCTGTCGCTCGGACCGCCGTACGCCAAGATCAGTGTGCTTTCCACGACAACCCCTTCCATCGGCCTATGCCATGTCTCACGATCCTATTTCGGAGAAGCCGCCGGGGTATTCCACACCATCCCAGAGCCCGCCTCCTGCGGGAGCAAAGTCGTCCCGGTTACGGTCGCGGCATCTTCGCATCATCGCTTCGAGCAGCCACTCCCCGCTTCGTAGGAATCCATGAGGCGTGCCGTAATGCCTTTCCTGTCGCTGCCCATGGCCTTGAGCATCTCGATGCCCTGCTCCGGCGTGATCGAGCCCTCCGCCACATACGCCGCGATCTCACGCTTGGTCTGCTCGCTCTCACGCTTGCTCCGCAGAACCACATACGACGGGACGCCCACCAACATCAGAAAGATCAGCAGCAGCCCGACAAGCTGCGCCACCATGATGAATACATCCATGTCTCGCATACCGCTGGATGCCAGAACCAGAGTGCTCTCCATCGCTCATCCTTTCCGTCATCGACTCGGGGGTTGTCCTGAATCCTAATTCGGACAACCGGCTGGGGCATTCCACACCATCCCAGAACCCCCTCGCAGCCCCGCCGAACGCCCGTTCGCCACGCCCCCTCCACACCGTTAGAATCCGCCCCCCCGAGGGAGCGCCGGGCCAGCCCCAGTGTGCTCTCCACGCCCGTTCGAGTCCTCCCGAAAGGAGCCGCCTGTGAAGGCCGTTGATCTCCGTCCCGGTGTCGCCGTCCGCATGGACGGAAAGCTCTATGTCGTCACGAAGTCCGAGCACCGGACCCCCGGCAACCTCCGCGCCTTCATCCAGGCCAAGTTCCGCGATGTGCTCAACGGCGGGTACATCGACAAGCGCCTCAGCTCTTCCGACGAACTCGAATCCATCAATCTCGACCGGCGGAAGGCGGAGTACCTCTACCCCGAGGCCGACAGCTTCGTCTTCATGGACCTCGAAAACTTCGAGCAGTACACCATCCACCCCGATGTCGCCGGCGACGCAATGCTCTACCTCTGCCCCAACGCCACCACCGAAGTCCTCCTCCACGACGGCAATCCGATCTCCATCGAACTCCCCCCCGCGGTCGATCTCGAAGTCACCGACTGCCAGCCCGGCATCAAAGGCGCCACCGCGACCAACCAGCTCAAGGAAGCCATCATGGAGACCGGGCTCAAGACCCGCGTCCCGCCGTTCATCGAAATCGGTGAGAAACTGAAAATCTCCACCGCCGACGGCTCCTACATCAGCCGCAGCAAGGACTGATCCGGCCCGCGCAAAAATCAGCCCATCGGACGCCCGCCCGGTATTCCCGGACGCTCGGGCGACCCATCCGTAACTGCGCTGCGCCATGAAATATTCCCGCGAATCTCTCCCTCACACCCGCAACCATTCCGGGCCGATATCGAATCCATATACGGAGAATCGCTGCATCGCACGGTTTCGCACCGTGCAGAACTCCACGGCACGCACGCCGTACGAGTGAGTATGCACAGGGAGGTAGCACCATGGCCGATGCCACCATCGATCGACTGAGCCCGACGGATGTCGACACCGCCTCGCATCTGTACAACCAGATCTTCCGCCCAAACCGCGATGCCGAGTGGATCCGCCGACGCATCGAAGGCCGTCGCAATGTCCTTATCCAGGTCGCGCGCATCAACCACGACGCCATGGGCTTCTACATCGGTTTCGAGCACAAGCCGGACACCCTCTTCACATGGCTCGTCGGCGTGATGCCCGATGCCCGCCGATCCGGCATCGCGACGCAGCTCATGCACGCCGCCGAAGAGTTCGCCCGCACCGAGGGCTACAAGTACATGCGCTTCGAGTGCGACAACCGCATCCGTCCCTTCCTCCACTTCGGCATCGCCAACGGATACGACATCGCCGGAATCCGCTGGGACTCCGAACGCCTCAGCAACCTCGTCATCTTCGAGCGTCAGATCCTCGAACAGCACCGCAACGATGCGGAAGATTGACCCGCGCGATCATTCCGCCGCGGCTTCCCGCAGTACACGAGCCATCCGCTCGAGCACCGTGCGGAGTTCGTCCAACTCCTCATCCAGCATCGTCTGATCCTCCGACTCGATCGCGCCCCGCAACTGCGGCAGCACCCACGACGCGTACCCCGAGTCACGATCCGAGGCGATGAACCGATTCCGATACCAGGGCCGCTCCACCGGCTCCGGCCCCTCCACCCATGCACGCTCGGCACCGATCAGCGCCGGCGTCATCACGACCTCATCGTTGACCTCGCTCGCGAAAAATCCCGTGTGCGCTGAGCGCAGTTCGTCCAGCGCTCCCGACAGCGCCTCGGGATCCAGCGACAATCCGCGCTCCTCCGCCATCTTCGACAACGATCGCAACTGCTCCTGCACCACCTCCGTGTACGCGCCCGTCTCCAGCGCCGGCACATCCGCGTTCGCCAGCCGCGACAGCGCCACCGCCGCAACCCGGGCGATCATCTCCGCGGGCTTGTAGTCATCGCCGACGACCTTCCGGTACCAGTGCAGATTGTCGTACGCCGAGTGATACGACACCCCGCTCGACCCTCCGCCACCCATCGCCATGCTCGGGATCCCCGCGTGCATCAGGAACGGCACATGGTCCGACCCGCCGCCAAGCACCCGCACGCCCGGCGTGCCGCCCGATTGCTCGCTCCACACCTCGTACACCGTGCGCTCCGGATCCACCGCCGACGCCACCAGCTTCGACGCCTCCAGAATCAACGCTCTGAGCGACGGCGATGCGCTCGCGCGGAAGTTCGGACCCATCGCCGCCATGTCCAGATTCAGATACGCCACCGCGTGCGCCCCGAGATGCTCCGCGTGCTCCTCCACCCACTCCGTCGAACCGATGATCCCGTATTCCTCCGCGCCCCAGCACGCGAACAGCATCGACCGCTGCACCGGCTGACCCGACCGCACCCGTTCGCTGAACATCCGCGCCAGCTCCAGCACGATCATCGTCCCCGCGTTCGGATCGCCCGCCCCGTGCGTCCACGCATCGTGATGCGAACCCACGACCACCCACTCATCCGGATGCTTCGCGCCCGGCAGAATCGCCACCACATTCGCCGTGCGCATGATCCGACGATCCTGCTCCACCTTCAGACGCACACGCAGCGCATCCCCCCCATCCACCCGGTAGTTCATCGGCAGCCCCCCCTGCCACGCCTCCGGCACCACGCGCCCCTCCATCCGCGACAGAATCTCATGCGCTGCACCCCATCCGATCGGCTGCACCGGAATCCGCGGCAGCGCCAGCTCCTCCGGATCCAGCCGCTCCACCTCCGCGCCCACCGTCGCTGCGACACCCGGCGTCAGCGGATCGCCCACATAGTCCAGCGTCTTCACCGACCCGCGCTCGATGTATTCCGGCGTCGCCCAACCCCCATCCGGATACATCAAACCGCGCACATACCCCGAATCCTTCGGATCCGTGTACATGATCAGCCCCGCCGCGCCGTGCTCCTCCGCGAACTTCGCCTTGTACCCGCGGTAGTTCCCGCCGAACCGCGCGATCACGATCTTCCCCCGCACATCCACGCCCATCTCGCGCAGCGCCTCGAAATCCTGACGCCGACCGTAGTTCGCGTACACCACACCCGCGACGACCTCGCCCGACCCGCTGTACGCGCTCCACCCGATGTCCAGCCCCTCATCCGTCAGGTACGGATCACCCTCGATCGGCCCCTCCTGCACGCTCAGCCCGACCGACACCTCGCCCGTCCCATCCCGCACGATCTCCACCTCGCCCGTCACCGGACGCGCCAGATACACATCAATCCAGTGCTCCTCGACCTCCAACCCCATCTCCCCGAAACTCTTGCTCAGCCAACGGATCTTCCGCAGGTCCGCCTCCGTCCCCGCGGGGCTCGGCTCGCTCGACAACCCCTCATGAAACGAGCGCAGCCGATCCCGACGCACCGACCCGATCAGCATCTCCTCGATTGTCCGCTGCGCTTCAACGCGCTCCGGCGCGAACCCGCGGATCCCCTCATCCTCCGCCCAGGCCGCCCCCGCACATGCCACGGCCGCCGCACACCACAACGCAACACTTGATCCACGCATGACGCCTCCGCAATGCTCGACACCAGTGAGCCGCCAGCATACCCCACCCTGCGATACAGTCCCCCGACCACACACCACACGGAGCTCCCACATGCTGCGAATCAAGCCATTCGAGGCCATCCGCCCCCCCGTCGAGATCGTCAGCCGCCTCGCCGCGCTCCCATACGATGTCATGGACACCCACGAAGCCCGCCAGATGGCCGACGGCAACCCCGACTGCTTCCTCCGCATCTCACGCCCCGAACTCGAGCTCCCCGACGACACGGACCCATACTCCGACGCCGTCTACCGACGCGCGAGCGACAACCTCCTCGCCTTCCTGGACCGCGGCTCCCTACAGCGCGACGACACCCCCCGCCTCTTCCTCTACCGCCAGTCGGCCACGCTCCTCGGCAAAGAGCGCACCCAGACCGGACTCGTCTGCTGCTGCCATGTCGACGACTACAACAACAACCTGATCAAGAAGCACGAGAAGACCCGGCGCGCCAAGGAGGACGACCGCACACGCCATGTCCTCGAAACCAATGTCAACTCCGGCCCCGTCTTCCTCATGTTCAAGGACAACCCCGACATCGCGGGCCTGATGCAGCAAGCCGTCGCAAACCCACCCCTCTACGACTTCACCGCGCCCGATGGCGTCCGACACACCGTCTGGCCCATCGAAAATCCGCAACCCTTCATCGACGCCTTCGCAACCATCCCCGCCGCGTATGTCGCCGACGGCCACCACCGCGCCGCCTCCGCCGCACGCGCTGCCGCCACACGCGCCTCCCAGAACCCCAACCACTCCGGCAACGAGGAATACAACTGGTTCCTCTCCGTCCTCTTCCCCGCCTCACACCTCACCATCCTCCCCTACCACCGCATCGTCACCGAGCTCAACAACCTCACCCCCGACCAGTTCCTCGCCCGCCTCCGCGACATCGCCCCCCTGACCGAACTCGACCACACCCAGAACCACCTCCCACAGGCCACCGGCACCATCTGCATCTACAACGACAAACGCTGGTTCTCGCTCACCTTCCCGCCCGATTCCATCAACCACGCCGATGCCGTCGCATCCCTCGACTACCAGATCCTCTCCGACCGCATCCTCGACCCCATCCTCGGAATCTCCGACCTCCGCACCGACCCGCGCATCGACTTCGTCGGCGGCATCCGCGGCCCGGAAGAACTCCGCAAGCGCGTCGATGCCGGGCACGCCGCCGCCGCCTTCGCCATGGCCCCCGTCCGCATCGACCAGATCATGAGCGTCGCCGATGCCGGGCAGATCATGCCCCCCAAGAGCACATGGTTCGAGCCCAAACTCCGCTCCGGACTCCTCGTCCACGCCCTCGACTGACCCCCATCCCCTTTCACCGGTGGCACAGGCGTCCCGCCTGTGTCCTCCTCAACTGATCCGCCCATTTCATCCCACTACAATGCTCTCAGCCGTGGCGCTGGCGAACGCGCCGGGAGGTCGCCCGTGAAGATTCTCATCGCCGACAAATTCCAGCCCTCGGGCATCGCAGCACTCAAGGAACTCGGCTGCGAAGTCGTCTCCAACCCCGACCTCGCCCCCGACACCCTCCCCGACGCCGTCGTACAGCACGACCCGGACATCCTCATCGTCCGCTCCACCAAGGTCCCCGCGCCCGTCTTCGATCGCGCCAAAAAACTCGCCCTCGTCATCCGCGCCGGCGCCGGGTACGACACCATCGATGTCGAAGCCGCATCCGCCCGGGGCATCTTCGTCTCCAACTGCCCCGGCAAAAACTCCATCGCCGTCGCCGAACTCACCTGGGGACTCATCCTCGCCTGCGACCGTCGCATCGCCGAGCAATCCGCCGATCTCAAGGCCGGACGCTGGGACAAGAAGACCTACTCCAAAGCACAGGGCATCTACGGCCGAACGCTCGGCATCATCGGCGTCGGACAGATCGGCGAGGCCGTCATCGAGCGCGCCCACGCCTTCGGCACGCCCGTCGTCGCGTGGTCCCGCTCGCTCACCGATGCCACAGCAAGGGAACTCGGTGTCACCCGCGCGAACTCGCCCATCGAGGTCGCCAAGATCAGCGACATCGTCACGCTCCATGTCGCCGCCACCCCCGACACCAAAGCCCTCGCAAACAAAGATTTCTTCGACGCCATGAAGCCCGGCGCCATCTTCATCAACACCACACGCGGCAGCGTCGTCGATGAATCAGCCCTCCACGCCGCCATCAAGGAAAAGAACATCCGCGCCGGCCTCGATGTCTTCGCCCACGAGCCGGGCGCTTCCGACAACGCCTCCGACATCCCCGTCGCACGCGAGCCCGCTGTCACCGGCACTCACCACATCGGCGCCTCCACCGAGCAGGCGCAGGAAGCCATCGCCACCGAAGCCGTCCGCATCGTCACCGAATACAAGCACAGCGGACATATCCCCAATGTCGTCAACCGACAGAGCAAGAGCCGCGCCACCCGACTCCTCTCCATCCGCCACCTCAACAAGCCCGGCGTCCTCGCCCATGTCGTCGGCGAGATCGGCAAGGCACGCATCAACATCGAGGAAATGGAAAACATCATCTATTCCGGCGGATTCGCCGCATGCGCACGCATCCAACTCGACGCCGAGCCGACACAAGAAACCATGGACCGCATCAACAGCGGCTCCGAGCATGTCCTCTCCGTCGATCTCACCGTCATCGAATAAACCACGCCCCGACGAAACAACGGAGCAATCCAAATGACCACCGCAACATCCGCAAGAGTCCACAACTTCTCCGCCGGACCCGCCGCACTCCCCGAATCCGTCCTCGAAGAAGCCCGGCGCGACCTCTGGGATCTCCACAACACCGGCATCGGCATCCTCGAACACTCGCACCGCGGCGGCGCATTCGATCAGGTCATCGACGAAGCCGAGGCCGACTGCCGTCGCATCGCAAACATCCCCGACAACTACAAAGTCCTCTTCCTCCAGGGCGGCGCCTCCCACCAGTTCTTCATGATCCCCGCCAACTTCCTCACCAAGGACCGCTCCGCCGACTACCTCAACACCGGCGTCTGGTCCAAGAAGGCCATCGCAGAAGCCAAGCTCTACGGCTCCGTCCACACCGTCTGCTCCAGCGACGACAAGAACTTCTCCTACATCCCCGCACCCGACAAGCACAAATTCTCATCCGGCGCTGCCTACTGCCACTTCACCAGCAACAACACCATCTTCGGCACACAGTTCCGCGCCGAGCCCACGCCGCCCGCGAACACCCCCCTCGTCTGCGACGCCTCCAGCGACATCTTCAGCCGTCGCATCGACATCTCCAAGTACGCCCTCATCTACGCCGGCGCACAGAAAAACCTCGGGCCCGCCGGATGCGCACTCGTCATCATCCGCGACGACTTCGCCCAGTCCGGCTCCGAGTCGCTCCCCACCATGCTCCAGTACCGCACCCACATCGACGAGGGCAGCCGCTACAACACCCCCAACACCTTCGCCATCTACCTCATGGGCCGTGTCTTCAAGTGGATCATCGCCCAGGGCGGCCTCCCCGGCATCGAAGACATCAACGAGCAGAAGGCGAAACTCCTCTACGATGAACTCGACAACAGCGACTTCTACTTCCCCACCGTCACCGACCACGGCAGCCGCTCACGCATGAACATCTGCTTCCGCATCCGCGATGAAGCACTCGAAAAGCCCTTCATCCAGCAGGCCGAAGCCGCCGGACTCCGAAACCTCAAGGGCCACCGCTCCGTCGGCGGCATGCGCGCCTCCATCTACAACGCCATCTCCATCGACTCCGTCCGCGCACTCATCAATTTCATGCACGACTTCGAGAAGAAGAACGGCTGACACAACCTACGACCCCGCGCCTTCACTCGCCCACGATCGCCGGTGAAACGCGACAACGACTCGCACACAGATCAACCGGTATCGTGCAGCAGGCCAAGACCGCCCGGCTGCGAAACATTACATCGTTTCGCCCGGCGCACGCCCTCACGCGCCCGAAGAACCGTCAAACAATGACGAAACAAAATCACACGGTCGCGACCCACGCCGATCCCGAGCGCATCCCGCTCCCGCCCAGAATCACCCCCTTCACCGTCGCAGGGCTCTACATCATCCCCGCCGTCCTCTGGATCATCTTCTCCGACTACTTCGTCGATCTGCTCATCGACGATCCGCAGAAGCAATTCGTCGTCGCAATGGCCAAGGGGCTCGCCTTCGTCACATTCTCCGGACTCCTCATCTTCTACCTCGTCTCCGTCAGCCACCGCCAACTCCTCCGCGCCACCCGCGAAGCCCGCAACCGCGGCGAGATCCTCCGGAACATCACCGAGAACTGCACCGCCGCCTACTTCCGCGCCATCTACACCAACGATGGCAAGTTCGAGCTCATCGATGCCTCCTCCGGATACCTCCGGCTCACCAACGCCGTGCCGCTCAGGTCGCTCACTTCCCTCGAAGCAGCGATGGCCTGCTACCACCAGGAGGACCGCCACCGACTCATCGACACGCTCCGCGCCGCCTCGCTCTCGCTCGTCCCGCTCGACCTCGAAGCACGACTCCTCATCGAGCCCGGCATCGCACGCTGGTTCCGCATCCAGGCCGCACCGCTCAAACTCGACGACGGAAGCATCCGCTGGGACGGCGTGCTCCTCGACATCGATGCACGACTCCGCCTCGATGCACAACGCCGCGTCGCCATGGCCCTCCACGAACGCGTGCGCGACCGACTCGAAGCACTCCTCGAAGCCGCCATCGCACTCCAACGAGCACGCGATGAGAAAGAAGTCATCGCCACCACCGCGAACGGACTCGTCAACGCCGGCTGGAACGCCGTCGTGGTCTCAACCCTCGACGCCGAACTCCGCGTCATCAACGAGTCCATCGCCGGCGCCGAGCAGCAGGCGATCCTCCCGAAGATCCGCGCCCGAACCCCCGTCACGCGCAAAGCCGACTTTATCCTCAACAGCAATGACACCGACAAGCCAAGACGCGCCATCCTCAACTACACAGAAGACAATCAACCCAACTGGCGTCACGCTGACTCCATCACCATCCCGCTCCGCGACAACGACTCCGGCATCGCCGGACTCATCGACATCGCGCAGCCCGCCGACGGCGCACGACCCAACGAAGACGACATCCGCTTCCTCGAAACATTCGCCGACCTCGCCGCGGGAACCATCCAACGCCTCCGCCTCATCCAGCGTCAGCACGAAGCCGAGCGCAGGCGACACGAGTCCGAACGCCGACTCGCACTCCACATCCGCGAAACCCCCCTCGCCTATGTCGAGTCCGATCTCGAACATGTCATCACCTACTTCAACCCCGCGGCCGAAAAACTCTTCGGATGGAAAGCCGCCGAGGTCGTCGGCAAGGCAACATGGCACCTGCTCATACCCGAGTACGAATTCGAGCGCGTCAAGCAGGAGGTCGATGCGCAGGCCATCGGCCCGGATCCCTTCCGCGTCACCAACAACAATATCACGCGCGACGGCCAGGAAATCACCTGCGTCTGGTACAACACACCACTCGTCGATGACAACGGCGTCATCATCGGTCTTTCCTGCATGGGCGACGACATCACCGCCCAACGCGAGTACGAGCGAAAAATCAAGCAGGCGCTCGCGACACAGCGACTCCTCACCACCGAACTCGACCACCGCGTCAAGAACGCGCTCGGAAGTCTCCTCAATCTCATCGACTTCTCAACACAGAGCCACACCACCGTCGACTCCTTCGCGAAATCCATCCGCACACGCGTCGATGCACTCTCCAAGATCCACGCCGTCCTCTCCGCCTCCTCATGGCAGAGCGTCGAACTCCGCGAACTCATCACCCTCATGATCCCCCCCGATTCCCCCGGCAAGCTCAGCGCACGCGGCCCCGAAACACACATCGCACCAA
>REDD01000281.1 GCA_007693725.1 Phycisphaeraceae bacterium
GCCGAGATCAAGGATCTTGGAACGCTCCGATACCACGCCCCGACCAATCTGATCATGGCCAGCGGATCAGAGCAGACGCTCATGATCGTTCGGCAGGTCTACAGCGCGATCGCCGAGGCAGAGCGCCAGCGCCAGACACGCGAGAAGCAACAAGCTCACGGCGCGACCATCAACTAGCTCAGCGATCCCACGAACCGCGCCAGCCGCTCCATCCCCGCCTTGATCTGCTCATCGCCGCACGCGAACGAGATCCGCACGCACCGCTCGCCGCCCGTGCCGAAGTCCTCGCCCGGCACCACCGCCACATGCTCCGTCTCGAGCAGCGCCGAGGCGAAGTCCATCGCGCTCTCGATCTTCTGCCCGTTCGGCGCACGCTTCCCGAAGTGCGCAGACACATCCGGGAACACATAGAACGCCCCCGTCGGCTTCGGACACACCAGCCCCGGAATCCGCGTCAGCAGCCCGTACACCAACTCCGCCCGTCGCGCGAACACCAGGCGCTGCTCCTCCACGATCGCTTCGCACTCCAGAATCGCCGTGCGCACCGCGGGCAGGAAAAATGTCGGGATGCTCGTCGTCGACTGGCTCTGCAGCCGCGACACGCCCTTGGCGATCTTCAGCCCGAACTCGCCGCTCCCCGCGAAATATCCGATCCGCCACCCCGTCATCGCGTACGCCTTCGACAGCCCGTTGACCGTGATCGTCCGCTCGGCGATCTCGGGCATCGAGCCGATCGAGAAGTGCTCGAATCCGCCGAAGATCACCTTCTCGTACAGCTCATCGCTTATGACGACGAGGTCCGGCGCCTGCTCCACGGACTCCGCCACCACCTCGCCCAGCGCCCGCAGCTCGCCCGGCGTGTACATCGTCCCGCACGGGTTCGATGGCGAATTCAGGACCAGCACCCGCGACCGAGCCCCGATCGCACGGCGCAGTTGATCGGGAGAGATCTTGAAGTCGCTCCGGGCGTCCGTCTCAAGCTCCACGACGACCCCGCCCGCCAGCTCGATCTGCGGCCGGTACGAGACCCACGCCGGCACCTGCAGCAGCACCTCCCACGCCATTTCACCGGCAGCGGGGGGGTCGATCAGCGCCTGGAAGATCTGGTAGAGCGAGTGCTTGCCGCCGCTGGAGAGCACCACATGGTCCGGGGTCACCCCCGGGATGCCGTTCTCGCGGGTCAGTTTCTCCGCCACCACCCGCCTCGTCGCCAGATCGCCCGGCACGGGGCAGTATTTCGTCTCCCCGGCCTCCAGCGACCGGATCGCGGCCTGCTTGATGACCTCCGGGGTGTCGAAATCGGGCTCCCCCGCCGCGAAAGACAGCACATCCACCCCTTCGGAGCGGAGTTGGGCGGCCTTCTGATTCACCGCCAGCGTCGCCGACGGCTTCAACGATCCGATGCGCTCTGACCAGTCCATACCCCGGACGATACCGCACCCAACCCCGGGCGGACGCCGCTCCGCTCCCCTGTCCCCATTGCCCGAAACCCGGCAGATGGTTACTATTGGCCTCGGGAGACGCCCCGCCGGTGGGACCTGCGGGCGCTATTGTCTCAGTAGGCATCCCGCATATCTCTATTCCTTAAGAACAGGCGAGAGCATACTCGATGGCCATTTCCGCCGAGCGACGCGAGCAGATCATTTCCGAGTTCCGCACCCACGAGGGCGACACCGGCTCACCCGAAGTCCAGGTTGCGCTCCTCACAGAGAACATCCGCGAACTCACCGGGCACCTCAAGGACCACAAGCACGACTTCTCGTCGCGCCGCGGCCTGCTGGGCATGGTCAGCCGACGCACCCGCCTCACCACCTATCTCCGTCGCGTCGACAACGACCGCTACGCCAATCTCATCCAGCGACTTGGCCTGCGCAGGTAACCGCGCGGCCCGGCTTTTATCCGAGTTCCACCGGCGACTCGATTGGTCGGCAGTCGGCGACGCGCACCCGCTCCCCGGATCCCACATCCGCACGCTCGATGCTCGACGCCTTCTGCCTCTCAATCAGGCCGTGGAACCATCCACGAATTCGCGATCCCTCCGCCAACGCGGTGCGGACGCACAGCCACAAGAGAGGCACAACACATGACAGGTCTGCACTCCGTCAAGGTCGAGCGTGAAATCGCCGGGCGCATCCTCACCCTCGAGACCGGCAAAGTCGCGAAGCTCGCGACCAGCGCGGTCTTCGTCACCTACGGCGAAACCACCGTCCTCTGCTCCTGCGTGGTCGCCGAGCCGCGCCCCGGTCTTGACTTCTTCCCCATGCAGATCGACTACCGCGAGAAGACCTCCGCAGCGGGCAAGTTCCCCGGCGGCTTCCGCAAGCGCGAGTCCGCTCCCAACGAAAAAGAAATCCTCACGATGCGGATGATCGATCGTCCCATCCGCCCCCTCTTCCCGGACGGCTTCATCGACGAGGTCCAGGTCCAGTGCTGGGTCATGAGCCACGATCAGGAGAACGACAGCGACATCCTCGCGGGCATCGGCGCTGCCGCGGCCCTCTCCATCTCCAATGCACCCTTCCAGGGGCCCCTCGCCACCATCCGCGTCGGACGCATCCACACCGACGACGGCCCCGTCTTCGTCGCCAACCCCACCGTCTCACAGATGGACTACAGCGACCTCGACCTCGTGCTCTCCGGCCACCGCGACGGCATGAACATGATCGAAGTCGGCGCTGCCGAGCTCCCCGATGAGGATGTCCTCGCCGCCATCGAGTTCGGATACGAGGTCATCAAGCAGATCCTCGACATGATGGACGAACTCAAGGAGAAGGCCGGTCAGCCCGTCAAGGAGTGGAACTCAGCGCTCCCACCTGACGACATCTTCAAGATCGTCAAGGACCACTGCGAGGCCGCGCTCACCGAGGCACGCCAGATCCCCGGCAAGTCCGATCGCCACGAGCGCGTCGGCGCCATCCGCGACGCCATGCTCGATGAACTCTTCTCCGAGAAGGCCGAAGGCAACTACGCCGAGTACGCCGATTCGGTCGCCCGCAGACGCCACGCCAAAGAGGCGTTCCGCACTCTTGAGAAGAAGATCACCCGTAAGCTCATCGTTGAGAAGGGCTTGCGCGCCGATGGCCGCAAGGCCGACGAGATCCGGCCCCTCGAGATGACCACCGGCATCTTCAAGCGCACGCACGGCTCCGCATTCTTCCAGCGCGGCGAAACGCAGTCCCTCGTCAGTTGCACCCTCGGCACCGGCCGCGATGAGCAGATCGTCGATGGCCTCACACCCGAGTTCAGCAAGAAGTTCTACCTCCACTATAACTTCCCGCCCTTCTGCACCGGCGAAGCCGGCCGCATCATGGGCCCCGGACGACGCGAGATCGGACACGGCGCCCTCGCCGAGCGATCCCTCCTCGGCGTCCTCCCCTCATCGGAAGAGTTCCCCTACACCGTCCGCATCATCAGCGACATCACCGAGTCCAACGGATCTTCATCCATGGCCTCGGTCTGCGGCGGATGCCTCGCACTCATGGATGCCGGCGTCCCCATCAAGAACACCTGCGCCGGCATCTCCGTCGGTCGCTTCTCAACCGAGGACGGCTCCAAGGTCGTCCGCGTCACCGACATCCTCGGCGAGGAAGACTTCTTCGGCGACATGGACTTCAAGGTCTCCGGCACACGCGAAGGCATCACAGGCATCCAGCTCGATCTCAAGGCCCGCGGCCTCCAACTCGACGAGATCAAGGCAACCTTCGAGCAGGCCCGCAAGGGACGACTCCAGATCATCGAGCAGATGGAAGCCGTCATCGCAGCACCGCGCGACTCCGTCAGCCCCTACGCACCCCGACTCCACACCATCATGATCAACCCCGAGAAGATCGGGAAGCTCATCGGCCCCGGCGGCAAGACCATCCGCTCCATCCAGGAGCGTTGGGGCGTCAATGTCGATGTCGAGGACGACGGCTCCGTCACCATCTCCGCCACCAACGGCCCGGCACTCGAAGGCGCCGTCGCGGAGGTCGAGGCCATGTGCGCCGAGATCCGCATCGGAACCGTCTTCGAGGGACGCGTCGTCTCCCTCAAGGACTTCGGCGCCTTCATCGAGCTCGCTCCCGGCACCGACGGCATGTGCCACATCTCCGAGATCTCAGACGGCTTCGTCAAGGACATCAACGATGTCGTCAAGATCGGTGATGTCCTCCGCGTCAAGGTGATCAATGTCGATGATCAGGGACGCATCAAGCTCAGCCGCAAGGCGCTCCTCAAAGAGGAAAACGCCAAGACCGAGACCGCCCAGGCCTGAACCGACCCCCCTATAAGCGGGATCGACCCGGTATCTTCACCGGACCTGATTCCGGGTGTTGTCTCGCGCCCGGATTCTCGGTAGGTTCAATAAAGATTCGGCGTCTCCGCCAGGATCGCGGATCTCGGTGACCCGCCCGCCCGTTCGTCCGCTCGTTGCTGGACCACGATGAATGGAGCGACGGATTGCTGTCCACGACCGTGGCGTGCGTGCCCTGACGCCCGTGTGTATCTGTGCATGGACACACAAAAGCAGCCATGACCGTGCTGCTTCTTTGCGTCCGGCTCACTCGTGTGAGGCCATGGAATGAGCGAACACGCCTACAAATCGCTCAGAGATGTCGAGGGCACCGTCAAGTGGTTTGACCCCAAAAAGGGATTCGGGTTCATCGTCGGACCACAAGGGCAGGACATCTTTGTGCATTATTCCCAGATCGACGGCGAGGGCTTCAGAGTTCTCGAAGACGGCGCACCCGTACGCTACGACGCCGATGAGGGCGACAAAGGATGGCACGCCACGCGCGTCGTCCGCGTCGAACAACCCGAGATCACCGTCCGTCCCGTCAAGCGTGTCGCAAGAACCCCACGGCGCTGATCCCCTCGCTCCACCCCGCCCCCACACGCCGTCCACAGCTCTTCGCTATCGTCCGCTCCGATGAGTTGGCCCTCCCTCATCATCGGTTCCGCGCTCGGCCTGCTCCTTGGCCTCGCCATCGCCATCCCCGTCGCGCATAAGCGATCCCGACGAGCCATCGACAAGGCCCGCACCGCCGCCCAACGCGCCCTCGCCGCAGAGCGGCTCGCCGAGATCGGAGCCATGGCCGGCGGCCTCGCCCACGAGATCAAGAACCCCCTCTCCACCATCTCCCTCAACGCCGAACTCCTCTCCGAGGGGCTCGCCGACCTCCCCGCCGCCGCCCCGTCCGATCCCGCCGAGATCTCCCGCCTCCGACGACGCACCGAGGTCCTCCGACGCGAGGCCGACCGCCTCCGCGACATCCTCTCGGACTTCCTCCGCTTCGCGGGCGAACTCCGCCTCGAACCCGTCCCGACCGACCTCAACAGCGTCGTCGAGGAACTCATCGACTTCTACCTGCCCCAGGCCGACCACCGCTCCATCCGCCTCCGCGCCGAACTCTCCCCGACCCCCCTCACCGTCCAACTCGACATCCCCCGCTTCAAGCAGGCCGTCCTCAACCTCCTCATCAACGC
>REDD01000282.1 GCA_007693725.1 Phycisphaeraceae bacterium
ACTTGTTCATGATGGTGCGGATGGCCCAGTTGTTGCCGTCGGCGAGGCCGCAGATCGTCGTGCCGGGCATGGCCCCCATGCCGCTGGCGATTTCGAGGGCGAGGTCGAGGTCCTTGGTTCTTCCGTTGCCCTTCTCGATGCGGCTCATGAGCTGGAGGAGCCAGCCGGAGCCCTCGCGGCAGGGCGTGCACTGGCCGCAGGACTCGTGCTTGAAGAAGCGAGCGATGTTGCGTGCGACGCTGACCATGTCGGTGTCTTCGTCGAAGACGGTGGGGCACGCGGTGCCGAGCCCGAGGATGTTGAAGCGTTGTCCGATGTCGAAGTCCATGGGGGCCTCGAACTCATCGGGGCCGAGGATGCCCGTGGAGACGCCGCCGGCGATGGCGCCCTTGAACTTCTTGCCGTGGCGCATGCCGCCGCAGTATTCCTCGACGAGCGTGCGGAGGGGGATGCCCAGGTCGCACTCGAAGAGTCCGGGCTTGTTGACATGTCCGGAGACGCCAAAGAGCTTGCTGCCGTAGGACGCCGCGCCGCCGATGCGCGACTCGGTGCCGAGGGACTTGAACCAGTCCGATCCGTACTCGATCAGTGTCGGCAGGTGCGCGAGGGTCTCGACATTGTTGATGACGGTCGGTCGTCCGAAGAGCCCCTTGACCGCCGGGAACGGCGGCTTGACGCGGGGCCAGCCGCGCTTGCCCTCGAGCGATTCGAGCAGCGCGGTTTCCTCGCCGCAGATGTACGCCCCCGCGCCGCGGTGGACATGGCACTCGACGGAGAAGGATGTGCCGAGCGCGGTTGAGGCCCCGTCGAGCAGACCCTGCTTGCCGAACACCTTGTGCTCGTACGCCTCGCGGATGGCCTTCTCCAGCACCGCGGCCTGGTGGTAGTACTCGCCCCGGATGTAGATGTACGCGATGTCGAGTCGGCACGCGTAGCAGCAGATGGCGATGCCTTCGAGCACCGAGTGCGGATCGAAGTCCATGAGCAGGCGGTCTTTGAAGGTGCCCGGCTCGGACTCGTCGGCGTTGATCGCGAGGTAGCGCTTGGGGCGCTCGCCCTGCTTCGAACCCTCCTCGACCTTGGGGAGGAAGGTCCACTTGAGTCCGGTGGGGAAGCCCGCGCCGCCGCGGCCGCGGAGTTCGGAGGTCTTGACCTCGGCGACCACATCTTCGGGCTTCATGGAGAGGGCCTTGCGCAGGCCGACATACCCGCCGGTGCGGATGTACTCGTCGTAGGAGACGATGTGGCGGTCCTTGGGATCGCCGAAGGGGTAGCAGGGGATGCGCTTGGTGAGTGCCGGCTCGGTCAACTTGGGCGTGAACATCTCGGCTCCGTCCGGGTGGGCGGTGGTGTACGAAAATCGTGCCTTCTCCAGCGGGATTCGTCGTCTGGAGCGCGGGCGATTCCTGTCCAGCGGGAATCGTTCTGCGAGGGCGTGCCGGGATGGTAGGGGGAAATCGGCGCGGGATGGCGTGGATCAGTCGTGCTGGGCGAAGAAGCCGTCGTGATGCTCGATCCACGCCGAGCGGGGCAGCGGCGTCAGAGGGCCGGAGCGTTCCGTGAGCGGGCGGAAGACGAGCGTCTCGCTGGGCATGGCGGCGAGGTCTTCAGGATCGGTCGCGCTGGGGAAGGCCGAGCCGGAGACGAGGATGTGGTAGGGGCCGGGGCGGGAAAGCTCGTACCAGATGGGGTCCCCGATGGGGGTGGTGGTGTCGGCGTCATCGACGATGGCGGGCTGGAAGCGTGCCCAGACGATGCCGTCCTCGTTGCCCATGACCCAGCCGGGACGCCCGCAGCGGGTGCGGAGGTCCTCGCCGGGCCGGATGAGGACTTCGAGGTGCGGGCCGGTCCGCTGGTCGGTGAAGCCGGAGGGCTCGCGGGTGTCGACGCGGGCGACCCAGTAGCGGGCGAGGAGGGCGACATCCGAGTCGTTCTGGATGCGGACGGTCGGGCCGTGGGCGCCGATGTTGACATCGCTGAGGTAGACGAGGTGCCCGGGGTTGGAGCCGGAGCAGGCCAAGAGCGCTGCGATGGGGGCGGCGAGTGCGAGGACGAGGGCTTTGCGTGCTGCGGGGGTCATGGTTGCTCCGGCGGGTTCGGGCGGATGGCGGCTGGGGGGAGTTCGACTTCCTCGATGGTGGTCCTCCGGAGCGTGACGGTTCCGGAGGGAGTCTCCCGTGTTTCTTCGGTGGTTTCGCGTCTGATCTCGTGACGATTGCGGGAGACATCGGCCGAAATCGCGTGCTTGAGATGCCCAACGAAGCGTCCGAGGGATCGGGCGAGCGGGATGGACGGGCGTCGTGGCATCTGGGCGGCGGCTCCTGCTTGTGTCATTATGGGTGGCATTGCGGACCGGGGCGAGTCTGGAGGGGTCACGATGGCCTGGTGGACGAATGTGCGTGCGGAGACGGGAAACAACGCCACGGCGGGGCGCACCGGCGGGGGTCATTCCGGGATTTCCGGGGGAGCTTCCGGGGGTTCGGGTCGGGCGCTGCTGTTCATGGAGCATCACATGCCTCCCCCGGTGGTGATCGTGGCGGTGCTGGGGTCGTTCGGCGTGGTGCTCGCGGGGGTTGTGTTTTTGTGGGTGTTCGGTCTGTTCCCGCTGTGGCTGTTCATCGCCGGGGTGATGGGTTTGACCTTGATCGAGGGCGGGTTCGTGGTGTTCGCATTCGGACGCCGGGTGATGGTGGATACGGAGGCGGTGCGGTGGGGCTTGCCGCCGATCATGGGATCGATCAAGTACAGCGCGATCGGCGAGGTGTTGGTGCCCGCGGGCGTGATGGGCGAGGATGTGCGGACGATCGTGGTGTCGGGGCGCGGGGCGCGGGGGATGTTCGTCGTGGGTCGCGAGATGGTGGAGATCACGCGGGCGGATGGTGAGCCGAGTATTTTTCTTCCCGCGCGGGACGCGCAGGCGCTGGCGGAGGCGATCCTGAAAGCGGCGCAGGCCGATGCGGAACAAGGCGGTGGGTGAACCGCTCGCACAGGAACCGGCGCATGTACAGCGAAAAGCAGGTCATGGATCGGCGGGTCTTCTGGATGATCGTTGTCATCGAAGTGCCGATCATGGTCATGTTGGTGGCGCTTGTCGCGACGAGTCATCCCGACTGGTGGGTCATGCTGATCGTGCTGGGCGTGGGGGTGCTGGCGCCCGCGATCATGTGGTGGGGCCATGTCCGCGTACGCCTCGATGACACGCACCTGCGGTGGGCGTTCGTGCCGTTCTGGCGGGGCTCCGTGGCGTACGACGACATCGAGCACATCGAGGTGGCGCAGGTGTGCGCGATGCGGGAGTACGGCGGGTGGGGGATCCGCGGCTCGTTCGGCAAACCCCCGCGCCTGGGGCTGATCGCGAAATCCGGCAGCGCGGTCGAGATCACGCGCCGGTCGAAGAAAGCCAATCTCGTGATCACCAGCGACGATGCGGACCAGTTGGCCGATGAGATCCTGCGCCGCGTGCTGCGTGAGGAGGGGGTGGCGGTGACGGAGACCGGGGCGTGAGGCGTCCTAAGGTGGTGGCAGGAGACTCGTGATGAACATGATGCGCAGTGCGATTGCCGGTCTTGTGATGATGATGGGCGGCTTGAGCTTCGCGGCGGAGACGCCCTACGCCACGGATCGCGAGGGTCGGCCGATGCTGGTGGAGCATGTGCCGATGGCGCGGTTTGCGGAGCTGGTGGAGA
The DNA here is from genome assembly GCA_007693725.1 of Phycisphaeraceae bacterium. GTDB lineage: Bacteria > Planctomycetota > Phycisphaerae > Phycisphaerales > UBA1924 > REDD01. The sequence goes on from REDD01000282.1 coordinate 3,687, forward strand.
GGGATGCCGCCGGTGGCCTGCGGTGGCTGGTGTGCGTGACGCCGGAGGGGACGCAGTATGACCCGTTCCAGATGCAGTTCGCGATCGTGAATGGTTCGGACAGGAGGATCAGGATCACACCGGTCGGCGATCCGAACGATCCGCAGCGCTCCGGCTACTACAAGCACAACGGGTACGCGGGGCTGGATGTGAGCGTCCTGCTGGAGCGTATCGAGGACGGGACGCCCGGCGCGACCCGGACGGTCACCCTGCGGACGCATCATCCCTCTCCGATGCTGCGTGACACACAGATGCTCAGGCCCGGGGGATGGTGGGGCAGTGGAGGGGTGGACTTGCGCAAGCGCTTCAGCGACCTGCCACCCGGCGCGTATCGCGTTCGGGTTGAGACGGATGTCGTGCGAATTGCGCCGAGAGGCGCCGAGCCCATCGAACAGGCGCTGGAAAGCCCGTGGGTTTCGTTCGAGATCATCGAGACGAGCGTCGCCGAGGCGATGGCGGAGATGGAACTTGGCGAGAACGATCTGCTCTTCGAGGCGAAGCGGAGTGATGGGGAGGGCTCTCCGAGGTGGGCCGCGACGCTGGGTGTGCCGCGGTCGAGCGAGGCGATGACGGTGACGGCGGACTTCGGCTTCCGGAATCCCGAGGAGCGCGAGGGGCCCGCGAATGTGCTGAGTTGCATCGAGCGGTACAACCCGAAGCGCGGCTGGGTGGCGGAGCCGTGCGGATGGTGCGGCACGGGGACGGGACCGCTGACGATCGAGCCGGGGAGCACGAGCCCGATCAATCTCGGTGCGGCTTTCCACTCTTCGGGGATCTACCGCTTCGTGATCCCGTCGCGCCAAGGTGAAGACGGCGGACGATTCGTATCGCTGCCGTTCGTCGTCAAAAAGTGAGCCCGGTCAGTGATGACCGCTTGACTTCCGCGCCTTCTCGATAAGGTCGGGGACCTGCTCGGGCTTCACATTCTCGTGGAGCGTCTCGTCGATGAGCATGACGGGCGCGGTGCCGCAGGAGCCGAGGCATTCGAGTTCGACGAGGGTGAACTGCTCATCGTCGGTGGTTTCGCCGGGCTCGATGTCGAGGTGCTTGGCGCAGGCCCGGGTGACCTCGGGATGGCCGCAGAACTCGCAGGCGATGGAGCGGCAGACGGCGACGATGTGCTTGCCGCGTGGCTTGAGCCAGTATTCCTCGTAGAAGGATGCGGTGTCGATGACATCGGCGGGGGCGAGGTCGAAGAAGGCGGCGATCTCCTTGAGGGCCTGCGCGGGGATCCAGTGGTACTGGTGCTGGATCATGTGCAGGGCGGGGAGCAGCGCGGCCTTCTTGGTCTCGAAGCGGGGCAGGTAGCGCTCGGTCAGCTCGCGCTTCATGTCCTCGGTGAGGTAGGGCTCATCGCGGAGTTCGATGCGCTGGTTGGCGGAGTCCTTGGTGATCCAGGCCACGGGCCGGCTCCTCTCGGGCGTTTCTTTGAGGGGTATGTCAGAGGGGGGGATCCTACCGGTCCGGGGGCGATGAGTCCGGTGTGGCAAGTTCATCCTCGACTTCGACGGCCCCGGGGTGACTCGGGAGGCGGCCGGGGCTGAAGGGCTGCCGGTCGATGCTGCGGTGGCTGACGAAGGGGCGGTCGGGGGCGGGGCGCTGGACGCTGCCGCGGGGATTGCGCTGGACCTCGTGGATGACGCCGGTGTCCTCGGGCGGCGCGGGGTCGGGGTCGCCCCACGAGACGGCTTCGAGG
>REDD01000255.1 GCA_007693725.1 Phycisphaeraceae bacterium
CCCGATGACAAGGTGATCCCCGCTGTCCCCGACTACACGACGATCCATGCGGACCTGAGACGGGCCGGTATTCCCCGTGTGGACGATGCCGGGCAACGGGTGGACCTGCACGCGATGAGAACGACATTGGGAACGATGCTGGCCGATGGGGGTGTGCCGATCCACCATGCGAAGCGGATGCTCCGTCATTCGTCGGTGGCGATCACCGAGCAGCACTACACCCGTCTCAGTGTCGATGACACGCGCCGGGCTGCTATGGGGGTGCTGGATGGTGTGGGGCGTAACTGGGGGCGTATTGTCTCAGTTGCGCCCTCACTCGGCATGATCGGTGATGACGAAACCCCCGTTTCCGAGCCAGAAACCTGCAAAAACAAAGCCCCCGAGCAGCGGTGGGTGCCGCTCGGGGGAGGCAAGAGTTGTGGGACGGGCTTCAGGCCCTCATTGCGAGAGCGCCCGCACCACGAACGGTGGGACCATCCTCCAGCCGATGCGCCACCGCACCGACCGGAGCGAATGTCTGGCGTATCCGGTGGGACACGCCAGACAGGGAGGAATGTGCCCGCGCAGCCGCAGCTCGCGAGCTGGAAGGAACCGGGGACCATCGGGTCGGTCTGGACCCGCAGCTTCCGACGGGGTCCGTGGCCACTTGCGCGGCCGATCCGCCAACTGCGAGTAGGTGGTGCGACGAGCGACTCAATCCATGCCGCCCGCCTCCGACGCGAGTTCCTTCCCGCGCCGACCCGTCTCCACACACAACCCGATTCGGTCCCAGCAGCATCCGGCATCGGAGCGATCCGGATGCAAAACAACCCATCCGACACACACGCGACAGGCCTGGTCGCACATGCACTTCCGAGTTGTCAATGTCTCTCAATAGCAACGCTCATTGCTCCTGCACATTTAACACAAGCAACACAATCAACCGACATTCACGAGCAGCCCATGCTGTGCCCGCAGTTCAGGCACCGGTAGCAGGTCCCGTTCCGCACGGTGATCGTCCCGCACACCTCGCACGCCGGAGCATCCTCCTGGAACTCCGCCATCGACGATGACAACGCCGACGACATCGCCACCCGCTCCACCGAAATCTTCTTCTCCGTCACGATCGACGCGACCCGTCCGCCCGCGCTCGGAGCCGGCGCGGTGCTCTTTGTCGTCGTCGGTTCGCCGCGATCCGCCGCGATCGAGGCACGATCCCGCTCCACGATCCGTCCCGCGGCGTCCTTCGCCTCACGCGACTCCGTGGCGCTCTTGCTGCTGCTCCGCTTCGGGGCGTTCTCCTCGCGATAGCCGGGGATGAAGGTCATGCCCATCCAGCGGAAGATGTAATCCACCAGTGACTTGGCAAAGGGAATGTCCGGGTTCGCCGTGATCCCCGCCGGCTCGAACCGCTGGTGCGTGAACTTCTTGACCAGCGAGGCGATCGGCACGCCGTACTGAAGCGCGACGCTCGTCGCCGTGCCCAGCGAGTCCATCAGGCCGCCGATCGTCGAGCCCTCCTTGCTCATCGTGATGAACAGCTCGCCGGGCTGACCGTCCTCGTACAGACCGACCGTCAGATACCCCTCGTGCCCCGCGACATTGAACTTGTGCGTGATCGACTGGCGGGTATCCGGCAGACGCCGGCGCATCGGGCGATGCACGATCTTCTCGATCGTCCGCACCGCCGTATCCTCGTCGCCCTCGGCGACCGCCGCCGCCAGACGACGCGCATCCGCCGCGACCTCCTCACGCGCCGCCGCGACATCATCCTCATCGTCATCGTCCTGCGCCAGCACATCCTCGTCGGCCTTGTCATCCGCCTTCGAGTTCAGCGGCTGGCTCAGCTTGCAGCCGTCGCGGTACAGCGCGTTCGCCTTGAGCCCGAGTTCCCACGACAGCCGATACGCCGCCGCGATCTCCTCGACGGTCGCCGTCGACGGCATGTTGATCGTCTTGCTGATCGCACCCGTGATGAATGGCTGCGCGGCACTCATCATCCGGATATGCCCCTCCGGCAGGATCGACCGCGTCCCCGTCTTCCCGCAGGTGTTCGCGCAATCGAACACCGCCAGATGCTCATCTCGCAGATGCGGCGCCCCCTCCACCGTCAGCGTCCCGCAGATACGCTCGTTGAGCGCCTCGATCTGGTCGCTCGTCAGGCCCAGACGCTTCAGCAGGTTGAACGACATGTCCGCCTTCGCCTTCGCCGGGTCGATCCCCAGCCGCTCCAGCGCCCCATCGCCCAGTGTCCACGCGTTGAACGCATACCCAAGCTCGAACACGCCCGGCAACGCATCCGACACGCGCTCCAGGTCCGCTTCCTTCAGACCCGTCTCCAGCAGCCAGTCGCGGAAGGACTGCCCGTCCGTCTGCTCGCTGCCGTCGCTGCGGACCATCGGGACATCCAGCGACAGCGTGCCGAGCACATACACCAGGATCGCGCGGATCTCATCCGTGCTGTACCCCAGCGCCTTCAGCGCCGGCTTGATCGACTGATTCGCGATCTTGAAATACCCGCCGCCGGCGAGCTTCTTGAACTTCACCAGCGCGAAGTCCGGCTCCACGCCCGTCGTGTCGCAGTCCATCAGCAGACCGATCGTCCCCGTCGGCGCGATCACCGTCACCTGCGCGTTGCGATACCCGTGCCGCTCGCCCAGCGCCAGCGCCTCATCCCACGCCGCCGTCGCGTGGCTCAGCAGCTCCCGGGCGTTGCTCACATTGATGCTCCCCGACCGCACCACCGCGTGATCGATCGGCACCGGGCGGATCTTCAGATCCTCCCACTCCGCCGCATCCCGAGCCACGCCGTGCGCGGCACGCCGGTGATTGCGGATCACACGCAGCATCGAATCACGATTCTTCGTGTACCCCTTGAACGGCCCGTGCTCACGCGCCATCATCGCCGACTGCCGATACGACCGGCCCGTCATGATCGCCGTCAGGCACGCGCACACCGCCCGCGCCTCCTCAGAGTCGTACGCGATCCCCGCCTGCATCAGCATCGCGCCGATGTTCGCGTACCCCAGACCCAGCGTCCGGTACTCGTACGAAAGCCGCGCGATCTCCTCGCTCGGGTACTGCGCCATCAGCACGCTCACCTCGAGCACCACCGTCCACAGGTCGATCGCGTGCTCGTACCCCTCGACATCAAACGCACGCGTCTTCGGATCGTAAAACTTCAGCAGATTGATCGACGCCAGGTTGCACGCCGTGTTGTCGAGGAACATGTACTCCGAGCAGGGGTTGCTCGCGTTGATCCGCCCCGACTCCGGGCAGGTGTGCCACGCGTTGATCGTGCTGTCGTACTGCACACCCGGATCGGCGCACCGCCACGCCGCGTAGCAGATCTTCTCCCACAGGTCCCGCGCCGGGATCTCCTTCGCGACCTCGCCCGTCGTCCGGTGCGTCAGCGTCCACACCGCGCCGTCGTCCAGCGCGCCGAAGAACGCATCGGGAATCCGCACGCTGTTGTTCGCGTTCTGACCGCTCACCGTCGCGTACGCCTCGCCGTTGAAGTCGTAGTCCAGATGCAGGCCGACCTGCCCCGCCGACTCCTTCAACTCCGGCTTCAGCGCCTTGAGACCCTCCACCAGAGCCGCCACCTTCAACTCCTCACGCACCTTCCACGACACGAAAGACTCGATGTCCGGATGATCCAGATCCAGGCACACCATCTTCGCCGCCCGGCGCGTCGTCCCGCCCGACTTGATCGCCCCCGCCGCGCGATCGCCGATCCGCAGCCACGACATCAGCCCCGAAGACTTCCCGCCGCCCGAAAGCGTCTCCCCCTCCGCACGCAACCGCGAGAAATTCGTCCCCGTCCCCGACCCGTACTTGAACAACCGCGCCTCACGCACCCACAGATCCATGATCCCGCCCGGATTCACCAGATCATCATCCACCGACTGAATAAAGCACGCGTGCGGCTGCGGATGCGTGTACGCATCCTCGCTCAGGCGAACCTTCCCGCTCTTCGGCTCCGCATAAAAATGCCCCTGCGCAGGACCATTGATCCCGTACGCCCAGTGCAGGCCCGTGTTGAACCACTGCGGCGAGTTCGGCGCACCCATCTGATGCACCAGCATGTACGACATCTCATCGTAAAACGCCTGCGCATCCGCCTGCGTGTCGAAATACCCGTGCCGCTCGCCCCAGTGCCGCCAGCAACCCGCCAACCGATGAATCACCTGGCGCGCCGACCGCTCCGGACCCGTCACCGGCTTCCCGGACTCATCCACCAGCGGCTTCCCATCCGCACCGACCTGCGGCACGCCCGCCTTCCGGAAGTACTTGCTCACCATGATGTCCGTCGCCAACTGCGACCAACTCGACGGCACCTCCGCATCGTCCATCGCGAACACCACCGAACCGTCCTGGTTCGAGATCTTCGATGTCCGCTGCACCCACTCCACTGTGGCGAACGGATCCTGACCCGACTTGGTGAACTTCCGTGTGATTTTCATCAACGATTCCTTATTATCTTAAACAAAAAGCATCATGATCTCTTGAGAGCTCGGGACCCAATCCACTCTGTTCGATTCCAGAGAATGTCCGCAATAATGCCCTTGGCGATGACTAATCGCGTACGCTGTTCAAGGTATGCCTCTTCGTAGCGAAGAAGCAGAGTCGCCACGACAATACACAAGTAGATGGACACTCTCGCCAAGTCGAAGGTGGATCGCAATGCGACAAATCCTATCGCCATAACTTCGAATACCAAATAGGCGAGATCCCTGAATAGAGCTACGATCAGCGCAAGCATGCCAACATGAAATAGAACTCTAGCAGCCAATCGAAGTGTTTGAATTCTTGTTGAATATTGAGCAACGAGAGGATTCTGGCCAAGCTGCTCCATTTGATATTCGATGACTGTCCGCTGGCGTGCGTCGCAACACCACGGCCGCTTACCGTAAACCCGAAGGCACAAAAGTCGCTTGGCCTGTTCTTCCAGAAGATCTATCTTGGAGTTTCTGTCCTTGACATACTTCACGCCGTTCAAATCAAGCAGATCGCTGATTTTAGACAAGCGATACCTGTAATGTGGATGGGAAGGCAAACGACATACATCGTTCATTGCATGCACGAATGCGACTAGTACCATGCCAACAACATATGCACCTATTACGACGACCGGAAGAAACTCGACTGAGATAGCGCCGAGCGACTCACTCACTGCCGGGACGCCGCCGAGTGCCCATGCAAATGCCACGAGGCCTACGAACCCAGACCCTGTATAGACAACGAGGTCGATCAGTTGAAATTGGGTCGTAGGCGACATGATCAGACGATGCCCTCACCCTTTGGTGCGCTGCGTTTGCTTTGGCGCCGGTACTTCCTAGTAATGCGCTTTCTCGCACGTTTCTTCGTCGCACGCTTCTTGGTCGCACGCTTCTTGGTCGCACGCTTCTTGGTCGCACGCT
>REDD01000283.1 GCA_007693725.1 Phycisphaeraceae bacterium
CTCGTGCTCCGGCTTCACCACCACATGATCGCCCAGACACAGGGCATCCATGTCCGTCCGCGTGAAGCACGCCGCGGCCTGATCCGGGGTGTCGACGATCGGCTCGTTCTCGTTGAACGATGTGTTCAGCACCACCGCGACGCCCGAAAGCTCGGCGAACTTCTCGATCAGGTCGTAGTACCGCGGATTGTTTCGCCGCTCAATCGACTGCAACCGCCCCGTCCCGTCCACATGCGTCACCGCGGGCAGCTTCTCGCGCCACTCCTGACGAATCTTCACCACATGCATCATGAACGGGCTGTGCACATCCTGCTCGAAGTACTCGTTCACCTTCTCCTTCAACACCGTCGGGGCGAATGGGCGGAAAGACTCGCGACGCTTGATCTTCGTGTTGATGATGTCCTTCATGTCCTTCCGCGTCGGGTTGGCGAGAATCGATCGATTCCCCAGTGCCCGCGGCCCCCACTCGCTCCCGCCCTGATACCAGCCGACGACGAGCCCCTCGTTGATCAGCTTCGCCACCACGCGCAGCGTCTCATCCCCCGAGCACGCACGCATGGGCATGCCGATCTGCTCCGCGCTCTTCTTCTCTTCTTCCTCGCTGTACCCCGGGCCCCAGTACGCGTGCTCCATGTGGAAGCGATTCTTCCCGCCCAGCACATTGTGATAGACCCACAACGCCGCCCCGATGCAGGTGCCGTCGTCCGATGCCGCGCACTGCAGGAACGGATCACGGAATCCCGTCTCGCGCAGGATCCTCGCGTTCGCCACGCCGTTGAGCGCGCAGCCGCCCGCGTACGCCACGCGCTCCGTCGGCACCAGCGCGTGCAGCCGCTTCATGCAGTGCACCGCCGCCTCCTCGAAACGCACCTGGCACGAGCGCGCCAGATCCTTGTGCATCTGCTCCATCGAATCGGACCGCTTGCGCGCCGGCATCCCGATCAGCTTCTCCATCTGCTCGGTGTACAGACGACCCATCACGATCCGCTTGTTCGTGTCCACCTCGCCGCTCTCGCCGCCCGAGTGCATCCCGAAGCACGGCTCGTTCAAGCGGAACCATCCTGATTCATCGATGCGCAGCAGCTTCGCCATCAACTCCCCGTACTTGTCCTCGCCGTACGGCGCCAGCCCCATCACCTTGTATTCCTCGCCGAAATCGGTGAACCCGATGTACTGGCAGATCGCCGTGTAGAAGAAGCCCAGCGAATGCGGCAGGTACACCCGGTCCAGAATCTCGATCTTCGTCCCCTCGCACCGCGCCGCCATCATGCTCACGAAGTCGCCCGAAGCGTCGTACGACAAACCGGCCGTCAAACCGTCGAACGGCGAGCAGTAGTACGAACTCGCGACATGCGACAGATGATGCTCGACGGCGTGCTCCTCGAATTTCACCTGCGCCGGATCCACGCCGCAGATCACCGCGAGACGCTCGCGCATCCCCGCGGTCTGCTTCCGCCGACCCATGTGCTCGATCGCCGCCGGAACGCCCCGCTTCGGACGCGTCAGCACATACTTCATCTTCGCGCTCGAGTTCGCCTTCGCGTCCCGCGGAATCGCCAGGTGCGTCACATCCTGCAAGCGCACACCGGACTCCGCCAGCGCCCGCCGGATCGCGTTCTCGGGAAACCGCGGGTCGTGCTTCAGACGCTCGCCGAGCCGCTCCTCCGCGATCGCCGACTTGAGCACACCATCCACAACAACGCACGCCGAAGAATCCGCGTGAAAAAAGTTCAATCCGAGAATCACCGACATGCGTCACTCCTGTTTCGGACACAAACACACGCTCACCAAACCGACTTGATCTCTGCTCGACGCTCCCACCCGAGCGCCGGGGGGCCAAGTGTATCGGCTGCTGCTCCTCACACGATCTCAACACTCCGGAGCCATGCGCTCTCGGACCATCCCCCCTATCGGCCATTCACACCCTCTCCTCCGATACACTCCCCGCATGGATCCTCTCGTCGGCGTCATCATGGGCTCACGATCCGACTGGGACACCATGCGCCACGCCGCCGAGACCCTCAAGCTCCTCGCGATCCCCCACGAATCCCGCGTCGTCTCCGCCCACAGAACCCCCGACCTCCTCTACGAATACGCCTCTCAGGCCCGGGACCGCGGCCTCCAGATCATCATCGCCGGAGCCGGCGGAGCCGCCCATCTCCCCGGAATGGCCGCCTCCAAGACCACCCTCCCGGTCCTCGGCGTCCCCGTCGACTCCCACGCCCTCCGCGGCCTCGATTCCCTCCTCTCCATTGTCCAGATGCCCGCCGGGGTCCCCGTCGCGACCCTCGCCATCGGCAAACCCGGCGCCATCAACGCCGCCCTCCTCGCCGCCCGCATCCTCGCCCACCAGCACCCCGCCATCCGCGAGGCCCTCGAACGCCATCAGGCCAACCTCACCCAGCAGGTCCTCTCCCAGAACCTCCCCGCCCCCGAAGATGCCCACGCCGACGCCGGAGAATCCCCGTGACCACCGTGGGCGTGCTCGGCGCGGGCCAGCTCGCCCGCATGCTCGCCCTCGCCGCCCACCGGCTCGGAATCACGGTCCGCGCCCTCGACCCCTCCGACCACCCCTGCGCGGCACCGGTCTGCCCCGTCACACAGGCCTCCTTCACCGATCTCCCAGCCATCGACCGCTTCCTCACCGGCCTCGATGCGCTCACCTTCGAGTTCGAGTCCATCCCCGCCGACACCATCCGCCACGCGGGCGAGCGCCTCCCCACGCACCCCAACGCCGAGTCCCTCCGCCTCTCTCAGGACCGCGTTCTTGAGAAACAGGTCTTCAGCGAGGTCGGCTTCGAGATCCCCCGCTTCGCACCCGTCGACTCCATCGAAGACCTCCACACCGCCGCCGCACACATCGGCCTCCCCGCCATCCTCAAGTCCCGCACCGGCGGGTACGACGGGCGCTCCCAGGCCCGCATCCACTCCCTCGAACAACTCAACGACGCCTGGACCGCCATCGGCACCGTCCCCGCCATCCTCGAAGAGCTCGTCCCCTTCGAGCGCGAGATCTCGCTGATCGGCGTCCGCTCCACCACCGGGGAGATTGACTTCTACCCCCCCGTCGAGAACCTCCACATCAACTCCACCCTCTACACCAGCCGCGCCCCCGCCGAGCTCTCCCGCGCCCACGAACTCGAAGCCCAGCACCACGCGCGCACCATGCTCGAACGCCTCGAGCATGTCGGCGTCCTGTGCATCGAACTCTTCCTCACGCGCAACGGCCGCCTCCTCGCCAACGAATTCGCGCCCCGCGTCCACAACTCCGGACACTGGACCATCGAGGGCGCACACACCAGCCAGTTCGAGAACCACCTCCGCGCCATCCTCGGCCTGCCCCTCGGCTCCACCGAGGCCATCGCCCACAGCGCGATGATCAACATCGTCGGCGCGGAGCCGCCCCTCGCCAAACTCCTCGCCATCGAATCCGCCCGCATCCACCTCTACACCAAGCAACCCCGGCGCGGGCGCAAGCTCGGCCATGTCACCGTCACCGACAACGACCCCGCACACACGCACGCACTCCTCGACCGACTCACCGCGATCATCCCGCCTCCGCCGGGCGTTTGACCGCCAGTCGCGCCCACGGACACCCGATCCCTACAATCTTCTCACATCAGCACCCCCACCCTCGGCCCCCCGGAGGTCACACATGTTCTGGCGCAGCTTCGGCAAGATCCTTCGCGGCAAGTCCACACCCTTCCAGATCTCTCTCGCCTGCATCCTCGGCGCCATGCTGGGCTTCACGCCCACGGGCATCCCCGCCATCGGCGCGCTGCTCTTTCTCCTCGCGCTCCTGCTCATCCTCAACGCAAACCTCATCCTCGCCGCCGTCGTCCTCGGCGGGTGCAAGATCCTCTCGCTGATCCTCGCGCCGGTCCTCTTCACCATCGGGCGCATCCTGCTCGACGGCCCGACGCAACCGCTCTTCAAGTGGGCCATCAACACTCCCGTCCTCGCGCTCGCCGACTTCCGCTACTACACCGTCACCGGCGGACTCGCCATCGGCCTCCTCGTCGGCATCTTCCTCGCCATCCTCGTCAACGCCGTCATCAAGTCCTTCCGCGTGCGCATGGCCGCGCTCCAGAACAACAACGAGGCCTACGCGAAGTGGTCGAGCAAGGCGTGGGTCCAGTGGCTCTCGTGGCTGCTCATCGGCGGACGCGATCCCAAGAAGGGGTACGAGGCCGTCCTCAACAAGAAGATCGGCATGCCGATCCGTCCCCTGGGCGTCATCGCCGCGGCGGGCATCGTCGCGCTCGTCGTCCTCGTACAAATGTTCTTCTCCGAGCCGATCGTCACCGCCTCACTCCAGCGCAACCTCGAACGCGCCAACGGCGCGACCGTCGATCTCGACTCCGCACAGGTCGATCTCCAGCAGGGGCGCATCACCATCACCGGCCTCGCCATGGCCGACCCCAACGACCTCAACACCGACACGCTCCGCGCCGACCGCGCGGAGATCGCCATCCGCGGGCGCGATTTCCTGACCAAGCGCATCGGCTTCGAGCGCACCGAACTCACCGGCGCAGCGCACGGCTTCGAGCGCTCACGCCCCGGCCGACTCGTCGGACCGCGACCCACACCACCGCCACCCGAACCCACCACGCCCGAAGAAAAGACCATCGACGACTACCTCCAGCAGGCAGATGTGTGGAAACAACGCCTCGCCCAGATCCGCAAATGGCTCGACCGCATCGACACCCAGCACCCCGACACGGCACCGAAGGATCCGACCGTCCCGCGCGAAACGCTCCGCGAACGCCTCGCACGCGAAGTGCGCCAGCGGGGCTACCACGCCGTCACCGCATCGCACCTCGTCGAGGGCGCTCCCATGGTCGCCGCCTACGAAATGCTCGCGGCAGAAATCCGCCTCCGCCAGCTCGAAGGCGAAACCGTCACCATCGACGCACGCAATATCTCCACCCAGCCCTGGCTGCTCGACGATGCCGCAACCATCAAAATCACTTCCAGCGCCGGGAAGTTCGACTTCGACATCAACCTCGGCGCCTCCGCACGCACACCCGGCGCCTCCCACCTCAAAGGCAACATCCGCCGACTCCCCATCGATGACTTTGTGAGCGGGCTCCGCTTCGTCGGCGATCCGCCCATGCAGGGCGGCACCATGGATGTCAGCATCGACGCCGACATCACCGGCGGGCTCTCGAACCTCGACTTCCCGCTCAAGGTGATCCTCCGCAACACCACGCTCAACCTCCCCGGCGTCGGGAAAGAAGCCGTCGACGAACTCCCCGTCACGCTGCGCATCCGCGGCCCGCTCGACAACCCGCGCATCACCTTCACCGAAACCATGCTCGCCGATGCGCTCCGCGCCGCCGGGAAAGCACGCCTCGCCGGCGAACTCGAAAAGCACACCGGCAAAGTCACCGA
>REDD01000300.1 GCA_007693725.1 Phycisphaeraceae bacterium
CGTATGCCTTCGAAGGTTCGAATCCTTCCGCGCCCACTTGACCACAACCCCCGCACCACGCGGGGGTTGCGGCGTTTTGGAGACGATGAAACCCTGACGGACCCGAGTCTCATCGTTCGGTCAGAGCGTCCAGCCCTTCGCCGCGACGCAGATAACGCTTCAGGCACTCGATCTCTCCGTGAGACGCCTCTTGCTCGTGCAGCAAGTACAAGTCCTCCACGGTCAGCACCCCATCCCCATCAAGATCAGCATGCGAGGGCGGGAGCGGGGCCGCGCTCCACTGCTCGCCCGCGATCGTGGAGAGATCCGGAGCGATGCCCGGCGCGCCGGCACCTCCCAGCGGCGGAAGCAATTGATTCGTCCATGCTCCGGAGGGCTGCACGATCGCGGCGAGAACCCGGATCTCCCCGCACGATCCGGCCGACAGTCCCAGATCCGAATACGGGATGTACATCTCCCACCCGCTCGTCGCCGTGGCGGCATCTGCGGCAGACTGGTCCGTCACGCCCGCCACATTCCGATTGTCCAATGCCACGAGAATCCCGCCGGGGTTGTTGCCGCCCGAAAGCTCGCCTGATCCCGATCCGACGGACTGCTGCCCCAGGTACCGCTTCGTTGCCGTTCCCGATGACGGCAGCGTGACCCAGTCGCAGTACAAGGCGCCCCCAAAGGCATTCGCGAACAAGAGACGACTCGGGGTGAATCCATCATCGAATGTCGTTCCGGTCAGCGCCTGGAGACCGGCTGGCGGCGGAGACAGTGAGCCGGTATCCACCGTCGATTGCCCACCGATGCCGGTGTCAAAGAACAGTGCCAGAGCCGTCGCATCGGTTCCGAGATTGCCCGAAAGACCGACACGAATTCCCTCGGCTTCCGCGGCAAGCCACAACTGATTCAACTCATTGATGTTGTCTCCCGAGTCGGTCGGGGTGTCCTGGGTCGCGAGCAGGTCGGCGAACGAGAACGCCCGATCCAGATACAGACCATCAATGATCGTCGCATCGGGCAGTGGCGGCTCCACGGACGGCAGTTGGATTGTTTCTCCATCCATGCCGGTCTCCACCACTTCAAACTCATCCCCCGTCAGCAAACGAACGGTCAACGGCCGCACGGGGCGTGCTCGATTCCCCTCCGAATCGATCAATTCCACGGTGACAATGCTGCCGATCCGCTGCGCGTAGTAGGTCGAAAGAAGAAAGTCGCCACCCTCAAACTCCCATCCGTCACCCGCATCCTCGTACAACTGTCCGATCGCCTCGCCGTTCTCATCGAGCGCGACGAGCAGTGTGAGGTGGTCAAGCGTTGCATCGCGCGTGCTCTGAACGATCGGACCGGTCGGGACGATCTGACCGCCTCTGAGATACAAGTGGGGGAGGTCCTGCCGATCGGTGTCGAGATCCGCTCCGCTCTGATCCGTCTCCGGAAACCCAAAGCGATAGATCGGTCCTTGCAGCGGCGGACGCGATGGGGTTGCTCCCGGTGTCGTCGCGACGGAGACAACAATCCCATCACCAACCATGAAGCCATCGTCCCATGTCCGCGCGGAACTGTTCTGCGGCTCGGCGAAGAACAACGGGCGCGCCACGGGCAATCCGGTCAAGTGCGCCTCGAAGAACAGCGTGTAGTAGTAGTGAATCAGGCGATATCGCCGCTGCAACGCCAGACGACTCGTCTGTTCTGTGGCAGGCCCGTAAGACCACGGCTCCTTGTCCACGGTGAAATTGGAAGTATGCCCGCGTGCAAACGGCAGCAGCGCCCCGTACCCCATCCACCGCGCAAACAGTTGCGCATCGCCGTTCCCGACGAATCCGCCGATGTCCGGTCCGCTGAACGGCTGGCCGCTCAACCCCAGATTCAGCACATTCGGGATCGACACCCAGAGGTGATACCAGTCTGCGATGTTGTCGCCCGTCCAACTCGCGGCGTCGCGATGACCGCCCAAGTAGCTCGCACGGGAAAGCACAAACGGGCGTTTGTCGGGATTCGCCGCGAGAATCCCTTCACGCGTCGCCCGTGCCATCAACATGCCGTAGACATTGTGGTACTTCACATGGGGGCCGGGACCACCGAGCACCGCATCCGCGCGGTGGTGATTGTTGTCCGGCATCGTCCACCCCGGACCACCGAAAACCGCCGGCTCGTTCATGTCGTTCCAGACCCCATCGATCCCCAGTGCCATATACGGCGCGTACAGCGAGCCCCACCACGCCCGCGTCGCGCTTCGGGTGAAGTCCGGCCACTTCGACAGCCCGGGCCACACATCGCCCTGGAAATCCGTGACCGTGTTCGAGGATTTCACCCAGTGGTCGCCCGCCTGCCCGGCGTCGTATATCCAGTAGCCCTGCTCGAGTTTCACGCCCGGATTGATCATCCAGATGCTGCTGAAGTCGATGCTGTCGAGGGCCGCGTTCAAACCGGCTGGATCCGGGAAGGTGAACGGGTTGAAAGTGAAGATCCGGAAGCCGTCCATGTAATCGATGTCGAGCCAGATCGTGTCCGCCGGTATCTGGCGATTCCGGAACTCCTGCGCCACCTCGAGCGCCCGGCTCGCCGGTGTGTAGGAGTACCTGCACTGGTGATACCCGACCGCCCACAGCGGCGGCATGAACGGGCGTCCGGTCAGGTCGCTCAGCGCCATGACCACCTGTTGCGGGCTCTCGCGATCAACGACGATTACCGCCGGGATCGGTCCCTCTGTCTCGAAGACGATCCCCTGTCCCTGGGGATTCGTGGTGTCGATCACCGACCGCCATGTCGAATCAAAGAGCACCCCGAAGGCCGTCCCGTCCGCTCGCACGCCCAGAACCCAGGGATGCGATTGGTAGAGCTGCTCATCCCAGTCCCCCCATGCGTACGAGTCATCGTTATAGAGGACCGCCCGCCGACCGGTCCTCTCCAGCGGCCCCGCCACCAGCCCGGTCCCGTACAAGCTGGTGCCCGGCGCAACCGGAATCGTGACCCGGTTCGGATTGCCGGGAGCGAAGCTCGGCAGGGGGGAGAAACCGCCGGGCACAGGCCCGATTCCCGCCCACGCCTGCTCCAGAGCGATTGAGGGTTCCGCGTTCGCTTGAGCGCTCGCGGAGGCGTGGAACCGTGCGATCCCATCGCCCAACTGCTCGCCGACCATCTGCCCGTGGGCGTTCGGTCCGAGCAGCCCAACCGCAGCAGCCCATGCGCAGGCCGTGACCCACCGTTTCTTCCGCGAGAGGGTGATCAGCATCGATACAGCTCCAGAGTCTCGTTCGGCAGACCCCAGGGAGCCCGCGATATGTCGTGAAAAACCCCTAGGGAAATAGATACCACAGACATCCCCAGCCGACCACAAATAGAAGACTCCTTCGGCCAGATACCAAATTCTGCAGAGCCGGAATCGCCAGAGACACCCCATGTCCGCACTGAGGACGGTTGGCGAGATGGGATTCTGATAAACTGCCCCTCTGTCACGCCTCTGACGGGAATACAGCACGGGACACCCCATGACCCAGTTCCAACTCATCGCGGCCGAGGGAATACAGGAAGGGTTTGTCCTCATGCTGGTCGGGTTGACGGTGGTCTTCACGGCGTTGATTCTGATCGCTCTGGGCATCACCCTCGTACAGGCCGTCTTCCCCGAACCGGCCGAGGTCGCGGTGGCGACCGGCCTCACCCAACCCGGCGACATCCCTTCCGAGCACATCGCCATTCTTTCCGCAGCGAGCGTGGCGCTTCTGGGCTCGAACATCCGCGTTCGGGAACTCCGCCCGGTTTCCGGAGACGACAGACCCAGCCCTCCCAACTGATGGCCTCGGCATCGGAAACCCGCACACCGTCTCTACTCCGACCCGCCTCCAAGAGCTTCACGGAAATGCACACATGAAACTCCGTGTCACCATCGAGAACCGCGTTTACGAAGTCGATGTCGAAGTGCTCGACGCCGAGCAGTCTGCTTCACATCCGCAGCCGTCGCAGCAATCCACTCAGAAGGCGCCATCTCCGCCTCCGCCCTCCGGCGGGGGCAAGTCGACCGATGTCAACAGTCCCGTTGCCGGAACGATTGTCGGAGTCAAGGTGAAGGTGGGAGATTCTGTCGATGCCGGCGCCACGCTCATGGTGCTCGAAGCCATGAAGATGGAGTCCAACATCTCCGCCCCCGCCGCGGGGACCGTGCGGGAGTTGCTTGTCGCACAGGGCGACCTTGTCAAATCAGGCCAGACGCTGGCTCGGCTCGGCTAATCGCCCGGAGATCGCCTCGTGGATGCAGTCGTCGAGACATTCCTCCAGTACCTCCGAAACTCCGGATTCGGTCAGTTCCACTGGTCGAATGCGGTGATGATCGGTATCGGACTGCTGTTCATCTTCCTCGCGATCCGCAAGGGATTCGAGCCGCTGCTCCTGGTACCCATCGGCTTCGGCATCCTAATCGGGAACATTCCCTACAACGCCGGTCAACTCCCGCTGGGCGTCTACGACGGTCCCGTGAGCGAGGCGGAGATTTCCTACTACACCTTCGACATCCGAGCCATTGAAGGCCCCAGCGACTTTGCTCCCCCCGATTCCGGTTGGGAATGGCCCTCACCGCTTGAGATCATGCGCTCCGATGCTCTCGGCTTCCGGGTTGATGCAATCAAATTCGACGATCTTCGCCTCGTTGAAGATCCCATTGAGGGGCAGGCGCTCGTGCGCGCGGGGCGTGCGGTCATGCTCAACAACCAGGACAAGCTCGTCGGTCGCGGGGACATCGATGCGCCCGGCATCTATCGCTACGGCCAAGGGCGACACATCGTCGTGATCGATCCCGACGACGAGCGGCATGCTCAGCTCTGGAGTCCCAAGCAGCAGGACATCAAGAATGCCGCGGTGTTCTGGTGGCTCTTCGCAGGTGTCGGTTTGGCCGGTATCTACCCGCCTCTGATCTTCCTCGGCATCGGAGCGCTCACCGACTTCGGCCCGATGCTCTCCAACCCAAAGACGCTCCTGCTCGGCGCCGCGGCACAGTTCGGCATCTTCGGGTCACTCCTCGCCGCACTCTGGATCGGCTTCGACATCAAGGCCGCGGCGTCCATCGCCATCATCGGCGGCGCCGACGGTCCCACGGCCATCTTCACCTGCTCTCAACTCGCACCGGAACTCCTCGGCGCGGTTGCGCTCGCCGCCTACTCCTACATGGCCATGGTGCCCATCATCCAGCCGCCCATCATCAAGTTGCTCACGACGCGCAAGGAACGCCGCATCCGCATGCAGCAACTCCGGCCCGTTTCGAAGCCGGTCAGGGTCCTCTTCCCCATCCTCGGCTTCATCCTGACGGCCTTCATCGCCCCCGGTGGGCTGCCGCTGCTCGGCATGCTTTTCCTCGGAAACCTGCTCCGTGAGAGCATGGTCACGGACCGGCTCTCCAAGACCGCGCAGACCGCCTTCATCGACATCGTCACCATCCTGCTCGGCGTCACCGTCGGTGCGAAGACCTCCGCCGCGAATTTTCTGACTTTGCAGACCATCTACATTTTCGTCATCGGCATCGCTGCGTTTGCGCTGGCGACCGCCGCGGGCGTGATCTTCGGCAAGATCATGAACGCCTTCACGAAGGAGCCGATCAATCCCATGATCGGTGCGGCGGGGGTCTCAGCGGTCCCGATGTCCGCCCGCGTCGTGCATCGCCTCGGTCTCGATGAAGATCCGCAGAATTTCCTTCTGATGCACGCGATGGGCCCGAATGTCGCCGGTGTGATCGGGTCCGCGGTCGCGGCGGGCGTGCTCCTGAGCGCGCTGGCCGGAACCTGAATTTTCAGCGAGATCGGGGCTGAAAATCTCTTCCGCTATGATGCATGCATGGCGAAACGAGCACTCAGCAAGTTTGTGGTCGTGGCGAATCGCCTGCCCGTGAATCGCAAGGGGCGTGGCGCATCCGCCCGTTGGGAAATGAGCCCCGGTGGTTTGGTCAGTGCCCTCACACCCATCCTCCAGGCACGCGACGGTGCGTGGATCGGGTGGGGTGGAAGTATGGGCGCCCCGCAGAAACCCTTCGCCCATGAGGGCATCCAGAACTATCCACTGGCCCTGTCGCGCGATGCCTACGAAAAATACTACGAGGGTTACTCGAACAGCACCCTCTGGCCCCTGTATCACGATGCTGTCCGGCCGCCGCAGTATCAGCGAGAATGGTGGTATTCCTACGAGAAAATCAACCGTGCGTTCGCTGAACGGACTGCGGAGGTCGCGGGGAAAAACGCGCTCGTCTGGGTGCAGGACTATCACCTTCACCTCGTCCCGGGCTTCCTGCGAGAACTCCGTCCCGATCTCCGCATCGGCTTCTTCCTGCACATCCCGTTTCCGCCGCAGGAACTCTTCGCCCAGCTCCCGTGGCGCACGCAGATGATCACCGGAACACTCGGCGCCGATGTGGTCGGCTTCCAGACACGCCAGGGCGCTCAGAACTTCTCTCGTCTGGCCCGTCGCCTGACGGCGTGGGAGGGCACCGACTCACTCCTGAAGAACGACGGGCGATCCGTCAAGGTTCGGGATTTCCCGATCTCCATCGATGTGGCTCGCTTCCGTGATGTGGCTGCCCGCGACTCGACTCTGAACAAAGCCGAGAAGATTCGGCGCGATCTCGGGGGCCGGAGAATCATCCTCGGGGTGGACCGCCTCGATTACACCAAAGGGATCGATCTGCGTCTTCGCGCTTTTCGCGAATTGCTCGAGTCGGGGCGCACTTCGATCGACGAGGCCGTTATGGTTCAGACGGCGGTTCCGAGCCGCGAACAAGTCGGCATGTACAAGCAGATACGCACCACGGTCGAGCAGCTCGTCGGCGAGATCAATGGCGCGCACGCCCGCGTCGGCAGAACCGCGGTGCACTACCTCTTCAAGAATCTTGCCATCGAGGATCTCGTCGCCCTCTACCTCGCCGCAGATATCATGCTCGTCACGCCGTACCGCGACGGCATGAACCTCATCGCCAAGGAGTACATCGCATCGAAAGTCTGGAACGATGGCGTTCTGATTCTCAGTGAATTCACCGGAGCCGCCAACGAACTCAAACAGGCGTTGCTCATCAACCCGCACGACCTCGACGGGCTCGCCGATGCCATCCTCACCGCTCTGAACATGCCACTCGATGAGAGACAGGCTCGTATGAAACCGATGCGAAAGCACATTGCCGCGAACGATGTCTATCACTGGGCCGATTCTTTCATCGAGGCCATGGAAGCATGAGCGATTCTCTCCCCCAGCAACTCGAACGCCAGATCGACCACCTCGCCCGCCAGGCGGTGCTCTTGATCGCGACCGACTACGACGGCACACTCGCCCCCATCGTCGCGGATCCTTCCAAGGCCTCGCCGCATCGCGAATCCATGGTCGCGCTGAACGCCCTTGCGGATCTGCCGCAGACACACATCACTGTGATCTCGGGGCGTTCTCTCCGCGACCTCGCGGCCCTCGCGCAGTTCGATGGACGCATCAATCTTGTCGGGAGCCACGGCAGCGAATTCGATGCCGGATTCATCGAAACCCTCACCAACCAGCAGCGCCAACTCCTTGACCGTCTCGAGCGTGACTTGGCGAAGATCGCTGAATCGAGCGAAGGTCTTTCTCTGGAACGCAAGCCCGCGAGCATCGCGTTCCACTATCGGAACGCCGACGAGGAAGCGGGAGAGCAGGCGAGAAAGCAGGTTCTTGAAGGCCCCGCCTCGGACCCGGCGGTCTATGTCAAGCAAGGGAAAAAAGTTGTCGAGCTCGGCGTCGTGCCGACCAATAAGGGCACCGCATTCTTCGCCATGCGCCAGCGAGCCGCGGCGGTTGCTGCCATCTTTATCGGCGACGACATCACCGATGAGGATGTCTTCCTCCGGCTCACAGGCCCCGATGTCGGTGTGAAAGTTGGTTCCGGCGAAACCGCGGCGAAGTACCGGGTAGACGGCACTGAAGATGTCGCTCGCCTGCTCGCACGCCTCTGCGAGAAGCGTCGTGCATGGTTGCAGGGATCCGATGCGCCGCCCATCGGCCGCCTCATCGCACTTTCAGATAGGCGCACCATGGCTCTTTTGGATCCCCGTGGCAGTATCTCGTGGCTCTGCTTGCCGCGCCTCGATTCGGCGGGGCTCTTTGCAGAACTGCTCGGCTCCGCGCCGGACGGCCGATTTGTAGTCCGTCCGGTCGGTGAGTCCGATTCGGGCTGCACGCAGGACTACCTCAATGACTCCATGGTCGTGCAGACCCGTTGGAACGGCGTGACGGTCTCCGATTTTCTCGACTGCTCCAGCGGCAGAACCGGTCATCGCCCCGGTCGAGCGGAACTCATCCGACTCATCGAAGGTCATGGCGAAGTCGAGATCGAATTTGCCCCCCGCCTTGATTTCGGGCGCACCCCTACGCAGATCAATGTCCGCGAGGATGGGCTCGAGATCGAAGACACCACGGATCCCATTGTCCTCCGGTCGCCCGGCGTCGATTGGGAGATTGTGCAGGAGGGGGTTCATCAGACCGCTCGCGCTCGTGTGCGAACCAACGGGAGCCCGCTGGCGCTCGAACTCCGCTTCGGCACATCGTCCCTCCGCGAGTCTTCGCGGAGCCCTCAGGAGCGGCTGCGTTTGACCGACCGCTACTGGGCATCCTGGGCCGAGCGTCTCACGCCGCCGACACTGGCACGAGAACTCGTGATCCGCAGCGCCCTTGTCCTCAAGGCGCTTTCGTACGGCCCCTCAGGGGCGATCGCCGCCGCAGCGACAACATCGCTCCCAGAATGCATCGGCGGCGTCCGCAACTGGGACTACCGTTTCTGCTGGGTGCGCGATGCCGCCATGTCCGCATCGTCCCTCGTCCGCGTCGGCAGCATCGACGAGGCCATGGAATATCTCGATTGGCTCTTCGGTGTGCTCGATCGCACCGGGAGCGCGGACCGACTCAAGCCCCTCTACGCACTCGACGGCCATGATCTTTCCATCGAAGCGGAGATCCGTGAACTCTCCGGCTATCGGGGAAGTCGCCCCGTTCGCGTGGGGAACGCGGCATCGAGCCAGGTCCAACTCGATGTCTTCGGTCCCATCACCGAACTCATCGCGCTCCTCGCCGAACAGGAGGCCCCGCTCTCCACCGATCACTGGCGACTCGCCGAGGCAATGGTGCAGGCCGTCAGAAATCGCTGGCGCGAACCGGATCACGGCATCTGGGAGATCCGCAAGCCCCGCAGACACCATGTTTTCTCCAAGGTCATGTGCTGGTACACCGTCGATCGGGCCATCGAAGCGGCCCAGCACATCATGGATCGTGTGGATCCGACCTGGCACACCCTCCGCGATGAAATCAGCAACGACATTCTGGAGAACGGTTTCAGCAAGTCCAGAAACGCATTCCCGGCCGCATACGACGGCGACGATCTCGACGCCGCTTCGCTCTGGGTCGGTCTGAGCGGTCTGATCGAACCCTCCGACCCGCGATTCATCAGCACCATCGAGGCGATCGAATCCGAACTCCGCGATGGCCCCACCGTGTACAGATACCGCGAGGACGACGGCCTGCCGGGCGAGGAGGGCGGCTTCCATATCTGTACTTCTTGGCTCATCCGGTCGTACCTTCTGGCAGGGAGGGTCGACGACGCCCGCTCTCTGTTCGACGATTTTCTGGAGCTCGCGGGCAGTGGGGGGCTCTACTCCGAGCAGTACGACCCGCGGACCGGCGAAGCCCTCGGCAACCATCCGCAGGCGTACTCGCACCTCGCGCTCATCGATGCCGCCGTAGCCATCGAGAAGGCCACCGGATCGGCCTGATGCGCGTGGCCGGACATCGCTCCGTTCCGCTCAGACCCCTAGAATCCGTGCATGCAGATCACGGTCAATGGAAATCAGGAGATTCACGACGAGGGGCTCACCGTCAGCCGGTTGCTTGAAAAGCACAATCTGACCGATGCGCCGTGTGCGGTCGAGTTGAATAAATCCATTGTGCCGCGAAAAGATCATGCAGGTACACGAATCAATCAAGGCGACCAGGTCGAAATTGTGACATTGGTCGGCGGCGGATGAACGCCGGATACAGGAAGCATGCCATGTCAGCGACAACCGATACTCCACCAACCAGCGAACCACGCGGTGCGGACCTCGTTCTTGCGGATCGTGTTTTGAGCAGTCGGCTCATCGTCGGGACCGGGAAATATTCCGATTACCCAACGATGCAGCGTGCCCTCGACGCCAGCGGCGCCGAAGTGGTCACCGTCGCGGTTCGACGCGAGCGACTCGTCAACGAACGCGGCGAATCACTCCTCGACTACATCGATACCGCTCGCTACACCATCCTCCCCAACACCGCCGGCTGTTTCACCAGCGAGGATGCCGTGCGGGTGGCCCGTCTCGGTCGGGAACTCCTCGACCAGATCGGCAATCCCGGCGCTTCGTGGGTCAAGCTCGAAGTCCTCGCGGACAAGCGCACGCTTCTCCCCGACCCGGTCGGAACGCTCGAAGCATGCCGCCAACTCGTTCGTGACGGTTTTCAGGTGCTCTGCTACACCAGCGATGATCCCATCATGGCGCTTCGGCTGAAGGATGCCGGTGCCGCCAGCGTCATGCCCGCAGGATCGCCCATCGGATCCGGTCAGGGCGTTCTCAATCCCAACAACATCCTTCTCATCCTCGAATCATTGAAAGAAAACGATCCCGACTACCCGGTGATCGTCGATGCCGGCGTCGGCGCGGCCTCAGATGTGAGTATCGCCATGGAAATCGGTGCCGATGGTGTACTCCTGAATACCGCCATCGCCCACGCCTCGGACCCGGTCATGATGGCGCACGCCATGCGTCACGCATGCATCGCCGGTCGACAGTCCTACTTGGCCGGACGAATCCCCAAGCGGCGCTACGCCTCCGCGAGCAGCCCGTGGGAGGGTGTCATCTCGTATATTCCGGGTGAGTGATTGTTGCAGCGCTAGTAGCAGATCTGTCCAAAGTGATTAGCGAGTATCTGGAAATCTGCGAGGGTGACCTGACCGTCGCCGGTGAGGTCGCCTTGCCACCTCATTCCGTCTACCACACTCTGAAAATGTCCGGCGAGCCGCACGAAGTCATTCAGATCCACGCGCCCGTCAAAGTTGATGTCACCCGGGCAGGGATCCACGCAGGCGCCTCGCTCCACCACAACGCGAATGTCGTCCACGCGCCAGCCCGCAAAGTCGTTGAACTGTCCGTCAATCGTGTCGAACCGCCAGTTCAACCGCAGCGCCCGGCCTTGCTGACTGGTCAGATCGACAATCCTCCGCTCCCAGACGCCCCCTGTGTGCGGCGCCTCATCGACCACCGTAGCCCCCGCGTACACCAGCCCCATATCAAACCCCGCCGTATTCTCATTCTCCATGCTCGAGCAGTACTCAAGCGTGATCCGCCCCCCCGGACCCACCAGCGGCAGGATCAGTAACGGCGATTGCAGCGATCCGACGGCACGCGATCCCGTGTTGTAGGTGCATGTGGAAACATTGCCGAAATACGCCCAGGGCGCAGCTTCACAAATCTCTTCGGTATTGCATGCCCCGGTCACATTCCAGAGCCCATCCGCGAGCCACCCGGCGCCGAATCCATCGCTGAAATCTTCTTCCAGCACCACTGTCGGTTCCAGCACATCCACGATGACCCGGACATACTGCTCGCCCGCCGGTGTCCGGATCACACCGGACTGGTTCCCTATCACTTCCGCGGCAACCTCAAGCGTTGCGCCGCAAACCACCGCGGGGAGAACACCCCGATAAACGCCATCACCCATCGGCTCAAGATCGAGCACCTCCGGGTTCGGGCCACGGTAACGCACAAGCAATCGCGCACTTCCCGCAACGATCTCCTCGTCGCCCGGATGCACCACGATCTCGACGACTTCACCCTCGCTCTCGGGGGCGACGATCATTGGAAGACCGCTCAACGCGACGGTCGCCGGAGCGGGCAGCGATGAAACCGCACCCGTTGTCGCGAGCGCGTAGCCCTGCAACCCCTGCTTCACATTCGCACCGATGATCCGAATCATCCAGACCCCCGGCTCCGGCATCTGAATATGAACTTGCTCCAGGTTGTTCAGTCGATCCGGTTCTCCCCCTGTGATCGACCATCCCGATCCAAAAACATTCCCGAAATACACATCTCCGTTCGGAGCGATCACTTCGAGATCAAGATCGTTCACAAGCGCTGTCATCGCTCCCGGTGAAGCAGGAGGATCTGTCCACGCCAGTGTGATCTTGAGCGGCTCGGCATCGTTGAGTACCTGAATCGGATGCGCAATCACACTGCCGGTCACAAGACCGACATCGTTCCGCACATCCTGCACAATGAGTCGCCGAGATTCGTCGCCCAAAGGAAGCGAATCCGCGACAACAACCCGGCCCCATCCCTCCCGATCATTCGGATATCCCGGTTCACCGGCCATGTCCTGCGCGCTGTTCACGAGCACGGCCTTCAGAAGAGCGCCGCTCGGAACGAACCCGTCGGTCGGAGTCGGCATGCCCGATGGATACCACCCCTCCATGAAGTACTGACGAACGAGCGCGGCCATGCCGGACACCGCCGGTGTCGCCATCGAGGTGCCACTGAGGGGCGAATCCCCGCACGAACTCCCTCCGAATGCCGAGCGAATGCCGCACCCCGGCGCCACAACATCCGGCTTGATGCGTCCGTCCTGTGTAAAGAACCTTCCACCGAAGCACACGGACTCCTGATTCGGCGGCAGAGATGCAGCCGAAACCGTGAGTGAATTCTTGGCGTTGTCCGGCGCGGCGATCTGCCCACCGTTCACCGAGGCGATCACAACAAGATGCTCTTCGTGCTCGTGCATGAACGCGTCGACCGCCCTCGACAGCCCCGAATACTGCTTGGTGTTGTCATCACCCCATGAATTCGAATGGACCGTTGCTTCCTGCCCCGGTCCGGCCTGTGTCTCAAGCACGGTCGTGAGATTGCTGTTCGTGAATGCCGGGATCCGGCTGAACACCAGCCCCGCATCGAAAGCATGCCCGCGAAGACTGTCCGAGCCGCTCGGCCCCGGATTTCCGACCGCCGTCGCGGCGACATGCGTGCCGTGATTCGTCACTCGGAAATCACCGTTGTACGCGATCACCTTGCCCGGAACCGTGCTGAACGAGCAGTGCGCTGTATTGAGCCCCGAATCCGTCACGCCGATGACCTGATTCAACCCCGTGAGCCCGGCATCCCACAGCGGCCTCGAATCCGGAACATTGCTCTGCACCACCCAACTCACAACCGCATTCCGCGGCACTCCTTCCGGTGCCGGCTCGATGTACTGCACTTGCTCCAGCACGCTCAGCAGTGGAATGATCTGTTCCGGCCCCTCGACGCTGATCGTCTGAACACCCCCGACCTCGGTGTGATGCAAAATCGACAACCCGCCGATGGTCCGCATCGCATCGAGCGCTTCAGCAAGTCCCCCCGCATCCACATCTGCGAAGAGATGCACAAGCAGCCGCTCGCGTCCGCGCTCTTGCAGTGTGCGTCTCTCGGCGGTCTCGTACGCACGAAAGCCCACATCGGGACTGACCTTCATGGCCTCCGAGTAGCGCGTGATCCCTCGCACGAACCGAAGCTCCGCAAGCGCATCCCTCCGAACGCCCCCCATGTCCGCGATGAATACCCCGTCGCCCATCGCCTGCACGAGCACCACACCCGCCTCATCCAATGCCCGGCGCCGAGAGGCAGTCAGCGCGCCATCGATCCCCAGCAGCACTCGCCCCCCCGCACCCGCTCGCCAAGCCCGTCGATCCTCAAGGGGGACGAGACCCGTTGCGAGCCGGGCCATCCCGGCGGCCCCCCCCGCGGGCGGACCATGGGGCACCACCGGGGCCACCTGCGTCAGACCGGCACTCGCAGCCCACAGCCCCGCAGAGAGGCACGCCACGACGCTCACCCCCGCCACCGCTGATCTCGATTTCCGGCGCACGGCCCCTCCAGTTCAAGCCGATTCCTCGGCACTTTTCTCCACTTCCATAATCCCCCCGACTCTCCTGTACGCCAACCGGCCTCCCGTGGCTCCGGATAGATTTCCCCACTTTCAGGGGCAATATCCCGGATCCGCCCAAGACCCGTCCCCTCTCAGACCGATAGAACCCTCAGCCGTGTACGGCAATCGCGGGCCTTCCTGCTAGTCTGGCAGTGATGGCTCCGCACCCATCACCGGCTCCCTCCCGGAGCCCAGGTCCGGATGGTCCGGGCCGCTCCGCCGAGTCCGCGGACGCAGCAACCCAAAAACGGAGATCGCGCATGCCGCGACCCCGCCAGAGACAAGTCATTGGCGCCTGCATACTCGCGATCGCCACGCTGCCTGCCACCACTTCGGCGCAGGTCGACGAACGCCAGCTCGAGCGCATCGTTCGCCAGATCGAAGAGACTTCTCGCCCCCGCATCGATCCCCGCCTCTCACTCACCGAGCGATCGCTCGTCGAAGTGGGGGGCTACGCAGGTTTCGCGGCCATCTTCCTCACCGATTCCACAAACAACTCCCGCCGCCTCTACCAGCCCGAAGTCACCCTCTACAGCCGAGCCATCATTGACGGCGGGCACACATTCTTCGCCCGTGCCCGCTTCCAGTACCGCGACTTCTCGGAAGGCGACTCCTTCGATGGGCGCGGCGATCGCTGGCGCGAACCATTCTTCGAGCGTTGGTGGTACGAGTTCGACCTGGCAAGTCTCATGGCCGGGGAGTCCGGAATCGAGCCACGCGGCAATGTCAATGTTCGCGTCGGTCGTCAGTTCGTCGACTGGGGCCAGGGACTCGCACTCTCCGAGCAGCTTTATGCCATCCGCCCGAATTTCTCGTGGGAACGCTTCTCCCTCGAAGGGCTCTTCGGCCAAACCCCCGACGACGAATCCATCATCGATTTCGATGCATCTCGGCGTGGCTACAACCGCGACACCAAGCGTCGTTTCTACGGCGGACTCCTCCGATACACCGCCGCCGACGACAGCCAGTTCTACGGCTTTGTCCTCCACACCGAAGACCGTAACGGAACAAGCAGGCCCCGCGCTCCCATCGGCGATGTTGACTTCGAGTACAACGCGACTTACTTCGGCATCGGCGCCGACGGCGCCTTCACGCCCCAGCTTCGATACAACGCCGAGTTCGTCTACCAGATCGGCGACAGCCGCTCCGATCCCCTCAGATCGCTCGGAAATCAGAGCAAGGAAGACATCCGTGCGTGGGCCCTCAGCGCCCGCCTCGCGTACTTCTTCCGCGGCGAGCACCGGCCCTTCGTCTACTTCGAGACGATCGCCGCCTCCGGCGATGACGATCGACTCGTCACCACCGATACCGTCGGCGGCAACCGTCCCGGCACCAACGACACCGCCTTCAACTCACTCGGCTTCGCCAACACCGGCCTCGCCTTCTCGCCTGCGCTGAGCAACATCCTTGTATTCCGCACCGGTGGAGCATTCTTCCCCTTCCCCCAGGAAGGACTCTTCCGCGATCTCCAGCTCGGTGTCGATCTCATCCTCCACAACAAGCTCGACGCCGATGCGCCCATCGAAGAGCGCACCAGCAACAGCATGTTCCTCGGCTTCGAAACAGACCTCATCCTCAACTGGCGCATCACCCACGATCTCTCCTTCGTCGGCCGCTACGGTATCTTCTTCCCCGGTGACGCCATCGAGACGACCAGTTCCACACGCCAGTTCATCTACGCGGGACTCACGCTCTCGTTCTGATCATTTCACGGACCTCGCGACATGAAACGCATCAACTCAATTGTGATACTCGGCGTCGTCCTCCACGCACTCACGGGATGCGCACGGACCGTTGTCGAGAATCCCCAGAACACCAACTACGCCCCCGCCGACATCAACGCGCAGCTCGACTTCTGGCACAACCTCGATGAGCGCTCCGCGATCACCAACGACGAAGCGATGCACGCCGTACTGATCCTTGCCGAAGGAGCGGATCCCACAGCTTCCTACGAAGAGCGCGTCGAGAATCTCAAGCAACGCGGCTGGCTCCAACCTTCGTTTGACGAATCCGCTGATCTGGCGGTGCAACGCGGCACGCTCGCCCGCATGCTCGCATTCGCGATCGATGCTCCGCAGGGCGTCCTTTCAACCGTCTTCAACCGCACGCCCCGCTACGCCCTTCGCGATCTCATGGCGATCGACATCATGCCCGCCGGGTCCGACCTCCAGGCCATCGATGGACGCGAGTTCCTCGGGGTCTTCGGCAAGGCCCAGGACTACCGCACCATCCGGGATGCCCGCCGACAGGCAGCGGAAAATTCCGACCAACCCGCAGACGCGGGCTGATCTCCCCCGGGTACCCACACCGCAGACAGCGTAACGCACGCCAGATCACACCGCTGATTGTGGCTCGTTATCGGACCGCCTCCCCGACAATCCGAATAAACCACGCGCTCTATGTGCTCCAGTTTGCCTCTTGGGTTGACCGCCCGGACACTTGAGGCAACCTGTTATCATCGGCACAACCATTTGCCGTGTCTGAATTTGTGATCCGAAGACCTGACCACTGGAGCGCTCCGTGAACCGCGAGACGCGATCGACCATCCCTCTTTTCGTCACCTCCTTCACGCTGGGCTTGCTCAACACTGCCCTAGCCCAGAGTGACGACCCCGCCCGCAACGCCCAGCAGCCCGCCCAGCTCTCGCCGACGACCGTCGCCGAGCAAGCCGGCAAGGCCGAGCCGGTGCAGAACGGTGCGCGTGCCAATTTCGCAACCGTTGTCCGATTCCAGGGGGTTGTTCGCGTCCGCACCGGTCCGGATGCCGAGTGGGCTACGCCCTCCATCGGCATGACCCTCCCTGCTTCGGCCGAGTTCCAGACCGGCCTCCGTTCCGGCATCGTGCTCCGCATCGGGCAGGGCCAGGTCATCACCATCGATCGGCTCGGACGGGTCTCCCTCCTCCAGGCGCTCAACGACAGCGGCGTCGATGTCACGACCCTCCGCCTCGATTACGGCCGCATCAACTTCGATGTCACCCGCGAGGACTTCGACAACGATGTCAAGGTCGTTGCACCCGAGGCGACCCTCGCTGTCAAAGGTACCAAGGGCGACTTCGAGCAGTCGGGCTACCGACTTCGCTCCGCCGGACATGTCGAGAATCTCGGTCGCTTCGATGTGCTCTACAACAATCAGACGAGCACCGAGATCATCATCACCGAGGATCACGAGACCGACTCCGAAAACAAGAACCCCGCGAAGAACCGCGAAGCCAAGACTCAGATGTTCGTGGCCAAGGAAGCACGCGAGCAGGATGAGCTCAAGTTCATCGCTCGCACCGTCGGTCAGGGGCTTGACGAGGGCGCCGGTGTCGATTCGCCGTCGCTGCCGCGGTCCGACCCCTTCGATCCTGAGGATCGTCCTCCTTCTCCACCACCACCACCACCACCGCCGCCCCCTCCTCCCCCGGAAGGCCCACCGCCTCCGCCACCACCACCGCCTCCCCCGCCCCCGGAGGGGCCACCTCCTCCACCGCCGCCACCGCCATCGCCGCCACCACCTCCCGTGCCACCGGCGCCTCCATCCCCCGTCTTTGAGGGGCTGCTCTTGGCCGATGGTGCGCGCAACGAACTGCGTCTGCGCGATCTCGCCA
Source organism: Phycisphaeraceae bacterium (assembly GCA_007693725.1). Taxonomy (GTDB): domain Bacteria; phylum Planctomycetota; class Phycisphaerae; order Phycisphaerales; family UBA1924; genus REDD01. The sequence continues at coordinate 17,546 of REDD01000300.1, forward strand.
CCGCCACCGAAGGCACGATGGCCAATCTGCCCTTCACCATCGGCACCGACATCGGCGGTCTCGCCGCACAGGAAATGGAAGACGGCTCCGTCCGTGTCTACTTCCTGCACGGCGGCAGCGATACCGCCGGGTTCTTCGGCGGACCGCTGGGCTACAACGAGCTCTATGTGCTCACGCTCCGTCCGAGCGAGACGCCAAACCCCGATGGATCGTTCTCCTACTTTGCCGACGGCTCCTTTACGCTCCTCGCGGACTTCCTCGACGAGATCGAAGGACTCCCCGTTCAAGGCGCTGTGCCGTTCCGCGGCCTCGCGCTCCTCGGCAACGACTTCTACACGATGTACTACCCCCTCCTCGACGACAACGGCGAGAAGTCCGGCGGATATTTCTCACCGGATCGCATCGGAGAGCTGCTCTCGCTGAACATCCAGCAGCAGACATTCCAGGCCACGATGCGCTTCCCGCGTCTCTTCAAGCCGACCACCCTCGAAGGTGTGAACTCGCGCGGCACCATCTTCCTCGCGGGTCCCGATGCCTTCGCCAGCGTGTACGACTACCACTACGCCGGTTCCGGCAAGACCGCACCCATGACGCCGTGGCGCGACGCCTTCGCCTACGGCACTGATTTCTGGGGCTTCAACATCTTCGAGTATGACCCCCGCACCAAGTATGTCTCCCAGGTTCTCTTCCGTCCCAAGCTCGACGATGCACCGCTCTTCTTCTCCGACATCGGCGCCGAGGGCGTGCAGTACGACGGCATGGGCTGGAACGATGGCGTCCTCGTCCTGACAGGACGCGGCTACTTCTGGGGCGAGGGCGCTCCCGAGGGCTTCGCTCGTTTCTTCATCACGCTCGATCCCAACGAGCGAGATGCAAACGGCAACCCGATCGTGCTCTCCCTCGACTTCGACAACGATGAACTCCAGCGAGCGGTCTTCGGACTCGCCGGCGTCAGCGGGACACAGATCGCCCCCTCCGTGCCTCTCAGCAACCCGGCCGGGGGCATCGACACGACATCCATTGATGCGCTGTTTGCGACACTCGCCTACAGCCCGCAGGCGGTCAACGGCGTGACGCCGCTCTCCGCGATGTACGCCCTCCACTTCCTCGATACTTCGCTCGACCCCGGCGCGGCCTTCTACACCGACACCTTCGATGCCATCCCCGGCGCACTCGCAGACAACGCAAACAAGACCAGCGGCATCGGTCGCGCGACCCACGATCTCCGCAGCGAACTACCTCCCGGTCACCCCGCATCTTCAATCACCGGCCCCGGCCTCGATGTCATCTTCTCCCACCTCACCTACTCCCAGGCCGACAGCGGCGGCTCCTTCGCGAACCTCAACGAGCGAGACCTCCGTCGCTTCGATTCCACACAGATCCTCCAGCCCTCCCTCGTCTACAACTTCGACTTCCCGGTCGATCGTGGCGGCATCACCACGCAGCAGAACGGCCAGGTGGTGCGACTGCTCCGCGGCGGCGATGCATTCCAGGGCGGCGAAGCCGGCACCACCTTCGCCTACAACGAGGTCTACGAAATCGATCTCTCCGCGCGCAATCCGCAGTGGCGGCTCATCGGCAAATTCGCCGACGCCTCCATCGGAAATCCCGAGATCAACGGGCGGCTTCTGACCGACATCGCCACCTTCGCATCCAGCGACTACGCAACCACGCTTGATTCCGATCTTGTCCGGCTCATCTACGACACCTCCGGCAGCGGGGGCTCGTACCACGGCCAGATCGAAACAGTCGCACGCCTCGGCTGGGATCGTCTCGATGCCATCGCCGCGGCTCCCGGTCGTGGTGAGGTCTATCTGATCGGCTCCTTCCAAGGTGTCGATTTCAGCCAGACCAGCGGCCACCTCAATCCGATGGCTACAACCTCCATCTACGCGTTCGATCCCCGCAACACATTCATCAAGAACTCGTGGTGGGGATTCGCAGGTGATTTCAACACCACTGCGGCCACCACCGCAGGCACCTTCTACACCACCAACGCGCCCAATCAACTCCTCGACATCCGCGGCAGTGCATTCGTCGATGGTTCACTCGTCATCGCGGGCACGCTCGACTTCGGCGGCTCCGGTGGACGATTCTTCGAGTCCGGCGCAATCGTCATCAATGTCGATGCCAAGGGCACGCCCGGCGATCCGCACCTCATGCGCTTCGATTCCCTCGAAGCGGCGAATCTCCTCGGCCTCGCGTCACGGAACGACGGAGCTTCCGCCGCATCGCCCATCCAACTCGCCGAAGCGATGGACGGCACGAATACTGTCATCGTTGACCCCGACTTCGCCAAGCTCTCCTACTCGAACAAGGCCCTGCGCTCCGGCCTCATCACGCAGGTCTTCGCCGCCGAATTCGCACGAGGGCTCACCGAGAACAACCAGAACGCCTTCCAGTGCCGCCTCGAACTCCTCTCATCCGGCAAGGCGCACGAAGCGCTGGTTCGTTACGCCGGACAGAAGGATGGCATCGGACAGGCAACCGCCTATCTCCTGGCCATTCTCGACGGCGAGACACCCACCTGCGGATCGGGCGTTCCCCGCTGACCTCCCATGACATCCTGTGATTCTTCCCCGCGCCGCCCACTCTGTGGCGGCGTTTTTCTGCGCTCACATCCGAGACGCGATCCTCCCGGCGAGGCGCGCGTTCTCACGCACCAACGCCAAGTTCGCACGCAGCGTTCGCCCCCGCGAGATTTCATGCAACCGCCCGAGCACGAACGGAGTCACACCGCGTCCGATAATCCCCTGATCCTCCGCTTCTTCCTCGGCCGTCTCCAGCCACAGATCGAAATCGTCCTGGGGGATCTCCTCCGACTCGGGGATCGCCTGGCACACCAGCACACCCCGCCCACTCCGCGCAAGCTCGCTCCGCACGAAATGCGCCAATGAGTCCACATCATCCATCCGAGCATCGACGCTCATCCCGCTCGACCGCTGATAGAACGCCGGGAAATCATCCGTCTGGTAGCCGATCACCGGCACACCCAGGGTCTCCAGCGCCTCGCGCGTTGCTTTCACATCCAGAATCCCCTTCACGCCGCTCGCCACGACGCACATCGGGAATCGCGTGAACGCCGCGAGGTCGCTGCTCACATCCAGTTGGCACCCATACTCCCGATGCACGCCTCCCAGGCCGCCCGTGGCGAAGACCGAGACACCCGCGCCGGTCGCCAGTTCCATCGTCGCGCTGACCGTCGTCGCGGCATGCGCTCCCCAGTGACACAGCACGCCCAGATTCGCGGTATTCGCTTTCGCGACCGACTTCCCCTGTGCGAGCATGACCCCGAGTTCCTCTTCGGTCATGCCGACCGTTGCCACCCCGCCGACCACCCCGACAAGCGCGGGCGTCGCCCCCTCTTCCGCGACAATCCCGCACAAGTCACGGTGCAACCCCAACGCTGCATCGTTCGGCACCCCATGCACCAGCAGCGTCGTCTCCAGCGCCACCGCCCGGCGCGCCGGCACGCGAATCACCAGACGCTTCCCATGCTCCTTCGGACCCGCTTGATTCACAGCACCCCCTGAAAACGCATCGCCTGCGCAACCTTCTCAAAGCCCGCGATGTTCGCGCCCGAGAGGTAGTCCTCTTTCTTGCCGTACTTCTCCGCCGCTTCGCAGCACGCCCCGAAAATCCGCTTCATGATGTCCTGCAACCGCGCATCCACCACTTCGCGCGTCCACGCCTGCCGCTGACTGTTCTGCGCCATCTCCAGCGCCGATACCGCCACACCCCCCGCGTTGGCCGCCTTCGCAGGTCCGAACAGCACGCCCGCATCCTGCATCACCTTGATCGCTTCGTTCGTCGACGGCATGTTCGCGCCCTCAGCGACCAGCCGAACCCCGCTCTCGACCATCCGCTTCGCTGATTTCTCGTCCAGTTCATTCTGCGTCGCACACGGAAACACGCCGTAGCACTCCAGTTCCCACGGCCCGGTCACGCCCGAATCTCCACCCGTCTCCGTGTACTCCATACCCTTGTACTTCTCCGCATACTCCGAAATCCGACCGCGCCGCTCGTTCTTCAACTCCTTCACCCAATCGAGCTTTTCGCGTGTGATCCCGTCCGGATCATGGATGAACCCCCCCGAGTCCGACATCGTCACGGGCTTGGCCCCGATCTCGATCAGCTTCTCCACCGTGTACTGCGCCACATTCCCCGAACCGGACACCACACACCGCTTCCCTTCCAGACTCTCCCCATGCGCCTCCATCATCTCCGAAGCGAAGTACACCACCCCATACCCCGTCGCCTCCGGACGAATCAGCGAGCCGCCCGAAGCCGGATCCTTCCCCGTGAACACCCCCGTCCACGCATTCCGCAGCTTCTTGTCCATCCCGTACATGAAGCCCACCTCGCGCGACCCCACCCCGATATCACCCGCGGGCACATCCGTGTCCGGCCCCAGGTGACGCCACAGTTCGCACATGAGCGCCTGGCAGAACCGCATCACCTCCGACTCGCTCTTCCCCTTCGGATCGAAGTCGCTCCCGCCCTTCCCGCCGCCGATCGCCTGCCCCGTCAGCGAGTTCTTGAAGATCTGCTCGAACCCCAGAAACTTCAGGACGCTCAGATTCACCGTCGGGTGAAACCGCATGCCCCCCTTGTACGGCCCGATCGCACTGCTGAACTGCACCCGGTACCCGCGGTTCACCCGCACCCGCTGCGAATCATCCAGCCACGACACCCGGAACGAAACCGCCCGCTCCGGCTCGCTCAGCCGTTCCAGCACCCGATCCTCCGCCCACTCCGGATGCCGCTCGAACACCGGCTCCAGCGTCTCGGCCACCTCCGTCACCGCCTGCAGGAACTCCGGCTCGTTCGGATTCTTCTCCTTCGCCCAGCCGAGAAAATCACGCACATACGACATCGCCAGATCCCCTTTCCATTGCAGGTGGTCTCTCCGCACAGACTACCGCGCCCGACCTCCCCCGGTGCCGCCCCGAGCCCGCTCTACGCTACACTCTTCCCGGAATTCCCCTCGGGCGCGTAGCTCAGCGGCGAGAGCAACCGCCTTACACGCGGTAGGTCCTCGGTTCGAATCCGAGCGCGCCCACTTCCACGATTCGCCAGACACGATCCTCATCAAATGGGTCTCGCACTCGACGCCCTCTACACACTCGTCGCAGCAGTCACCGCCCCGTGGTGGATGCGCAAGGCACGCTCCGACTGGGGACACCGCTTCGGCAAGATCGACCCCCTTCCCGCGCCCACATCCCGCCCGCGTCTGCTCCTCCACGCCGTCTCTGTCGGCGAGGTCAACCTCACGCGCCCCCTCATCGAACGCCTCGCCCCGACCGCAGACATCATCCTCTCCGTCACCACCGACACCGGCATCGCCCGCGCCCGCGCCCTCCACGCCGACCGCATTCCCATCGTCCGCTACCCCCTCGATGCTTCGTGGGCCGTCCGCCGATTCATCGACGCCGTCAACCCCGACGCCGTTGCCCTCGCCGAACTCGAACTCTGGCCCCACTTCATCGAGGCCTGCAAGAGTCGCGACATCCCAGTCGCCGTCGTCAACGGCCGCCTCTCCGCTCGTTCCTTCAAGGGCTACCGCAAACTCCGCCCCTTCATCGCGCGCCACTTCCGTTCACTCACCTTCGCTGCTGTTCAGGATGCCGACTACGCCGACCGCTTCCGCCTCATGGGCGTCCCCGACGAGCGCATCCACATCTGCGGCACCATGAAGTGGGATGCCGCCCTCTCCGCTCCGCCGC